>NZ_JBMDJI010000045.1:0-37654 GCF_057809115.1 Pseudomonas sp. FG47
CCTCCTGAAGTCGCGAAGTTACGGGCGGCGCTTGCACTGGCGCAGCTGTCGCTCGTGGGCTATGGCGCTAGCCTCTCGTTCGGCAACGGCAACGAGCAACACATCTGCATCTGGGCAATCAGATAAACTGCCTCCATGTCTGATTTTTCTCTCCCCCTAGCCCCCCTGCAACGCCTCGACCTATCTTGGTTACGCCACGCGGGAATCGAAGCTGCGGTCCTGCGCCTGGACCTGATCGACCCGCTGATCAGCGGCAACAAATGGTTCAAGCTGCGTCATCACCTCCTCGAAGCCCAGAAGGCCAATGCTCCAGGCCTGATCAGCCTGGGCGGCAACTATTCCAACCATCTCCACGCCCTGGCGGCCGCCGGCAAGCGTTTCGGCTTCGCTACCGCCGGGCTGTTGCGTGGCCACCCTCAGGAAACACCGACGGTACAGGACCTGCGAGCCCTGGGTATGGAGCTGCACTGGCTCGGTTTCGGCGGCTACCGCAACCGCCATGAGCCCGGCTTCTGGGAGCCCTGGCAGGCCCGCTACCCGGGCTGGCACTGCATCCCCGAAGGCGGTGGCGGCCCAGCTGGCGCGCAGGGCTGCGGGTTGATCGTCGGGCAATGCCGGGCGCAATTGGCAACGCTGGGCTGGATGGATTACGACGCCTGGTGGGTGGCGGCAGGCACCGGCACGACCTTGGCCGGTATGGTGCTGGAAGAGGCGGGCAGGCATAGAGTCCATGGCGCTCTGGCCGTGCCCTTGGACCATGGTGTACCGGAAACCGTCGCGGCGCTGGTGGGTGTGCACGGCTACCAGTTGCATGACGCCAGCCGTGGCGGCTTTGCCCGTATCGATGACGCGCTGCTGGCGTTCATCGCCGACACCGAACGGCAAACCGGCATGCCGCTTGAGGCTCTCTATACCGGCAAGGCCCTTTTGGCCCTGCGCGATCAGGTCGAGGCCGGGCATTTCGCTTCCGGCACCCGCCTGGTGTTCCTGCACAGCGGAGGCTTGCAGGGGCGACGCGGTTACTTGTAGGGCAGCATGCGCAGCAGCGTGTTGTCGCGCCGCACATAGTGGTGATAGAGCCCGGCCAGTGCGTGCAGGCCGATCAGCCAGTAGCCCCAGCTGCCGATACGTTCATGCCAGCCCTTGATGAACTTGCTCAGGTCCGGGTCGGGGGCGACGATCGCCGGCAGCTCCAGGCCATAGAACGGGATCGGCTTGTCGGCGGCACTGAGTATTGCCCAACCGGCCAGCGGCAGGCCGATCATCATCAGGTACAGCAGCAGGTGTACCAGGTGCGACAGCCCCGTCTGCCAGGCCGGAGGCCTGGGCACGATCGGCGGAGTGGGGCGTGACAGGCGCATGGCCAGGCGCAGCCAGACCAGCACGAACACCGTCAGCCCAAGCATGAAGTGCAGGTCTTTCATCAGGTCGCGTTCAGCGCTGCCCTTGGGGAACAGGCCGCGCAGTTCGATGCAGGCGTAGACGGCGGCCAACAGCACCAGCATCAGCCAGTGCAGGGCGATCGACAGACGCGCGTAATGGGTCGCGGGGGTGGATGAAACCATGGTGGGTCCTCGTCATCAGGTTGCACGGGCGCTCTTCTCGGCGCCTGACCTTCACTCTAATCGCTGGCGTGGAAATTTGTTTGCTTCAGATCTATCAAACATCGCCGACACAGCAAGCTGGGTGATGGCTTTTAGCCTGCACCTGATGACAATCGCACAAGGATCCTGTGTCAATGAAACACTTCATCAGTACCCCTCGGGTCGCGCTGTTCGGCGCCCTGTCACTGCTGCTCGCCGGCTGCGAGCAAGTCCCGGCGGTCAAGACGCCGCCGATTGCCGCCCTGACCATTCCGCTTTGCGTGAACGACGAATGTGCCGTGCTGGACCAGAACGGCGCGTTCCGGATTGCCCCAGGCAGTGAATTCACTCAGCTCTACACTCAACCCTTCACCGATGCCTTCATCTTCGGACGCGGCGACTATTGGCACCTGGCCAGCGGTGACGGCCAGCGGGTGATTCGCGCCGACCTCACCGATTCGCTCTACACCTTGACTCCCGGCCTGTTCGGCTATGTTCGCGATGGCAAGGTCGGGGTAATGGACGAGCAGGGCAAGGAAGTCCAGCCGCCGATCTTCGACACTGTCTATGTCGGTGGCGACAACGACTTCATCGTTTACGAGATCGACGAGTTGCGTGGCATCCTCACGCCCCAGGGCGAGAAGGTCAGCGAGGCGGTGTTCGACTCGATGTATGTGCGCGAAGATTTCGCCAAGCGCGGCAACTGGGTACTGGCCGAGCGCCAGGGTGAGAACTGGGGGTACAACCTGCAGACCAAGGTGTTGCGCAAGCTCGATTTCGACACCATTGTCAGCGCCGCCGACGGTCACCTGGTCGTCTCCCAGGAGGGAACTGCCGGCAAGGGGCTGGCGGATGCCGAAGGCAACCTGGTGATCCCACTTGGCCAGGGTTGGCTGGGCACGCCGGGCGGTGGTCTGGTGGCCTTCCGCGATGACTACGAGAAGCCGTGCGGCTACCTCGACTACCAGGGCAAGGTGGTGATCGAGGCGAAGTATCAGAACTGCGAGACCTTCGGCAAGGTTGGCGGCATGGTGCAGTTGCCGCGTACCGATGAAGACCGGGGCAAGGCCGGGATGATCGGGCATGACGGCAAATGGCTGATCGAGCCCGAGTACGATTCGATCGGCGACGCTGGCATGGGTTTGCTCGGCATGAGTGGCCATCGCCCCGGTTTCAACCATATCGGCAAGCTGCAGAACATGTTCCTGGCAACCTACGGAACCATCGACCTGGACCAGGGGAAGGTCGTGTTCCAGCCCACCTACAAGCAGATCGGCGTGGTCGCGCCCAAGCGCTATGCCTTCACCGAGCTGAAATCGCCGAAGAAGACGGTGGTGTTCCTAGGCATGCCGAGCGAAACCGACACCGTGGGCCTGATGGACGAGCTGGGCAAGGTGTTGGTCAAGCCTGAACAGTTCGTATCGTTCAAGCTGCTGGCTGATGGCCGCCACCTGCTGGCTGCCGAAGGCAGCAGGTCGGACACCGCGCGCGCGCTGTACGACCTCGACGGCAAGCTGCTGGTGCCCGCCAAGTGGCAGGACCTGGTGGTCGACGAGGCGCGTGGCGCGATCTTCGCCTATCGAGTCGAGGGCAATGGCGACGACGCCGTGCGTACGCTGCGCGCCCTGTATCGCCTGGATGGCAGCGTGGTGTTCGATACCAACCGCCTGCCTTGCGGCGCGGAACAGGTGGTCGACGGCAAGGGCCAGGTGCTGTGGCCGAAGGATGCCCAGGCGCATTGCCCGGCGCCTGAGCCTGTGGCCGAGGCGTCCTGAGGCCCGGTCTGCTGTCGCCGGTGAACCGGCGACAGTCTGCTTCAGCGTGGGGGGAGGTCCGGCCAGGTGTCGGCCACCAGAAACATCCGTTCGACCTCTTCCCATGTGCCGTCCGCCTGTTCCTCCACCCGGCTCAGCAGGTGTGCGTGGGTATCGGGCTCCAGCCCTTTGCGCCAGGCGTCGAAGCGCGCTGCGCTCCAGCAGGCCTGTGCTTCAAACCGCGCCGGCGCCAGCCAAGCGTGGCGGGGCAGGGGCTGCCAGCAGCCGTTTTCGACCTCGCTCCATTGCGATTGACGTAGCCAGCGTCCGCGCAGGTGCCGGGGGTTGGCTCCCTCTGGCGAGCGGGTCTGTCCTGACCGTGGGTAGAACAGGTAGCCGCCAAGCCACAGGTGGGCCTGCACCCGATCCAGGCCCAGCCCGGCCAGCACCGAGCGGCTGCGTGCTCCGCTCGACATGGGCAACTGGTGCTGCGCCAGGTGCGCCAGCTTGCGCCCCAGCCGGTCATGGCAACCGGGGCCGAGCCAGAGGTCCGGGTCGCCGCCGTCACCGCTTGGGGGGGCCAGGTAGAGCTTGATGGCCAGTTCCAGATGATGATCGCCCTCGCGGTCGCGCAGCAGAATGTCCAGTTCGCCCAGAGTATGCCCGCCGTCGCGGATCGCCAGGTTGGCCGCCAACAGTTCGATGCCCGGTGCCTGCTGCAGGGCAAACTGCCACAGGCTTTCGTAGTACAGGCCGAGCCGCCGGCTGTTAAGGCGTGCCAGCCAGGCCAGCAGCGGCCCAGGGGCCTGGTCGAGGTGGACGAGCCAGCGGCCCAGGGCCTGCGGGTCGTCGGCCCAGGCGCTGCCCTTGAGCGGGTGGCGCTGGGCGCAGGCGGCGTCCTCCAGCAGCGGCGGTGACAGCAGCGTCCAGGCCAGGTCGCGCACCGCGGGGTGGCGCAGCTGGCGGGGCAGGAGTTCGAGGTCGGCGAAGGGCATCATCCTGCGAGCATAGCCGGTTTGCCGCTGGCCAGTCCTTTCGCCCATAATCGCGCCATTGTCACCCGCCGCAGAGCTTTGCAGGAGCACCATGGAGCAATTTCGCAATATCGGTATCATCGGCCGCCTTGGCAGCTCCCAGGTGCTCGACACCATTCGCCGACTGAAAAAATTCCTCCTCGAGCGCCACCTGCACGTGATCCTCGAGGATGCCATCGCCGAAGTGCTGCCTGGCCACGGCCTGCAGACCTCCACGCGCAAGCTGCTGGGCGAAGTCTGCGACCTGGTCATCGTCGTTGGTGGCGACGGCAGCCTGCTCGGTGCCGCCCGCGCCCTGGCCCGACACAATGTGCCGGTGCTGGGCATCAACCGTGGCAACCTGGGTTTTCTCACCGATATCCGCCCCGACGAACTCGAGGAGAAAGTCGCCGAGGTACTCGACGGCCATTACCTGGTGGAAAACCGCTTCCTGCTGCAGGCCGAGGTGCGCCGCCATCACGAGGCCATAGGCCAGGGCGACGCGCTCAACGACGTGGTGCTGCACCCGGGCAAGTCGACGCGGATGATCGAGTTCGAGATCTACATCGACGGCCAGTTCGTCTGCAGCCAGAAGGCCGACGGCCTGATCGTCGCCACGCCCACCGGCTCCACGGCCTATGCGCTGTCCGCCGGCGGCCCGATCATGCACCCCAAGCTCGACGCCATCGTCATCGTGCCGATGTACCCGCACACCCTGTCGGGCCGGCCGATCGTGGTGGATGGCAATAGCGAGCTGAAGATCGTCGTGTCCAAGGACCTGCAGATCTACCCGCAGGTGTCCTGCGACGGCCAGAACCACTTCACCTGTGCCCCCGGCGACACCATCACGGTGAGCAAGAAGCCGCAGAAGCTGCGCCTGATCCATCCGCTGGACCACAACTACTATGAGGTCTGCCGCACCAAGCTCGGCTGGGGCAGCCGCCTGGGAGGCAGGGACGACTGATGTTCGATCCGGCGCGCAGTTTCGACATCATCGGCGACGTGCACGGTTGCGCACTGACCCTCGAACGCCTGCTCGACACCCTCGGCTACAAGCGGGTCGGTGGGGTCTGGCGCCACCCACGGCGCCAGGCGCTGTTCCTCGGCGACATCGTCGACCGCGGCCCGCGCATTCGCGAGGCGCTGCACATCGTCCATGACATGGTCGAGGCCGGCCAGGCCTTCTGCATCATGGGCAATCACGAGTACAACGCCCTGGCCTGGGTCACCCCGGCGCTGCCAGGTAGCGGCAAGGCCCATGTGCGCGAGCACACCCCGCGCCATGCGCGGCTGATCGACGAGACCCTCACCCAGTTCGCCCAGCACCCCGGCGACTGGCACGACTTCATCCAGTGGTTCTACACCTTGCCGCTGTTCGTCGACGCCGGGCGTTTCCGCCTGGTGCACGCCTGCTGGGACCCGCAGCTGATCGCGCCGCTGCGTCAGCAATACCCCGGTGGTTGTATCGACGAGCACTTCGTGCAGGCCTCGGCGGTGCCCGGCAGTTTCGCTTCGACCGTGTGCAACCGCTTACTGCGTGGCACCGACATGCGCCTGCCGGATGGCCTGACCCTGACCGGGGGCGATGGCCTGACCCGCGCCTTCTTCCGCACCAAATTCTGGGAAGAAGACCCGCAGACCTACGGCGATATCGTCTTCCAGCCCGACGCGCTGCCCGACGAAGTAGCCCGCACGCCGCTCAGTCACAGCCAGAAGAACGCCCTGCTGCGCTATGCCGAGGACGAACCGCTGCTGTTCGTCGGTCATTACTGGCGCAGCGGCCGGCCGGCGCCGATCCGCGCCAACCTGGCCTGCCTGGACTACAGCGCGGTGCTCTACGGCAAGCTGGCGGCCTATCGGCTGGACGACGAAACCCGCATCGACCCGCACAAGTTCGTCTGGGTCGATGTCGAACGCCCGCAGGCCAGCCAGTGAACGTGATCGAAGTGCTACGCCTGCCGTTGAGTGTCGATCTTGGCGGCTTCGTCGCCCTGCTGCGCCGTCTGCAGGTGCCGCATCGGGTCGTGGAGGAGGGGGAGGAGCAGGTGCTCTGGGCACCGCCGGCAATGGCCCATGAAGTACTGGAACTTTATCGGCGCTTCCCTGAGGGCAATGCCGACCTAGCAGCGATGCCCGAGCCTGTGGACGCCGGCATGCCGATCGCCCCGGCGGCGCCTTCGCTGAAGGAGCAGGCCCTGGCCTGCAAGGTCACCGCCGCGGTACTGATCCTGAGCCTGGTGGTCGCCGGGGTGACCGGCCTGGGTGACAACCTCTCGACCATTGGCTGGTTCACCTTCCTGTCGTTCAAGGTGCAGGGCGACTACCTGTACTTCACCCCCTTGCTCCAGGGCCTCGCCGAAGGCCAGTGGTGGCGCCTGGTGTCGCCGATGCTGCTGCACTTCGGCGTGCTGCACCTGGCCATGAACGGCCTGTGGTATTGGGAGCTGGGCAAGCGTATCGAGCTGCGCCAGGGGCCGTGGATGTTGCTGGGGCTGACGCTGTTGTTCAGCCTGGTGTCCAACCTGGCCCAGCATTTCACCAGCGGGCCGAGCCTGTTCGGCGGCCTGTCCGGCGTGCTCTACGGCTTGCTCGGGCATGTCTGGCTGTACCAATGGTTGGCGCCTAACCCGCAGTTCAATCTGCCCAAAGGCGTGCTGGTGATGATGCTGATCTGGCTGGTGATCTGCCTGAGTGGCTTGGTCGGTCAGCTCGGCTTCGGCCAGATCGCCAACGCCGCCCATGTCGGTGGGTTGCTCATCGGATGCCTGACGGGGCTCTTGGGTGGCGCGCTGGCGAGGCGTAAACTGACCGCCTGACTGAGGAGACAGCATGTCCACGTTCGCGCAAATGATCGAAAATATCACCCCCGAGATCTACCAGAGCCTGAAGACGGCCGTGGAAATCGGCAAATGGTCCGACGGCCGCAAACTGACCGCCGAACAGAAAGAGCTGTCGCTGCAGGCGGTGATCGCCTGGGAGATCAAGAACCTCCCCGAAGAGCAGCGCACTGGCTACATGGGCCCGCAGGAATGCGCCTCGAAGTCGGCGCCGATCGCCAACATTCTGTTCAAGTCGGACTCGGTACATTGATCGAACTCGCTCGTGGCTCTTTGAGCAAGATGGCGGTGCGCCTGGACGCACCGGTCGTTCAATACAGTTTCCGCCTGGATGACACCGAGGTGCCAGTCAATCCGCTGATCGGCCAGTCGATCCGCCTGGAGTACCTCGGCGCGATCCATTGCAGCCATTGCGGCAAGCGCACCAAGACCAGCTTCAGCCAGGGCTACTGCTATCCGTGCATGACCAAGCTGGCCCAGTGCGATGTGTGCATCATGGCCCCGGAACGCTGCCACTACGACGCCGGCACCTGCCGCGAGCCGTCGTGGGGCGAGCAGTTCTGCATGACTGACCACGTGGTGTACCTGGCCAACTCGTCGGGCATCAAGGTCGGCATCACCCGCGCCACCCAGCTGCCCACCCGCTGGCTCGACCAGGGCGCCAGCCAGGCGCTGCCGATCATGCGCGTGGCCACCCGCCAGCAATCCGGGCTGGTCGAGGACGTGCTGCGCAGCCAGGTACCGGACCGCACCAACTGGCGCGCGCTGCTCAAGGGCGACGCCGAGGTGCTCGACCTGCCGGCCATCCGCGAGCAGATCTTCGACGCCTGCGCCGACGGCATCCGTGCCTTGCAGGAGCGCTTCGGCCTGCAGGCCATCCAGCCGCTGCCCGACGCCGAGGTGGTGCAGATGCGCTACCCGGTCGAGGCCTACCCGAAAAAGATCGTCAGCTTCAACCTCGACAAGGACCCGGTCGTGGAAGGCACGCTGCTTGGCATCAAGGGCCAGTACCTGATCTTCGACACCGGCGTGATCAACATTCGCAAGTACACGGCCTACCAGCTGGCCGTGCTCCAGTAAAAGGATCGTCACCATGCGTACCGAACAACCGCAAGTGATCTACCTCAAGGACTATCAGGCCCCCGAGTACCTGATCGACGAGACCCACCTGACCTTCGAACTGTTCGAGGACCACAGCCTGGTCCATGCGCAGCTGGTCATGCGCCGCAACCCCGAGCGCGGCGCCGGCCTGCCGCCGCTGGTGCTCGATGGCCAACAGTTGGAACTATTGCGGGTATCGCTGGACGATGCCGAACTGCAGGCAGGCGACTACCAGCTCAGCGACGACAGCCTGACCGTGCAGCCCAAGGCCGAGCGCTTCACCCTGGACACCAGCGTGAAGATCCACCCAGAGAGCAACACCGCGCTGGAAGGCCTGTACAAGTCTGGCAAGATGTTCTGCACCCAGTGCGAGGCCGAGGGTTTCCGCAAGATCACCTACTACCTCGACCGCCCGGATGTGATGAGCACCTTCACCACCACGGTGATTGCCGAGCAGCACCGCTACCCGGTGCTGCTGTCCAACGGCAACCCGGTCGGCAGCGGCCCGGCCGAGGATGGCCGCCACTGGGCGACCTGGGAAGACCCGTTCAAGAAGCCGGCCTACTTGTTCGCGCTGGTGGCCGGTGATCTCTGGTGCAAGGAAGACACGTTCGTTCGCCAGTCAGGCCGCGATGTGACCCTGCGCATCTATGTCGAGCCGGAAAACCTCGACAAGTGCGACCACGCCATGGTCAGCCTGAAGAAGTCCATGCGCTGGGACGAGGAAGTCTACGGTCGTGAATATGACCTGGACATCTTCATGATCGTCGCGGTCAACGACTTCAACATGGGCGCCATGGAAAACAAGGGCCTGAACATCTTCAACTCGAGCTGCGTGCTGGCCCGCGCCGAGACCGCCACCGATGCTGCTCACCAGCGCGTCGAGGGCGTGGTGGCCCACGAGTATTTCCACAACTGGTCGGGCAACCGCGTGACCTGCCGCGACTGGTTCCAGCTGTCGCTCAAGGAAGGCTTCACGGTGTTCCGCGATGCCGAGTTCAGCGCCGACATGAACTCGCGCACGGTCAAGCGCATCGAGGATGTCGCCTACCTGCGCACCCATCAGTTCGCCGAAGACGCCGGCCCCATGGCCCACCCGATCCGCCCGGACAGCTTCATCGAGATCTCCAACTTCTACACCCTGACGGTGTACGAGAAGGGCGCCGAGGTGGTCGGCATGGTCCACACCCTGCTGGGCGCCGAGGGCTTCCGCAAGGGTAGTGACCTGTACTTCGAGCGCCATGATGGCCAGGCGGTTACCACCGACGACTTCATCAAGGCCATGGAAGACGCCAACGGCGTCGACCTGGCCCAGTTCAAGCGCTGGTACAGCCAGGCCGGCACCCCGCGCCTGGAGGTCAGCGAGGCCTATGACGCTGCCGCGCAGCGCTACAGCCTGACCTTCCGCCAGAGCTGCCCGCCGACACCGGGGCAGGTCGAGAAACTGCCGTTCGTGATCCCGGTGGCGCTGGGCCTGCTGGATGCCCAAGGTAACGACCTGCCATTGCGCCTGGCCGGCGAAAGCGCCGCCACTGGCACCAGCCGCGTGCTGTCGGTGACCGAAGCCGAACAGACCTTCACCTTCGAAGGTATTGCCAGCCAGCCGCTGCCGTCGCTGCTGCGCGGCTTCAGCGCACCGGTCAAGCTGGGCTTCCCCTACGACCGCGACCAGCTGATGTTCCTGATGCAACACGACAGCGACGGCTTCAACCGCTGGGAAGCGGGGCAGCAGTTGGCCGTGCAGGTGCTCCAGGAGCTGATCGGCCAGCACCAGCGTGGCGAAGCACTGTCCCTCGACCAGCGCCTGATCACCGCACTGGGCACCGTGCTCGGCAACGCGTCGCTGGACCCGGCCATGGTCGCCGAGATGCTCTCGCTGCCGGGCGAGGCCTATCTCACCGAAATCAGCCAGGTGGCCGACGTCGATGCGATTCACGCCGCCCGTGAGTTCGCCCGCCAGCAGATCGCCGAGCAGTTGTTCGATGCCCTGTGGGCGCGTTACCAGGCCAACCGCGACGTGTCGCGCAACACCGCCTACGTGGCCTCGGCCGAGCACTTCGCCCGTCGCAGCCTGCAGAACATCGCCCTGTCGTACCTGATGCTGAGCGGCAAGCCGCAGGTGCTCGAGGCGACCCTGGAGCAGTACGAGCACTGCGACAACATGACCGAGCGTCTCACGGCGCTGGCGGTGCTGGTCAACTCGCCGTTCGAGGCCGAGCGCGCCAAGGCCCTGGACGCCTTCGCCGAGCACTTCAAGGACAACCCGCTGGTCATGGACCAGTGGTTCAGCGTGCAGGCGGCCAGCACCCTGCCGGGCGGCCTGGCGCGGGTCAAGGCATTGATGCAGCACCCGGCCTTCACCCTGAAGAACCCGAACAAGGTGCGCGCGCTGATCGGTGGTTTCGCCGGGCAGAACCTGGTCAACTTCCATGCCGCTGACGGTTCGGGGTATCGCTTCCTGGCGGACCTGGTGATCGAGCTCAATGCGCTCAACCCGCAGATCGCTTCGCGCCAACTGGCGCCGCTGACCCGCTGGCGCAAGTATGACGACCAGCGTCAGGCGCTGATGAAGGGCGAGCTGGAGCGGATCCTCGCTTCCGGTGCGCTGTCCAGCGATGTGTACGAGGTGGTGAGCAAGAGCCTGGCGTAAGCCATTGGAAAGTCAGGGCCATTCCCACAGGTATCGCGCAGGCTTGAGCCTCACGCGGTCCCTGTGGGCTCGCTGCAACGCCGCGATGTTTTTCACAAGGACGCTGGCTACTCACGCTTTTGCATGACCCCGCGTACAGGTTGAAAACACCTGGCAGCCGCACGCCAGTTCTGCTGGCTCGAAGATCAGCGGTTGCCCCTCGAACAGCACGCTCCGGTCGCCGCCGCTGACCAGCGGATAAACCCCCGCATGTAGCGGGCACTGCGCCCTGTCGCCCATTACGCACTGCGCTTGACCGTCGATCATCACGCCATTGGCTTCTATCATCGTTCCCCCGCCCGAATGCGTGTCACCCAGGCGAATGGCTCCATGTCCGGGCATGTTCAGTACTCCGTCCAAGTCTTCACCAGCGCTTCATACAAACCCTCCGGCACTGCCTCGGGGTTGAGCTTGCAGGCGGCTTTGAGAAAGTTGTCCAGCAGTGCGTCGCGCTCGAGCCGGGTATTGGGTGGGAGCGTTAGCGCGGCATAAGGGGTTGTCATCAAGGGGTGGTTGATGAAGGGGGTCGTTAACCCCAGCGTGCGGCGCAGGTTGATGATGGCAAGGATTTCGGCGGGGTAGACGGCTTCGAAGGTAGAGCCGAATTCGAAGTTGCCGGAGTCGACTTCCTTGGAGGTCAGGGCGATGCGTTCGATATGGGTATCACAGGCGGCCAGCAAGATGGGCAGCACTTTCTCGGGGTTGGGTTCACGCCAGTGGGCGACCAACTGGCCCCAGGCGGGGTCACGGGGGAGGGCATGTTTGTCGAGGTCGAAGGGCTTACCGAGCCAATCGCCGATGAGGGTCAGGCCAAAGGCGGCGTAGCGAAGGGTTGTCCCAATGGGGAGCTTGTTGCCATCGGCGACGCCGTAACCGCCCTCCAAACCGGAGAGAACAGCTTGATGGCAAGGGCGGATTAAACTGAGCTGGCCGGTGGCCAAGGTACAAAACATATTGTGAGTGATGCCGTCGAGGTCATCGTAGTGTGTCTTTTTTGTACCCTTCATTTTTTGTACTGTTAAACAGTTGGCGAACATCATCTTTAGCGTGGCGGCGGCGAAAAGCTTTTTTGCTTCAAGAGGGGCGGTTGTGGCGAGTGCAAGGCTTTTTGCAATGTCATTCATCCCCAGTTTGAATACTTCATCGCAGGCAGTTTCGATTGTCTCGTTGTCTTTTATGTATTCGGATACAAGGTTTGTTCGGGTTGGTAGTTTTCCGAGAGCCCAGTTTGGTGTGTCTTTTAGGCTTTTTGATAAACGTTTATTTGTGGGGGGTGTCATTATTGGTCCCATCTGTTTATTTGAATGCCAGTCGATTCGCCAACAATTTTATTGAGCTGGCCGTTCGGGCTGAAAAATACCTGGGCGTGAAGGTATGAAGCTTTTCCATTTCTAACAGCGTCGCCAAGAATTTGTGAATTGTTCACGAATTCAGGGTAGTGTTGCGCTAACTTTTCAACGTCCCAGCCTTGCCTTCTTTTGTTGATCAGCGCCTGTATCCGTTTTGTGTTATTTGCCCCACCCCCCGCCTGTGTTTTAAGAAACCCTGGAGTCTTGCTCTTACCCAGCGTGGTCTTCACCTCAATCACCAGCAGCGTCCCCGGCTCGAACACTAATTCCTCCACCGGTGAAGTGCCTTTGAGCCCATCGATGTGATGGCGCATGGCGTTGGTCGTGGGGTTTCTCACCGTCATGGTCGGCGGTGGCGGGACGTACACCAGCATGTCGATGCCTTGGTCGCTTTTGTTCTTCAAGCCGAACTGGCTGGCTTTGCCAGGGTGGGTACTCAGCCCGAGGATGTTCTCCGGCTTGACCTTCCAGTGCTTGATGAGCGCCGCGGCCAGGGCTTCTTCACCGGCATCGGCGACCACCCGGGTCAGGCTGCCGCCCATGCGCACCGGGCCAACGCTGTGCTGGATCAGCGCCACCAGCCGGTCACGCAGGGTGCTGGCCATGTAGGCGTAGTCAGCCCTGGCGCCGTTGGCTTCCAGGCTGATCAGGCTGGCGTTGCGCTCGGTCGAATGCAGTTCGCTGGCGCGCACGCGCAGGCCACCGTCATCCGCGCGCCGTTCGATCCGGGTTTCGAGCAGGGTGACTTCACCAGCGCTGCGGTTTCCCAGGCGCTGCACCTGTTCCTGGGTCAGCGCGGCGTTGTCCAGTTGCACGGTGGTCACGCTGCCGGGGCGCAGCTTGTGCATCAGCCAGCGGGCGCCGCCAAACGCGGCAGGCAGCAGCAAGGCCAGGTTGATGGCCATGAACACCTGCTTGCCACGGTCCTCGGCGGTCGCCGGGTTGGCCAGGCGGGCCAGTTCGGTGAAGAACTGCTCGCCGATGCTCAGGCCTTCGCCGGTGATCATGCGGCTGCTGCCATCGACCATGGCATCGGCAGCCAGCGCTGCCTCCAAGGCGAGGAAAGCATAACGCCCGGCCGTGGCCGTGCCCTGGATGCCGCGTACCACCGGTACCATCGCCAGCACGCCCAGGGCCACTTCGCCAGCGCCGAGGACGCCCCGCCAGAAGCGTGCCTGGGCTTTGGCCTGGGTAAAGTGCAATGCCAGGTCTGCGCAGGCCTTGTCGACCGGATAGTGCCCTTCAGGGGGGTGCCAGGTGTACGGCGGGCTGATGCGTTGCTCGCCATGCTCGTCACGGTACTCGCCGCGCGGCACTTCGGCCCACTGGGCATGGGTGAAACTGGCGTAGAACAGGGTGCTGTTGGCAAAGAAGAAGTTGCGCTGCAGCTCAAAACCCAGGCCCTGGTGGGTACGCACCGCCAGATGGTCAAGGATGGGCGGCGCCAGGTCGTCTCGCTCCATTTGCTCGTCGATGCATAGCAGCTGGATCTTCTCGATACTGACAAAGGCCAGGAACTCGGCCAGCCAGGCGTCGCCCAGGGTGCTGCCAGCGTGTTCGAGCACTTGCTGCAGGAAGGTATCGCGGTAATTGCGGGTGCGGTCGCGGATCCAGGGGTTGTGGCGAAACCATAGCGGCTCGACGCCCTGCGCGGAGGGGATGCCCGCCAGGTGGTCGCAACCGTCCTTGCCGTCGAGTGAGAACAAGGCGCCCGGCAGGCAGCAGGGGATACAGACGCTAGCCGGGGCGGGCAACGCGCCGTCGCGTATGCCGTGGCGCAGGTTTTCAAGCGGGGTGGCGAGTGCTTCAGGCATCGGGCTGTCCTTGCGTAAGGGCGTGCAGGTGGGTGGTGAGTTGGCCGGCCACCACCCGGCTGCGCTCGCGTGGGCACTCCAGCTGATCCAGTGGCGCTACCCATGATGTGAACAGTGGGCTGATGTGGAAGAAGCGCCCGAACGCGATGGCCAGCAGGATGTGCAGCAGTACCTGGCTGCGCCCAAGGGGCGTGAGCTTGGCCAGGTCGTCCGATGGCCGGGGCAAGCGCATGCGGTAGTGCTGGTGCGCGAGCCGTTCGTTGCCGTTGAGCTGCTTGTGGCGGATTTCAGGTAGCGCGTGATGCGCGCAGGCGTCGGTTTCGTACAGGCAGTAGGTGTCTTCGTGGGCGGTTTCAGGCAGGCCGCGCAGCGTCATCAGGTAGGCAAGGTGGTGCCAGAGCCGGGTCGGGTCTTCAGTGGCCTCACGCCAACCGAGAATGCCCAGTGCCACCTCATGCATGCGTGGGAGTTGTCGTTCGAGGCGTATGCGTTCGTTGACGGCACGCTCGGCGAGCAACGCCAGTCGCTCGTGCTGAGTCAGGCCGCTAGCCTCCAGCACAGCGCTCAGCGGCTGGCAGGCCGGGTCGTTCCACCAGCCGACTCCCAGCAGGATATGCGGCAGTAGCAGCACGCTGTAGTCCTGGTGACTCACCGTCGCTGATCGTGCGATCACGTCCCCGGCGATGGCGATCGTAGGCGGCAAGTGCTCGGCTGAGGTATGCAGGGTGGCCAGCGAGGTGCCGAGCACTTCTTGCAGGTAGGCAGCAAGGCGGCGGTTCGTGGCTCGCAGCTCGGCTGATCGCATGGCCGCCAGGTCGATAGTGGGCAGGTTCATTGGTGCGGCGCCTTGGCAGGTACCAACCAGGCGAGGTGGTCCTGGCGCTCGCAGGTTTGCGCCAACTGCTCGAACAACGGCTGGACGCTGATCGCCAGGCCGGCCTCTGGGGCGTGGAAGTAGAGCGTGCGCAGACGCCCATGATCGAACAGTTGTGCCAACTGTTCGGCTTGGTGCGCGAGGGACTCGACGTACAGGCTCAATGCATGTGGGTTGCCCAGGCGCAGCCAGTAGCGCTTGCTGCCCTGCTGCAGTTTGCCGACGCGTCGCAGGTGGCGTGCCAGCGCATCGACTGGCATGGCGGTTGCGAGGGCGGTGAACGGCAACTGGCCTGCGCTGCTGCCAAGCCAGTTATCCAGGTCGCTGCCCGGAACCAGCCTGAACAGCCAGGGTGCGTATCTTTCCAGCCCGGCGCTGCGCTGCAGGTGCCACAAGCACTGGTGCTCAATCCCATGAAATTCCAGGCGCGCAAGCAGTTCGGCGTTGGCGGTCGCTTCGGCGAGCAGGATCAAGTCGCCACCAAGCGTGTCGGGGCAAGTGGTGTTTGCGCGCAGTTGGTGGCACAGGCTCATTTGCGGGCCTTGCCACTGAACGGGCACTCTTCGACCAAGGGTGAGCCGTCACGCACAGCTGCTTCGATGGCCTCGATCTGGTTTTGTGCGCCGCTCTGGTAGGTGACATTGCCGATGAAACGGATCGCCGCCGCTTCGAGGGTAATCCCCTCGGCATCGAAGACAATCTTGCCGTTGGGGCCTCTGATGTGGATACGCTCGGTGCCTTGCAGCATATAGGACCGGGTCAGCAGCGCTTGCGCCGTCCTGGCTTCGAGGGTGCGCGTGCCTTCGACGATGAGTGTCTGGTTGCCACCGATGCTCACGTGTTGATCGCGGCCAATGGTCTGCGTGCTGGCATCGCCGATGTGGCGTGACTCGTTGCGGTCGATATGGGTGACGCTGTCCTGGTGGACGTGGTCGTGCCGGTCGCGGCCGATGTCGATTCGTTCGTCCCGGGCGGTGCTTGCATGGGCGTCGCGCCCGGTCTTCGTGGCTCGGTCGTTACCGATGATGAGCTGTTCGTCGTGGCCGACCTTGGTGTTCATGTCCCGCTGGGCGTGGATGAACACTTCTTCGCGCCCCAGTTCGTCCTCGAAGCGCAGCTCGTTGAAACCATCGCCCTTGTGGGTCTGGCTCTTGATGGTCATGCGCGTCTTGTGGTCCGGCAAATCGTAGGGCGGCAACTGATCGGCGCAGTAGGTCCGCCCGCAGATCATGGGTTGATCCGGGTCGGAATCGATGTACTGGATCAGTACTTCCTGGCCAACTCTCGGGATTGCCATCGAACCCCAACTGCCGCCTGCCCAGAATTGGGAGACGCGCACCCAGCAGGAACTGAACTCGTTGCTGGCGCTCTCACGGTCCCATGGAAAGCTGACTTTGACCCTGCCCCACTCGTCGCAATAGATTTCCTCGCCAGGCGGGCCGACCACGGTGGCCATTTGTGGCCCATCGATACGGGGCTTGGGTAGGGCGGCGGGGCGCCATTGGGCCATGCCCGGCACCAGTCGCGCCTGCAGGTCGTAGCGGGTGCCTTGTTCAGCCTCGGCAGATTCCTCCTCCAGGCTGGTGTACTGAATGCCGGTGTGGGTAACGCTGGCTACGCGCCAGGGTGCGTTGAGGTCATCGCGCGGGTGGCCGACGAGAACGAACGCAAGGCCGGCTTGCAGGCGCGGGTCGTCGCCCTCGACTTCGGCCATGCGGGCATCGTGGCGCAGCGCAGCCATGCGGGTTTCGGTGAATGGCTTACCGACCGCGCCACGCTTGTAGCGTCCAGGGTAATCAAAACGTTCATAGTCATTCGATGGATGTTTCAAGTCGTATGCGTAGGCGAACTCCTCCAGATGGAAGGCGGGGTACCTGAACGAGTAATCCCGCTGTACCTGTTGCTCCGTACGCACGTGCTCGCTGTAGTGAAACCAGCGCAGACAGGGCAGGTGTTGCCCGCCAGTGCCATTGACGTGGTACAGCACGCGGCGCATGGAGGGGGCATCCTGGTCCTCGGACCTGGAGCATGCGTCGTCGGTGGCTGTGATGGGGGCGTAGCTGATCATGCCCAGCGTCAGCACCTGGTCGGTGAAAATCAACTTGTGCTGGTCGGTTGTGTGCTCGAAGCGAAAGAGGAAGCCTTCTTCCGCTGCCAGCCTGGCCATGAAGTCGAAGTCGGTTTCACCGGCCTGCACACAGAACTCACGCACCTGATGTTCGCGGCTGGCGTGTACATCGAAGTAAAGGATGCCTTGGCGCTTGAGCATCAGTTCGAGGATCTGCGGCACGGTTTTGTGCTGAAAGATGCGCCAGTTCGAGCGCAGCCTGGCGCGGGCCAGCTGCGGCTCCACCACGGCGCGGTAACGTGTCCGACGAAAACCGCTGTCGCCTTGGGTGAGGGTGCTGACAAGGCCGTGCACACGGCGCACCGCGTGATCACCATCCCACAGCGTGAACAGTGCTGGCTTATCCAGCAGCGTGCCGAAGTCGACATCGTCGGCTTCGCTGGCAAGTTCCAGTTCGAGGGTGAACGGTGCGCTGAGCGCCTCCGTAAGTTTGAACGTCACCACATCGAATTCGGCGTCGCTGCTCAGCGGCTCGAAGCTGTAGCGCAGATTTGCTTGGTGGTGCATTGACCGCTCCTTGTCCAGATTACAGCGAGCGCGAGTCCAGGCATGGGCGCTCGTTTGAACATCGGAGAAGGACGGTAAATACGAATAGATAGGAAGTATTGCCGGGAAAATCCGATGCGGCCGTAGGAAACCTCCTTGGATGAGGGCGGGTATCGGGCTGACTCGCCGAATGTGCTGGCGGTTAACAAAACATAACGTCCCGCTCGTTGTGTTCTGTCGGACAATCCCGATAGCATGGCCAGAAGCTATTCCAGGCCTCTGGAACAGGGGTTTCGGCAGTACCTGGCAATAGATTGACCCACCACAAGAACACAACAGGGGGCAGTCATGAGAGAGCGGATTACGCCACGTCGCCGGCTGGCGGCAGGCGCGATGCTGGCATTGGTGCTGGGCATTGGCGCTGGCAGCGTCGAGGCGGCGGTGGCCGCCGACGACTATTCGGTGGAATCGGCCAAGGCCAGCCAGAGCCTGTTGATCGGCGCCACCCACGCCGGCCAGCGCCTGGTGGTGGTTGGCGATCGCGGCCATATCCTGTTCTCCGACGACCAGGGCAAGACCTGGACCCAGGCCCGGGTGCCCACCCGGCAACTGCTTACGGCAGTGTTCTTCCTCGACGACAAGCGCGGCTGGGCGGTCGGCCATGACGCTCAGATCCTCGCCAGCAACGACGGCGGCGCGACCTGGAGCAAGCAGTTCGAAGACCTGTCCCGCGAAGCGCCTTTGCTCGACGTGCGTTTCGTCGATGCTCAACATGGCTTTGCCGTCGGCGCCTATGGCGCGCTGCTGGAGACCACTGATGGCGGTCAGCACTGGCAGGACGTCGGCGAGCGCCTGGACAACCCCGACCAGCTCCACCTCAACGCCATCACCACGGTGAAGGACGCCGGCCTGTTCATCGTCGGCGAGCAGGGCAGCATGTTCCGCTCCAGCGATGCCGGTCAGAGCTGGACGGCGGTGCAAGGCCCCTACGAGGGCTCGCTGTTCGGTGTGATCGGCACCGCTCAGCCCAACACCCTGTTGGCCTACGGCCTGCGCGGCAACCTGTTCCGCTCCACCGATTTTGGCGATAGCTGGCAGCCGATCGAACTCAAGGCCGAGCGCGGCCCGCTCGAATTCGGCCTGGCAAACGCTACGCTTCTCGAGGACGGTAGCCTGGTGCTGGTCGGCAATGGCGGCAGCGTGCTGCGCAGCCATGACGACGGCCAGACCTTCAGCGTGCGCAATCGCGCCGACCGCATCGCCCTGGCCGGGGTCAGCGGCCTTGCCGGCGGCGGCCTGCTGCTGGTGGGGCAGGGCGGCGTGCACCTGGCCTCGGCCGACGGTGTAGAGGAGGTGCGTCCATGACCAGCCGGGAGAGTTTCGACATGCAGCACAAGGACAAGGCCACCCTGCTGGAACGCCTGATCTTCAACAATCGTCCGGCGGTTATCGCCATCTGCCTGCTGGTCAGCGTGTTCCTGTTCTGGCAGGCCACGCAGATCCGCCCGTCCACCAGTTTCGAAAAGATGATCCCGCTGCAGCACCCGTTCATCGAGCAGATGATGGAGCACCGCAACGACCTGGCCAACCTCGGCAACACCGTGCGCGTGTCGGTGGAGGCGGTCAATGGCGACATCTTCGACAAGGACTATATGGAGACCCTGCGCCAGATCCATGACGAGGTGTTCTACATCCCTGGTGTCGATCGCGCGGGCCTTAAATCGCTATGGAGCCCCAGTGTGCGCTGGAGCGAAGTCACCGAGGAAGGTTTCTCCGGCGGCGAGGTGATCCCCAACACCTACAACGGCTCCCAGGACAGCCTCGACACGCTGCGCGACAACGTGCTCAAGTCTGGCCAGGTCGGGCGCCTGGTGGCCAACAACTTCAAGTCGAGCATCATCGACATCCCGCTGCTGGAAAGCCACCCCGACCCGCAGGACCCGGGCAAGCAGGTCAAGCTCGACTACCAGCAGTTCTCGCATCAGCTCGAGGAGAAGATCCGCGACAAGTTCCAGGCGCAGAACCCCAACGTGAAGATCCACATCGTCGGTTTCGCCAAGAAGGTCGGCGACCTGATCGACGGCCTGGTGATGGTGGCGTTGTTCTTCGGCGTGGCGCTGCTGATCACCTGGGCGCTGCTGTACTGGTTCACCTGGTGCATCCGCAGCACCATCGCCGTGCTGATCACCACCCTGGTCGCGGTGGTCTGGCAGTTGGGGCTGATGCATGCGGTGGGCTTCGGTCTGGACCCATACTCGATGCTGGTACCCTTCCTGATCTTCGCCATCGGCATCTCCCACGGGGTGCAGAAGATCAACGGCATCGCCTTGCAGTCCAGCGACGCCGACAACGCCCTGACCGCCGCGCGCCGTACCTTCCGCCAGCTGTTCCTGCCGGGGATGATCGCCATCCTTGCCGACGCGGTGGGTTTCATCACCCTGCTGATCATCGACATCGGCGTAATCCGCGAGCTGGCCATCGGCGCTTCGATCGGCGTGGCGGTGATCGTCTTCACCAACCTGATCCTGCTGCCGGTGGCGATCAGCTACGTCGGCATCAGCCAGAAGGCCATCGCCCGCAGCAAGAAGGACGCCACCTGTGAACACCCGTTCTGGCGCCTGCTGTCCAATTTCGCCAGCGCCAAGGTGGCGCCGGTGTCGGTGGTGCTGGCGCTGCTGGCCTTCGCCGGCGGCCTCTGGTACAGCCAGAACCTGAAGATCGGCGATCTCGACCAGGGCGCCCCGGAGCTGCGCCCGGACTCGCGCTACAACCAGGACAACAGCTTCATCATCAGCAACTACTCGACCAGTTCCGATGTGCTGGTGATCATGGTCAAGACCCCGGCCGAGAGCTGCTCGATCCACTCGACCATGGCCCCGATCGACGAGTTGATGTGGACCATGGACAACACCCCAGGGGTGCAGTCGACCATCTCCCTGGTGACCGTGTCCAAGCAGGTCATCAAGGGCATGAACGAGGGCAGCCTGAAGTGGGAAACGCTGTCGCGCAACCCGGACATCCTCAACAACTCCATCGCCCGTGCCGACGGCCTGTACAACGCCGACTGCTCGCTGGCGCCGGTGCTGGTGTTCCTCAACGATCACAAGGCCGAAACCCTGGAACGGGTCACCGCCGCGGCCAAGGCCTTCGCCGACAGTCACAACAAGGATGGCTTGCAGTTCCTCCTGGCGGCCGGTAACGCTGGTATCGAAGCGGCCACCAACGAGGTGATCAAATCGGCCGAGCTGACCATCCTCATCCTCGTCTACATCTGCGTGGCGGTGATGTGCATGATCACCTTCCGCTCGTTTGCCGCGACCCTGTGCATCGTCCTGCCGCTGGTACTGACCTCGGTGCTGGGCAACGCGCTGATGGCGTTCATGGGGATCGGCGTCAAGGTCGCCACGCTGCCGGTGGTGGCGCTGGGCGTGGGCATCGGCGTGGACTATGGCATCTACATCTACAGCCGCCTGGAAAGCTTCCTGCGTGCCGGCCTGCCATTGCAGGAGGCCTACTACGAAACCCTGCGCTCCACTGGCAAGGCGGTGCTGTTCACCGGCCTGTGCCTGGCCATCGGCGTGTGCACCTGGATCTTCTCGGCGATCAAGTTCCAGGCCGACATGGGCCTGATGCTGACCTTCATGTTGCTGTGGAACATGTTCGGCGCGCTGTGGCTGTTGCCGGCGCTGGCGCGCTTCCTGATCAAACCAGAGAAATTGGCGGGCAAGGAGGGGGGGTCGATCTTCGCCCATTGAGTGACGTCAAGATCGCGGCTCTAGCCCGCTCCCACGATGTGCTTGGCGTGGGAGCGGGCTAGACCCGCGATTGCGTATAATGGCGGCATTTGTCTGAAATGGTATTGCCATGAGCACCCTCGCCACCGCCCTCGAATCCTGCGACATGCTGCTGATCGACGGCCTGCACGCTTTCGATTTCACCTTCGACGAATCCGGCCTGACCATCGAATGCATGGACGGTCGCCAACTGCGCCGCTGGATCTTCAACGCCGACCAGGTGGCCGCCGCCAGTGGCGCGGGCGACGACTGGAGCCTCAGCGATGGCGAGGGCGAGCATCGTCTAGTCTGTATGAGTGCTTTGCGTGCCCCGGATGAACAAGACGATGAACAGTAAATGGACACGCCTGCTGACCGCAGGCCTCATCACCCTGTCGATGGAGACCCAGGCCGCCACCTTGCTGGTGGGCAGCTACACCGATGGCGGTAGCGAAGGGATCTACCGCTACGACTTCAATCCCCACACAGGGCAGATTGACGCCACGCCCCGACAGGTGGTCAAGAGCGTCAGCCCTTCGTGGCTGGTGCTGTCGGCGGACCAGCGCCTGCTGTTCGCAGTCAATGAAACGCCCCAAGGCCAGGTCAGCAGTTTTTCGCTGGGCAAACAGGGCGAGATCAATGCGTTGAACCAGGTGCCAAGCCTGGGCGATGAGCCAACCCACGCCAGTCTCAGCCATGACCAGCGCTACTTGTTCGTCGCCAACTACGCGGTGGCCGCCGATCCAGGCGGCAGCCTGGTGGTGGTCCCGGTGGCGAAGGACGGCAAGCTCAAGCCAGTGGTGCAACAGGCCCGGCACACACCGAGCAAGGTCAATCCCGAGCGCCAGGCCGGCGCCCACGTGCATTCGCTGGTGTTGTCGCCCGATGGCCGCCACCTGTATGCCAGCGACCTGGGCGCCGACAAGGTGTTCATCTACCGCTACGACGGGGCCAGCCCCAAGCATCCGCTGAGCCCGGCGATTCCGCCGTCGGTGGTGCTGCCGCCGGGTAGCGGTCCGCGCCATCTGTTGTTCGACGCCAAGGGCCAGCATGCCTACCTGACCCTGGAAATGAGCGCCGAGGTGGTGGTGTTCGATGTGCAAGGCGGTGCCTTGAGCGAGCGCCAGCGCCTGCCGCTGACCGAGAACAAGGACGCTGCCGCGAAAGCTGCGGGCGGCCTGCACCTGTCGGCCGACGGCCGCTTCCTGTATGTCAGCAATCGCGGAACCGCCAACGAGATCGTGGTGTATGCCGTGGGCAAGGACGACGGCCAGCTGACCTTGCTGCAGCGTCGTTCGGTGGAGGGCGATCATCCTCGGGAGTTTGCCCTCGACCCTAGTGGCAACTACCTGTTGGTGGCCAACCAGAAGAGCAACCAGATCGTGGTCCTGCGCCGCGACCCGCGCAAGGGCACTTTGGGCGAGACGGTGCAGAAGCACGCGCAGCCAGCGCCTTCGGACCTCAAGTTCCTGGAATGAACGTGCGCTTGCGCAGCGGCCTTGTGTCGCGAACGGCTGCGTAGCAGCCCCGGCATTGATGTATCAACGCTGAGACCCTGGGGCCGCTCTGCGGCCCTTTCGCGACACAAGGCCGCTCCTACAGGGCGCGCGGACCATTATCGATCAGCGTGATAATCGCTACTGCTGTAATGAATTTCAGTGGTCGAGCCCATCGGCGTAAGTTTTGACCCAAGGCCCCGACGGGGCAATGTCAAAACCACCGATGTCGAGGTCCGCCCACATGAACTTCAATCTCTTCCCGATCATCGCCGCTTCCGCCATCTCAGCCTCTGTCGTGCTACCGGCCCACGCCCAAGTCCAGGTCAGCGCGAACAAATCGTCGATCCAGACCTACACCCAGAAGTACCTGCAGCAGAGCGCCAACTTCTATGCGGCGCTGGACCACAAGGCCCAGTACTGAGCCCACTTGACCGGGGGCCTGGTTCAACTCCGGGGTTTAGGCACCGGTGGAATCCAGGTCTCCTGCTCTTGGCATTGAATGCCAATCTGCAGGTTTCGTTCATCCAGGTAGGGATGGCCATCCTTATCGATCAGGTAGAACACCTCGTGCAGGTATTGCTCGCCGTTGGCACGGTAGCAACGGAATGCCGTGTTGTCTGGAAAGGTCTTCCTGATCTCGGAAAATAGGGTCTTTTTACCAATCAGGCCCTTGAAACTGTCCTCGTCCTCAAACTTCTTCACGCCTGCAAGCACGACCATGTCCTGGAAGTAGGCCTGCATCGTCTTGCCAGAGCACGTCCCGTGTTTGCGCCATTCATGGTCGAACATGCCTTCTGGGTCTTCGGTGACCAGTGCTCGAAGCGGTTTGTTGTCCAGCACGGCCTTCATTTCCTCTGCCGGCATCGTGCAAACATCGTTGCTACAGGACGGAGAGCTGGTGCAGTTCTGCGGGTGCCGATTGGTCTTGTCACCTTCGGACTTGCTGTACGGCCACAAGCCGTGGCTCAGTAATTTTTTGGGCGGTTGCTCGCAGCCTGGGGTCTTAGGTTTCATGATGCAGAAGGTCGGTTGCCAGGTGAACGAGTAAACCAGGAAGTCTGTCTTGAACTCCTCCTGGGAGGGGCCGGCAGCTTCGTTCGTATCCAATCCCCATGCGTTGCCGATGCAGACCAGCAGCAGTGCCCCGAACAGCTTCTTGCGCATTGTCATGACCATGTCCCTTGGCGGTGGCCGCAGCGAGTGCCGCGGCCCATGGCTCACTAATACCGTTGTGAAGCCTTTGCGGCCACTGGCAAAAATGCCAGGTGGGACGATCCAATGTAAAGACCGTGGTGATATCACATGGCCATGTGATTTAATTTGACGCTAAATTTTTGACTCTCTGAAGGGGCAGGGCATGATGTGGCGTATCACGGCGGTTGTGTTGTTGCTGATGTCCGCGCCAATCCTGGCGCTGTGACAGCGTTTCATTTGGCCATGATGGCGTTGAACAAGGCCGAATCCAGCCATCCTTGCAGCCAGCTGCGCAGTCGCGGATAAGCCGCCTCGGCGAACCATTCGGGTTCGACCCCGGCAAACTGGCGCATCAACGGCAGCACCGCGGCGTCGGCCAGGCTTGGGTGATTGGCAAACAGAAATGCTCGGTCCGCGAGCAGGTTTTCCAGCTCGGCCAGCCAGGCTTCGGCCTGTTGTCGATAATGCGCCCTGGAATATTCGGGATAGCGTTCGGCATATTTGTACAGGTTTACCTGCGCCTTGAACCTGCTGTCGTTGCGGGTGATCAGCGCATCGGCCTGGCGCGCCGCAGCCGGGTCGGCCAGCAGGCGCCAATCCTCGGGGTCGTGCTGCTCAAGGGCCCAGCGCATGATGTCGAGGCTTTCTTCCAGTACCCCGTCACCGCTATCGAGCACCGGCACCGTGCCCTTGGGCGACAGTGCCAGCAGCTCGGCCGGCTTTTCCTTCATCTTCACTTCGACTACCTGCACCGCGCACCCGGCATAGCGTAGGGCCAGGCGCGCGCGCATGGCCCAGGGGCAGCGGCGGAACGAGTAGAGAATCACCCGCACACCTCGACATCGCTCAGGCCATTGCCCTGGCGGCGTACCTGGATCTGCACCGGGATGCGTTCGTGCATCTCCTGCACGTGGGAGATCACTGCCACCTTGCGGCCTTGGGCCTGCAGGCCGTCAAGGGCGTCCATGGCCAGTTGCAGCGACTCGGGGTCGAGGCTGCCGAAGCCCTCGTCGATGAACAGCGATTCGATGCGCAGGGTGCTGGAGGCCATCGACGCCAGGCCCAGCGCCAGCGCCAGGGAGACCAGGAAGGTTTCGCCGCCCGACAGCGAGTGTACCGAGCGCAGCTCGTCGCCCATCTCGGTGTCCAGTACCAGCAGGCCCAGCGCGCTGCCGCCACGCTTGAGGCGGTAGCGTCTGGCCAACTGGCGCAACTGGCTGTTGGCGTGGTGCAGCAGCAGGTCGAGGTTGTAGCCCTGGGCGATCTTGCGGAACACATCGCCCGAGGCCGAGCCGATCAGCGCATTCAGGCGCGCCCAGCGCTGCCATTGCTGATAGGCCTGCTCGATCTGCTCGGCCAGGGCCTGGCTGGCCTGCTGACGGCGCTGGTCGTCGGCCTGACGGGCGCGGAGCTCGGCGCAGTGCTGCTCGTGAACGGCCAGTTGCTGCTGGAGTTCGGCCAGGGCTTGTTCCAGCGTGTCGACGGGGACGTCGCCCTGGGCTTGAGCGGCATGTTGTTCAAGGCGTTGCTCACGCTCCTGGAGCAGCACGCGGGCTTGCTCGACGGCTTTCTGCGCGGCTTGCAACTGCTCGCGCAGCTCGCCAAGCTGGGCGTCGTCGATAGCCAGCAGGCGATCGAGGCCGGCGTCGTCCAGCTCTGGATGTGCGCCGCGCCACTGGGCGATTTCGCCCTGCAACTGCTGGTGCTCCTGTTCCAAAGCCTGTTGGCGCTGCTGGTTGGCCTTGAGGTCGCCGGCCAGTTGCACGCTTTGGGTGTGCAGCGCTTGCAGTTTCTGGGCGCAGTCGGTCTCGGCGCTGCGCGCCTGTTCCAGCTGGGAGTCCATGTGCTGTTGCCAGGCTTCGGCGCTGGGCTGTTCACCAAGCAGCTCGCCCAGGGTGGCGCGGGCCTGCTGATGTTGCGCGTCCAGCGCGGCGAGTTTCTGTTGCAGTTGCTGCTGGCCTTGCAGGCGTGTCTGTTGCTGGTCGCGCAGCTTGTCGAGCTGGACTTGACGGGCCTGTTGCTCTTGCTGCTCGTCCTTGCGCAGGTCGAGCTGTTGGCGGCGCTGGGCGATCTGCTGGTCGAGGCCGAGGAAGGCGTTGGCCGGATCGTCGCGCAGGGCCTGGAGAATGTCCTGGGGCAGCACGCTGCCCAGGTCGTCGAGGCTTTGCTGCAGTTGCTGGGCGTCGGCGGCCAGGGCCTGGTGCTGCTGGTCGAGGTGACGCTGCGCCTGTTGCTGGGCCTCGCCTGCGGCCTGCAATTGCTGGGTAAGGCGAGCGGCATCCTTTTGCAGGGTGAGCAGGGCGCCCTGACGTTTCTCGTCGCGGTCGATCTCCTCGCCGAGGCGGCGTAACTGGCCGTCGAGCCACTTGCCGCGGGCCGCGTCGTCCTGCGGGGCAAGCGCCGGCCACAGGGCATGGGCCTGGAGCTGTTCGGTCACAGGCTGCAACTGCTCGCCGAGCTGCTGTTGTTGTTGCTGGTAATCCTTGAGCTGGGCATTGACCACGCCCAGTTCGGTGCGCAGTTCCACCAGCTTGCCATTGAGCTGCTCGACTTGCTTGTGCGCCGCCTCTTCTTCGGCCTGGTCGTGCCGACCAAGGCTGTGCAGCAGCGCTTCGGGCTGGTGGAACGGGTGTTCGGCGCTACCGCAGACCGGGCAAGGCTCGCCGTCGCGCAGTTGCGCGCGCAGCTCCTCGACGCTGGTGTTGCGCGCCAGGCGCTGGCGCTCGAGCAATTGACGGGTGAGGGTCAGCGCTCGCTCGGCGCTTTCCAGTTCGGCCTTGGCCGCGGTGCCTTCGCCGATCAATTGCTGGCGCCGCTGCATGGCTTGCTGCTGGCGTTCATGCAGGGCGGCGATGGCCTGGCGCAGTTCCTGCTCGCGACCATGCAGGCGGCCCAGTTCTTCGACGGCGCGCTGTTGCTTGCGGTTGTCCTGGAGCATGGCGCCGAGCAGATCGACCTGCTCGGCCAACGCATCGGGTTCGGCACCGGCCTCGCGGAACAGCAGCTCGAAATGTTCGCGTTGCCCTTGTAGTTGGGCGTTGGCCTGGCTGGCCTGGGCCTGCAGCCCGGGCAGCTCTTCGCGGCCCTTGGCCAGGCGGCCGCCGATCAGCATGACCTGCTTGAGCTGTGGCAGATAGGCCTGCCAGGCGTCGGCGAGGCTGGCCAGGTGCTGGCTTTCGGCCAGGGCGGCATCGATCTGCGACAGCTGCTGCTGGCTGCGCTGCTGATGGTCTTCCAGCTGTTGCAGCTGCTGCTGGCCCGCGCTGGCCTCCCGCTCGACCTGGTTACAGGCTTCGCGCTGCTCGGCCAGGTCCTTGTCCAGGCGCGCGATGTCGCCTTGAGCGGCGAAGGCCTGGCGCAGGCGCGGAGCGTTTTCGCCTTGCTGGGCCTGCTGCTGGCCCAGGTGCTGGCGGGCGGCCCCGAGGGACTGCTGCAGTGCGTCGATATGTTGCTGCAGATCGCTTTGCTGGCGTTGTTGCTGGTCGATATCCGCCTGCACCGGGGCCAGTTGCGCGGCCAGGTGCTGTTGGCGATGGAATTGGTGGCGCTGGGGCGCCAGGCGCTCCAGGCGTTGCAGGTCGACGCGCTGCTCGGCCAGTTGCTGCCACGCCTGCTCGGCGGCTTGCAGGGCAGTGCCGGCCTCATGCTGCTGGGCCTGCAGGCGCTGCTGTTCTTCGAACCAGGTGCGCTGTTGCTCGAGCAGGCGCTGGCGCGACTGGTCGGCCTTGAACTGTTGCTGGGCCAGTTCCAGTTCCTGGTCGAGGGCGGCGCGGGCTTCGGCGGCCATCGGCAGCAGGTGCTCGGCCTGTTTCTTCAGGTCGTTGTGAACCTCGCCGGTTTCCCGAGCCTTGCTGAAGGCGCGTTGGCCGAGGCGGGTGTAGATCGCCGTGTTGGTGAGCTTTTCCAGCAACTCGCTGCGCTCGCGGTCGTCGGCCTTGAGGAAGGCGCCGAACTCGCTCTGGGCCAGCATCACCGCGCGGGTGAACTGCTCGAAATTCAGGCCCAGTCGGGCCTCGACCAACTGCTTGTATTCGTTCTTGCCGCTACCCAGCAACTGATCGCTGTCCAGGTCGTAGAGGCTTTGGCGGCTGAGTTGCAGCTTTCCGTTGGCCTTCTCACGGGCGCGGTTGGCTTCCCAGCGGGCGCGGTAGCGGCGCCCGTCGATACCGACGAAATCCACTTCGGCAAAGCCGCTGCCAGTGCCCCGGCGCAGCAGGTTGCGCGGGTCGGAGGTGGGTATTTCTTCGTCACCGTCTGGCACCTTGGCTTCGCGCTTGATGTCGTTCAACCGTGGCACGCTGCCGAACAGGGCCAGGCACAGGGCGTCGAGCAGGGTGCTCTTGCCGGCGCCGGTGGGCCCGGTGATGGCGAACAAGCCGGCGCTGGCCAAAGGCTCGGCGGTGAAGTCGATGTCGATGGGGCCGGCGAGGGAGGCCAGGTTCTTCAGGCGGATGGCGAGAATCTTCATGGCTGTTCCTCTTCTTGCAGCACGTCCTGCAGCAGCTCGGCAAAGTCGGCCAGGGCCTGCTCGTCGGCGGGGTTGCCGTACTGTTGCTGCCAGGCACGGCCGAACAGGTCCTGCGGGGTCATCTGGGCCAGCTCGACGAACGCCTGTTCATCGTCGTCCTGGCGCCCGGTTCCGGCGTACTCGGCGCTGATACGCACCAGGCGCACGGCCTTGCCGTGCAGGGCGGTCTCGATCTGCTGGCGCAAGTCCGGTTGCGGCTCGTCCAGGCGCACCCGCACCTCCAGCCAGGGCTGGCGGTTGGGGTCTTCGAGCAGGTCTATCACCGGCAACTGGGCGAGTTGTTCGAGCAACTCGCCCAGCGGCGCCGGGCCGACCCGTTGCAGGGCCACGGCGCGCGGTACCAGGCGCGCCTCGACGCTGATCAGTTCGCTGCCCGCCAGCTCCACTTCCAGCACCTGGTGCGGGTAGTTGATCTCGGCGAACGACAACGGGATCGGTGCGCCGCTGTAGCGGATGCGTTCCTCGCGGTTGACCTTCTGCGGCTTGTGCAGGTGGCCGAGGGCGACGTAGCTGATGGCCTTGTCGAACAGCCGCGCCGGCAGGGCCTCGGCATTGCCGATGATCAGGCTGCGCTCGGAGTCCTCGCTGATGCTGCCGCCAGCCATGTGCGCGTGGCTGACGGCGACCAGTGCCTGGTCCTTCTTGCGGATTTTTTGCGCGGCGCCGATCAGTTGTTCATGTACCAGGGTGATGCCCTTGAGGTAATCGTCGCCCAGGGCGGGGCCGGTGACTTCGGCCGGACGCAGGAAGGGCAGGGCCAGGCACCAGGCGCAGACCTTGCCGCGGGCGTTGGTCAGCGGAATCAGCAGGCGCTCGGCGTCCAGTTGGCCTTCATCGAGCCAGTGCACACGCCCCAGGGCATGGGTGCGCAGGCGGCGCATAAGCGGCGCCGGCAGCTCGATGCGCGAGCCGGAGTCGTGGTTGCCGGCGATCATCACGATATCCAGCTTGGGCTGTTGTTCGTGGGCTTGGACGATGAAGTCGTAGAGACGTTCCTGGGCTTTGACCGGCGGGTTGACGGTGTCGAAGATGTCGCCGGCGATCAGCAGGGCGTCGGGCTGGCGCAGGCGCAGTTGGCCGAGCAGCCAGTCGAGGAAGCAGGCGTGTTCGAAGTCGCGTTCCTGGCCGTGCAGGCTTTGGCCCAGGTGCCAGTCGGAGGTGTGAAACAGACGCATGGTTGACCTGTGGTTTGTCGAATCAGGCAAGCCGCCGCGTGTCATGAATGGGCTCGCGCAAGGGCGCGTATGGTAACCCAAGTCGGCCTTGGGCATCGGCGTCGGCATGGTCGCTTGTTGGATATTCCCGTGAATGGTTTAATATTTTGAAACAAGGATGTTTCATGAAACCCCGCATCGCGTCATTCCCATTCGTATCGTCGTCCCGGATACCGTCCGTGGCGCGCTTGCGCGTGGGTTGAGGGTTTCAGTAACCATGCGCGTGCTGGCAGGGATGCTGTCGCCGTGTGATACCCGCTTTATCGAATGTCAAAGGATCTGCAATGGAAAGTATTCCGCAAACCCAGGCCCCGGCCGACCTGAGCCGCTACAAGCCGAAATGGCAGGAGCGTTTCGCTTTCTTCGAGCAGAGCGGCGGCCCTCGTGACCCACGCTTCAAGCAAGCCTTCAAGGCGCTGCCGCTGGGCAAGCGCCTGCTGATCAACATGAACTGGCTGGCGTTCTTCTTCGGCCCGATCTACCTGTTCGTGCTCGGCCTGTGGAAGAAAAACCTGGCGTTGCTGGGTATTTCGGTGCTTATCGGGGTGGCGCTGGGCTTTTACGAAGGCATCACCGGCACTGAGCTGCCACGCGCCGTGGACACTGGCGTGAACTGTGGCCTGGCGGCGCTGTGGGCCACCGTGACCAACTACGCCTACTACCTCAAAGAGGTCAAGGGCCAGCAAGGTTGGAACCCGTTCGAGAAGTAGGCGGCACGCACAGGGCGGCGCTGCTCGCGCCATGCCTGGCCGTAGGCGAGCGCTCATCACCGATGCGGTGATAGCGCCCGCTTCATTTCGGATACAACGGCGGCAGGTTGCCGGTTTCCCCGGCCGGTGTCAGCACCTGTTCGGCGGGTGGGATGGCGCCGATCGCCCGCCACAGCTCATCGCCATGCCAATACTGGCCACTCTCGCTGTACAACGCCCCATTCAACCCATCCAGCGCATCGGACAACGGCACGAAACGCGCCGCCATCTCGGCCAGGGTTTCCGGCTGCTGCCGCGCCCAGGCATCCAGTGCCTGGCGCGTGGCCTGCGGGTCGTTGGCCTGGCAGGCGCGCTTGAGGTCGTCGAGCAGGGTCCGTGGGCTTGGGCCGCTCTGTGCGGCGCGCAATACCGCCGGTTGGGAGCGGGCACGCCACCATAAGGCGAAGCCGGCCAGGGTGGTCAGGGCCAGCACCAGCGTGGCCAGTTGCCAAGGCCAGAGCAGGGCGTTGCCGACACGGCTTTCGCCGACCGGGGTTTCCGCGCTCAGGGCTGGGTTGTCCTGCACATCCAGGGTGCGTGCCGGCAGGCTGCTGTGTTCCAGATGGTCCTCGCGGGTGTTCCACCAGGTGACTTCCAGCGCTGGCAGCGCCAGTTGACCACTGTGGGTGGGCACCAGCGCCTCGCGCTCCTCGCGGTTGGCGATCATGCCGCGCTCGCTGATTTCGTTGCGCAGCAGCGGTTGGTCCGGGTAGCGGCGCAGGCCGACGGCCTCGGTAGCCGGCAGCGGCGGCAACTGGGTGCTCGACAGGCCCTCGGCGCGCAGGGTGACGTTGCGCGTCAGCGAGTCGCCGATTTGCGTGGCTTGCTGGGCCGGGTCGGGGTTCCAGTGTTCTTCCAGGGTCAGGCTGCGCGCCGGCAGCCAGGGGCGGTCGGCCGGGTAGCCGGCGGGGATCGGCTTGACCTCCAGGCGCAACGGCAGCGAGCTGACCTGCACCTGGCGCCCGACCCGTGGCGTGCCGGCAGGCTGCTCGCCGTTGTCGGCGGCGGTGGCGGTGAACTTCAGTGGCGGTATTTCGAGCGGGCCGCTCTGTTGCGGGTAGAGCGCGTAGCGGGTTTCGATCACGCCATGGCGTACGCCGTTGATGTCTTTTTCGTAGGTGCGCGATTCACCCAGCGGGTCGACCTTGGCGTTTTCCAGTTGTAGCGGGCTGAGGCTGCTGTCGTCGTACAGCGCCACCGAGTGGTAGATGCGCAGGGTCAGCACGGCCTGGGCCTGGACATACACAGCGTTGCTGTCGAGGGTGGCCTCGATGAACACCTGGGAGGCCACGTCCGGGCGCTGGCTGTCGGCCTGTTGCACCTGCAGCTCGATCGGCTGGCTGCGGGACTGGCCCAGTTGCAGTGGCGCAATGCTCAGGCTGCCGCTGCGCCGTGGTAGCAGGGTGATGATCCAGCGGGTGCTGGCGCGGGTTTCGCCGTCCAGGCTGTGCAGGCTGTTGAGCTGGCGCGTGCCGCGGACCTCGAAGTCGGGCTCGAGGGCGCGCAGGTCGGGTTTGCCGAACTGGGTCACGTCCTGGCTCTCGAGGGTCAGTTCCAGGGTTTCGCCGGCTTCCAGGCGTGTACGGTCGACACTGGCCTGCAGGGTAGGTTCGGCCTGGGCCGCGAGGCTCCACAGCAGGCCAAGAAGACAGACGCCGAGGCGACTCATCGTGGGTTTTCCTGATGCAATTGCTGTTCGTACCAGAATTTGCGCCGCAGCAGCTCTGCCGGGTTGTCGGGAATCTCCCGCAGCCATTGTTCCAGGGCCTGGCGCTGTTCGGCGTCGAGGCTGGTGGAGAGCGGCCGCTGTGGCGGCTGGGTGACGCTGTCATCATCGCCGCCGGCGTTGCCGGGCGGTGCCTGGGTGTTGCCGTTGCTGTCGCCGGAAGCCTGGACCTGGGCCTGCTCGTCGCTGCCGGGAGTACCCTGGACCTGGCTGCTGGCCGAGCTGCTGTTGCCCTCGGTGTCGTTGCCCGGGCTGCCCTGGGTATCGGCATCGGCGGGTTGCTCCTGGGCCTTGGCCTGGCGTTGCTGCAACAGTTGCTGGACCAGCGCCTGGTTGTCCAGCGCAGGCTTGAGGTCGGGCTGGCGCTCCAGGGCTTGCTCGTAGGCGTCCAGCGCCGCTTCCAGCTCACCGGCGCGGGCCAGGGCATTGCCTCGATTGTAGTGCGCGGCGGCGCTACTGCCTTGGGCGAAGGCCGCCGCCGCGCCCGCGAAGTCGCCGGCCTGGTACAGGGCCATGCCGCGCCATTGTGGGTCTGCGAAATGCCTGGCGGCGGCGGCCGGTTGTTGCCGCTCCAGCAGTCGTTGGCCCTGCTGGTCAGGACGCAGCCACAGGTCGTTGAACTCGAAGGCCTGGCTTGGCTGCGGCAGCGCCAGCAGCAGCGGCAGGCAGAACAACCAACCGCGCCGGCCGGCGCAGGCGGCGAGCAGCAACAGTGGCAACAGCAACCAGTATCCCTGGTCGGCCCAGCTGTCCAGTTGCAAGGTCTGGCCGTCGTTGTGCAGCAGGCGTGGGTTGTCGAACAGCCCCAGGCCGCGCAGGTCGAGGTCGTCGATGCGGGCATGGCGGTAGCGCCCGCCGGTGCTGCTGATGAACGCCTTGAGCGAAGCGCTGTCCAGGCGCGGCACGAGAATGCCACCTTGTGCGTCCTTCAGATACTCGCCGTTGGCCTGGCGCACGGGGGCGCCCTCGCTACTGCCAATGCCCAGCATCAACAGGCTCGGCCCTTGGCGGCCAAGGGCCTGGAGGATGCCGGTGCGCTCCTGCTCGCCCAGCGCCGAGCCGATCAGCAGCAGGCGGCCTTGGCCCAGGCCGCTCTGGGCCAACAACGCCAGGCCCTTTTGCACGGCCAGGTCGGCGCGCTGGCCGGGCTGCGGCATGATAGACGGGTCCACCGCCTCGAGCAGGTTGCGGGTAGTGCCCAGGTCGTCGGACAGCGGCACCAGGGTATGGGCGGAGCCGGCGTAGACGATCAGCGCGGTCTGGCTGTCGCGACGGTGCTCGAGCAGGTCGAGCACCTTGCGCCGAGCTTGTTCCAGGCGGTTTGGCGCGCTGTCCTCGGCAAGCATCTGTGGGGTCAGCTCGAGCAGGATCACCAGTGGGTCGGCCGGGCGCTGGCGGGTTTCCTCCAGGCGTTGCCAGCTTGGCCCGAGCAGCGCCAGCACCACCAGCAGCCAGGCCAGGCCCAGGGCGACCCACGGCAGCTTGCCGCTGCCGCCACGCCCGCCGCCAAGCAATACGGCATGGAATTGCTGCGGCAGGATCAGTTGCCAACGCCCGGCGCGCTTGCGCCGGTGCCAGAGCTTGAACAGCAGCCAGCCAAGCAGTGGCACCACCAGCAGCCAGAGCGGACGCAGCCATTGTGGCCAGAGGTCGATCATCGCCGCCTCCTCAGGCGCAGGCGCTTGAGGCGCTGACGCCATTCCGGGTGCGGTTGCAAAAAGCGCGGCTTGCGCAGCAGGCGTTGCAACAGGTTGTCCGGCCATTGCACGGCCACCACCAGCAACACGCTGAGCAGCAGCGCCAAGCCCAGTGGCCAGGCATACAGCTCGCTTGCCGTGCGCGCCTGGGTGGGTTGCTGGGCTACCGGCTCCAACTGGTCGAGGGTATCGCCAATGGCGTCCAGCTCGGCTCCGTCGTGGGCGCGGAAGTAGCTGCCATGGGTGATGTCGGCGATCTCCTTGAGCGCCGCTTCGTCCAGGTCCAGGCTCGGGTTCAGCCCGAGCAGGCCGGGGGTGCCGCTGGCCTCGGGGTTGGCGCCGATGCCGATGGTGTAGATGCGCACGCCTTCCTGGGCGGCCAGGCGCGCGGCGGTCAGCGGGTGGATCTGTCCGCCATTGTTGGCGCCATCGGTGATCAGGATCAGCACCCGGCTTTGCGCCGGGCGCTGGCGCAGACGCTTGACCGCCAGGCCAATGGCGTCGCCGATGGCGGTGTTCTTGCCGGCGATGCCGATCTGCGCTTCGTCGAGGAAGGTGCGCACGGTGCGCCGGTCGAAGGTCAGCGGCGCCTGCAGGTAGGCTTGGCTGCCGAACAGGATCAGGCCGACCCGGTCACCCTGGCGGTCCTGGAGAAAATCGCCCATCAGCGCCTTGACCAGGTCCAGGCGGCTGATTTCATCGTTGTGCCATTGCATGTCGGGGAAGTCCATGGACCCGGACACATCCACCGCCACCAGCAGGTCGCGGCCGCTGGCCGACACCGGCACCGGCTCGCCCAGCCATTGCGGGCGCGCCGCAGCCAGTAGCAGCAGCAACCAGATCAGCAGGAACGGTGCCTGCTGGCGCCAGGTCGGCAGGTTCAGTCGCGCGCGCCGACCGGCCAGGCCCTCGAGCTCATCGAGAAAGCCCACCTTGAGCACCGGCTCGCCACTGTCGGCGGCAGGCAGCAGCAGGCGCGCCAGCCAGGGCAGCGGTAGCAGCAGGAAGATCCACGGCCAGGCCAGTTCAAACATGCTTGCGGATCCAGGTTTCGACCGCCTGGGCGAGGCCGGCGATGGCCTTGTCGTCGAGCTTGCACTCGGGCTTGTAGGCGCCTTCGACCAGCACCATCCAGCGCGTCAGGCCGGCGGCCGGGCAGCGGTTGTCGAGAAACGCCAGCCACTGGCGGCCGTTGAGGGTGTGGCTGTTGGCGCCGGGGTAATGGTTGCGACACAGGCGCTTGAGCAGGGCGTTGATCTGCTGCAGCCAGGCACCGGCCGGGGCGCCGTCGTAGGGGCGTGGCAGCCGGGCGAGCTCGGCCAGGGCTTCGACGCGCACCGGGTCCAGGGGCTGTTCGGCGCGTACCACCCGCGCCTTGCGTGGGCGCCAATGACGCAGGCGCCACAGGCTCCAGCCGAGCAACGGCAGCAGGACGAGCAGCAGCCACCAGCCAGGAGCAGGCGGCCACAGGCCGATCGCCTGCGGGGCGATCAGCGGCTGCAACTGGTCGAGCGGGTTCATCGCTGGCCGCCGTTCATGATGTATTCCGTGGACGTTGTGCGTTCAGGTACTCGCGCAGTTGTTCGATCATGTCGCTCTGGGTGCTCAGCGGCATCAGCACCACCCGCAGCTTTTGCGCCAGCAGCTCCCAGCGCTCGATGCGCGCTTCGGCTTGCTGGCGGTAGGCTTGGCGCAGAGTCGCGTCGAGGGTGTCGAGCTCCAGTTGCGCGCTACGCTGGGCGAAGCGCAGCAGGCCGGCTGCTGGCAGAGCGTGGTCGAGGGGGTCGCTGACCGGCATCAGCAGCACGTCGCAATGGCGCGAGAGCATCGCCAGGTGCTGTTCGACGCTGGCGCTGAGGGCGCGCTCGTCGCAGATGACGATGGCCAGGCTGCCCGGGCGTAACACCTCGCGCGCCCGGCGCAGGGCCAGGCCCAGGCTATCGGGTTGCGGCACAGCCTCGGTGTGCAGGGCCTGGTTGACCTTGGCCAGGCGGTTGAGCAACTGCAGCAGGCTTTGTTTGCTGCGCCGGGGCTTGATCTCCAGGTGGTCGCTGTCGCCGAACACCAGGCCGCCAATGCGATCGTTATGGCCCAGCGCGGCCCAGCCAAACAACGCGGCGGCCTGGGCTGCCAGCACGGACTTGAACATCAATCCGGAGCCGAAGAACAGCCGTTGGCTCTGTTCGACCATGATGAAGATCGGCCGTTCGCGCTCTTCATGGAACAGCTTGGTGTGCGGTTCCTGGGTGCGGGCGGTGACGCGCCAGTCGATGTTGCGCACATCGTCGCCGGCCTGGTACACGCGCACCTGGTCGAAGTCGACGCCGCGCCCGCGCAGCCGGGAGTGGTGCAGGCCGACCAGCGGGCTGCGCTGGCCGGGGCGCGAGAACAGCTGGATCTCGCGCACGCGGTGACGCATGTCGATCAGCTCGGCGAGGCCAATGCGGATACCGGGTTCGGCCACGTGCGCGGTGGGCATGGGTCAGGCGACGGCGACGACGTCGAGGATACGCTGGACCACGCGGTCCTGGTCGACCCCGGCGGCTTCGGCCTCGAACGAGAGGATGACGCGGTGGCGCAGCACGTCGAACAGCACCGCCTGGATATCCTCGGGGCTGACGAAGTCGCGCCCGGCCAGCCAGGCGTGAGCGCGGGCGCAGCGGTCAAGGGCGATCGAGCCGCGGGGGCTGGCGCCGTAGGCGATCCAGTCGGCCAGTTCGCTGTCGAACTTGGCCGGGGTGCGGGTGGCCATCACCAGTTGCACCAGGTATTCCTCCACGGCGTCGGCCATGTACAGGCCGAGGATTTCCTTGCGTGCGGCGAAGATTGCCTGCTGGCTGACCCGGCGCTCGGGCTTGACCTCGCCGCCCAGCGCCTCGCCGCGAGCCTGCAGGAGGATGCGCCGCTCGACGGCGGCGTCGGGGAAGCCGATCTTCACGTGCATGAGGAAGCGGTCGAGCTGGGCTTCGGGCAGCGGGTAGGTGCCTTCCTGTTCGATCGGGTTCTGCGTGGCCATCACCAGGAACAGCGGCGACAGTTCGTAGGTGCTGCGGCCAACGCTGACCTGGCGCTCGGCCATGGCTTCGAGCAGGGCCGACTGGACCTTGGCTGGGGCGCGGTTGATTTCGTCGGCGAGCACCAGGTTATGGAAGATCGGGCCTTGCTGGAACACGAAACTGCCGGTTTCCGGGCGGTAGATCTCGGTACCGGTGATGTCGGCGGGCAGCAGGTCGGGGGTGAACTGGATGCGATGGAACTGGGCTTCGATGCCCTCGGCGAGCTCCTTGATGGCCTTGGTCTTGGCCAGGCCGGGGGCGCCTTCGACGAGCATGTGGCCGTCGGCCAGGAGCACGATGAGCAGGCGCTCGACCAGTTTTTCCTGGCCGAGAATCTGGGAAGAGAGAAAGGTGCGCAGCGCGATCAGCGCTTCACGGTGTTCCATCGTCGACGGTTCCTGGGGATGGGCCCTGGCGCGCTGGGAGCGGTTGCCGGGCGAGGGGGGATACTTTAATCCATCCGGGGGGGCGGGGACCAATGGAGGTTTGCAAAAATCGTGTAAAGGATGAATTGGGAGGCGACACTGTTCCGATCCCGATCCCGATCCCGATCCCGATCCCGATCCCGATCCCGATCCCGATCCCGATCC
>NZ_JBMDJI010000046.1:0-36694 GCF_057809115.1 Pseudomonas sp. FG47
CGGCCTCCTGAAGTCGCAATTTGTGTTGCCTGAACTATCGCGCGCTTAGAAGCAACAGCAACAGCAGATAAAAAGTAGAGGTATCGGAAGCTTATTAAACCTTATGACAATCATCGAAAAGTGGCACGACGGGTTTATTGCTCGCAGTGAAGGCTGGAGCCTGCTAAGGCGCAAGCACAGCCGCGGCATAAAGCACTCGCCAAGCGCCACGTCTAGGTGCACCCTGATGCTCTCGCACACAAGGACCAGCAACGTTCATGGCGAAATGGCTAGACGGCGGCGGGCTCATGGCCGAGCGCATCCGCAACCACGATTGGAACAGTACCCCGCTGGGTCCACTGCACACCTGGCCCGAAGTGCTCAAGACCAGCGTCGCCCTGTGCCTGGGCTCGCGCTTCCCGCAAGCGGTGCTATGGGGCGAGCAATTGATCACCCTTTACAACGATGCCTTTACCCCGATTCTGGGAGACAAGCCCCTGGCACTGGGGCGGCCATTCAGCCAGGTATGGCAGGAAGCCTGGAGCGACATCGCCAGCCTGGCCCAGCGCGCGCTGAACGGCGAGGCGGTGTACATCGAGAACTTTCCCCTGGTGATCGAGCGCCGGGGCAACCCGGAACGCGCCTACTTCACCTTTTGCTACAGCCCCATCCGCGACCATGACGGCAAGGTGGTGGGCATGCTCGATACCGTCACCGAGACCACTGCCAACGTAGTCGCCAACCAGCGCTTGAGCTTCCTCGACAGCGTGGGGCGGGCCGTGGCCGATGCCACCGACCCGGAGCGGATCATGGCCACCACCACCCGCCTGCTCGGCGAGCATCTGCAACTGTCGAGCTGCGCCTACGCAGTGATGGCCGCCGACGAGGACGGTTTCACCATCTGCGGCGACTGGGTAGCCCCCGGCTCGCCCCGTCTGCTCGGCCAGTACCGCCTGGCCGATTTCGGTGGCCTGGCGGTCAGCCGCCTGCGTGCCGGCCTGCCCCTGGTGATCGATGACAACCTGGCGCAATTGCCCACGCGCGAGGCCGCGACCTTCCAGGCCATTGGCATTACCGCCACCATCTGCATGCCACTGGTCAAGAACGGTCGCCTGACCGCGCTGATGGCCATTCACGACAAGGTACCGCGCAGCTGGAGCCAGTACGAACAGACCCTGATCAGCGAAGTCACCGAGCGCTGCTGGGCGCATATCCAACGGGTCCAGGCCAACGCCGAGGTGCGCGAGGCGCTGCTCGCCCTCGAGGCCCTCAACGCCACCCTCGAGCAGCGGGTCGAGGAGCGCACCGGGCAGTTGCTGCACACCGAGGCCATCCTGCGCCAGACCCAGAAACTCGAAGCCATCGGCCAGCTAACCGGCGGCGTGGCCCACGATTTCAACAACCTGCTGACCATCATTCGCTCCTCGCTACACTTCCTGCAGCGCCAGGACCTCGACGAAACCCGCCGCAACCGCTATTTCAAGACTGTCTCCGACACCGTCGAACGCGGCGCCAAGCTGACCGGCCAACTGCTCGCCTTCGCCCGGCGCCAGGCCCTGAACCCGCAGGTGTTCGAGGCTGGGCCACGGCTCGAGGCCATGGCCGACATGCTCGACACCGCCACCGGCGCGCGTATCCAGGTCAACCTCGAGCTGCCCGCAGCCCCCTGCCACGTACATGCCGACCTGGGCCAACTGGAGACGGCGGTGATCAACCTGATGCTCAATGGCCGCGATGCCATGGCCGGCGCCGGTACCTTGCGCCTGCGCCTGGAAGCCAATCGCAGCCTGCCGGGCCCGCGCGGCCAGCCCGCGCAACAGGGGCCATTCGCCGCCATCTCGGTGATCGACAGCGGCGTCGGCATCGCCCCACACCTGCTGGAGCGCATCTTCGACCCGTTCTTCACCACCAAGGCGCCGGGCCAAGGCACCGGGCTTGGGCTGTCGCAGGTGTTCGGCTTCGTCAAGCAGTCGGGCGGCGAGGTGCAGGTCAGCAGCACTGAAGGCCAGGGCACCACCTTCACCCTCTATCTGCCGCAGGTGCCCCAGGCCGCGGTCCAGGCCGACACGCACGACGCCCAGCCCATGCCGCCAGGCGAGCGACGGCGGATCCTGGTGGTCGAGGACAACCCGGATGTCGGCAGCTTCACCGCGCAGATCCTGCTCGATCATGGTTACCAGATTCGCTGGGCGGCCAGCGCCGAAGAGGCCCTGGCCCAGATCGCCGCCGGCCAGGCAGGGTTCGATGCGGTGTTTTCCGATGTGGTAATGCCGGGGATGGACGGGCTGGCCCTGGCCCGCCAGCTACGGCAAAGCCATCCAGGGCTACCGGTGATCCTCACCTCCGGCTACAGCGAGGCCATTGCCGAGGGCGGCCACCAGGGCTTCGCCTTCCTGGCCAAGCCGTATTCAGCCGAGCAGGTATGCAGGCTATTGAACGAGGTGCTGCAGGCAGACAACGCCCCCCTGTAGGAGCCGGCTTGCCGGCGAACCAGGCGCTGCGGTGTTTGAAAGATGGCGGCCTCATTTCAAGATTGCCGGGGCCAGGCCAGCCCTGCAGCATCAGCCCCTGGCACGCAACAGCTGCTCCAGGCTCTGCGCCAGCTCATCCTGACGGAACGGTTTGCGTAGCACCTCGAAACCATGTAGCTCGCGCGGCGTCAGGTTGGCATAGCCGGTGATGATCAGCACCGGCAGCTCCGCCAGGCGCTCGCGCACCTGTTGGGCGAAACGCACACCGGTCATCTCGGTCATGACATGGTCGGTCAGCAACAGGTCCGGGCGTAGCCCCTGGTCCAGCAGGGCCAACGCCTGCAACGGCCCCTCGGCCTCGCTCACCGCATACCCCAGGGCCTGCAACTGCATCTGCGTGGCATGGCGCACCAAGGCTTCATCATCCACCAGCAACACCCGCCGCAACCGGCCTGTCCGGGGCACCTCGGCAGGCGCGCTGGCCACCTGGGGCGCCTCACCCACCGGCAGCCACAGGGTCGCTTCGGTGCCCTGCCCGACCCTTGAATGAATTGCGAAACCGCCCCCGGACTGCAACGCCAGCCCTTGCACCATCGGCAAGCCCAGCCCGGTGCCGCGGCCTACCCCCTTGGTCGAATAGAACGGTTCGACGCAGCGCCCCAGGACCTCCTCGCTCATGCCGCAGCCGTTATCCTCCACCTGTAGCCAAACCTGGCGCCCGGCCAGAGGGTTGGGCGCCTGGTGGCCATCGTCTTCACCCAGGCCTGCGCAAATGGTCAATTGGCCGCCTTCGGCCATCGCATCGCGGGCGTTGACCACCAGGTTGAGCACGGCCAACTCCAACTGGTGCGGGTCCACCAGCACCCCGGGCAAAGCCGTGTCGATACGAATGCGCAGGACGATGGTCGGCCCCAGCGAACGGGTCATCAGTTCGTGCATGTCCTCGATCAGCGTGGCCAGCGAGACCACCAAGGGTTTCAAGGTTTGCCGCCGGGCGAAGCTGAGCAGCCGCCCGACCAGGTTGCGCGCCCGCTCCGCGGCCTGCAGGCCGCCGTCGATCAGGCGCTCGGCGCGCTCCGGCTGCGGATGCCGGCGCAGCAGTTCGAGCGAGGCGATGATTGGCGTCAGCATGTTGTTGAGGTCGTGGGCGATACCGCCGGTGAGTTGGCCGATCATTTCCATCTTGCGCGCCTCATGCAACTGCAGCAGGGCAGACTCGCGCTGGGCCAGCATGCGCGCCACACGCTCCTCGAGGTTCTCGTTCAGCGCGTGCAGCGCGCGCTCGGCACGGGCATGGGTCAGCGCCGCCCAGACCTGCTTGGCGGTCTCCTCGACCAGCAGGCACTCATCCTCGACGAACAGGTGCGGGCCATGGAAGTACACCGCGAGCATCGCCTCCAGGCGTTCGGCGCGCAGCACCGGAACATGCAGGCTGGCGCCCAGCTGCGGCGCATCGGCCAGGGGCTCGTGACGCACCAGCTGGCCGGCCAGCAGCGCGCCGTACAGCGTCGGATCAAGGCTGGCGTAAGGGTTGTCGCCAACCAGCGAAGGCACGCCAGCGGCCCACTCCTGGCTTACCCGGTAGTGGCAGGCATCGCCCAGGTCCTCACCGAAGCATACCCGCGCCGCGCCCAGTTCCTCGCCCAGGCGGCGGATCGCGTGGGCCTCGATGCGCTCGGCATCGCCCAACCCCGGCAAGGCCTGATGCAGCTCCAGCAAAAAGGCCTGGCGGCGCTGGAAGCGCACCCGTTCGGTGGTGTCGGTGACGATGCACAACACCCCACCGACGCTGCCGTCGGCCTCGCGTACCGCCGAGTAGGACACATCGAAATAGGTCGTCTCGCCCAGGCCCTGGCGTTCGATGTAGAACGGCCGATCCTTGGCGGCGAACGTCGTGCCGGTCTCACGCACGCCGCGCAGCAGCGGCTCGAGGTCGCCCCACAGCTCGCGCCAGTTTTCCTCGGCCGGCCGCCCCAGCGCCCGCGGGTGCTTGATACCGATGCTCGGCCCGTAGGCATCGTTGTACAGGGCAATGTACTGCGCCCCCCAGAACAGCACGATCTGCGCCTGGGCCGGCAGCAGCGTGGCCATGATCGCCTGCAGCCCCGGCGACCAAGCCTGTGGCGGCCCCAGGGGCGAATCACGCCAGTCCATGGCGCGCAGCAGGCCACTGACCGCGTCGCTGCCCAGCAGGCAAGGCGGCGGTGACTTCAGGTTGACAGTTTTGCTCTGCTGGCGCGTTTTCATGTCTCGGTCGTCCCGGGCACGTTGCCATCCATGAGGGTAAGAAATCACCCGCTGGCAAAACGTTCCCTTGACATCACCGCGACATTCAGTGCCGCCCTTCGGCCAGCATGCGCAGGGCCAAACCGGCCAGCACGGTGCCCATCAACCAGCGCTGCAGTTGCTGCCACAAGGGGCGTCCGGCGAGGAAAACGGCAATGGAGCCGGCCATCAAGGCGATCAGCGCGTTGACCGTGACGCTGATAGCGATCTGGGTAGTACCCAGCACCAGCGACTGCGCCAGCACGCTGCCGTGGCCCGGCTCGATGAATTGTGGCATCAGCGACAGGTACATGACGGCGATCTTGGGGTTGAGCAGGTTGGTCAGAAAACCCATGGCGAACAACCGGCGCGGGCTGTCGGCCGGCAGGTCGCGAACCTGGAACGGCGAGCGACCGCCGGGGCGCAACGCCTGCCAGGCCAGGTACAGCAGGTACAAGGCACCGCCGATGCGCAAGGCGTCATAGGCAAACGGCACCGCCATCACCAGGGCGGTGATGCCCAGCGCGGCGCAAAGCATGTAGAAGATGAAGCCCAGGGCCACCCCGCCCAAAGAAATCAGCCCTGCCACGCGGCCCTGACAGATGGAACGGGAGATCAGGTAGATCATGTTCGGCCCAGGCGTCAGGACCATGCCCAGGCTGATCAGGGCGAACGCTAACAGGTTGCTGGTTTCGGGCATCATGCACATCCTTGTTGTTGTGAGTGGGGCAAGTGTATCCGCAGATGAACCTGCCTTGAAACGCTTCGCTGAGCCCGGTAACCTTGCGCCGCTGCTGTAAGTCCAGCAGCCGGGTTTGGTCACCCGCGAACATCAAGGCGCACAAGCGCCGCATAGCGATTCAGTTGGCGCTTTTTTGTGCCCGGCTGTCTCGTGTTATGGCGGCTGTGCGTGGGGCGCCTCCGTGCGCGCCGGTTTCCTTGATTCCCGGTTGACCAACCCGCGCACAGTCGCCACCCATTCGTTTGGTCACGTCGAGTGGCGGCTCCATTGAATCAAGGAGCGACACAATGACGAAAGGTCTACCCGATCCCCCTTCCCGCGCCACCACGGCCCCTTGCAGTTTCGGCAATTGCGAGTGCAGCCACCCGTCGCTGTTCGCCGTGCGCGAGGGCGTCGATCTCGAAGATGCCCTGGTGCACCTGTCCACCCTGCTCAAGGGCGCGTTCGCCACCAACCTCAAGGCCATGGAACTGGCAAGCGGCACCTGCCAGGACTTGCTGATGGCCAACGACCATGGGCTGGATGCCGCCAAGGCGGTGGTCGAGGCGTTGCTCGATGGGGTGGAGATGCAACAGGTGGCGCCGGCTCCATAACGCGTTGGATCGCGCCTAGGCCAACTGCCCTACCACCAAGCCCAGCGCAATCGCGATCATCACCACCCCCGACACCCGCCCGACCAGCCGCGCCGCTGCCGGGCGGGTGCGCAACACCGCCTTGGCGCCATAGCCCACCAGCAGGTAGATCACCAGCGAACTGCACAGGTGCACCAGCCCCAGCAGCAGGATCTGCAGCGGCAGTGGCCAGCTCGATTGCGGGTCGGTGAACTGCGGCAGCAACGCCAGGAACAACAGGAACACCTTGGGGTTGAGCCCGCTGACGCAGAACCCCTTGAGCGCCCAACGCGAGCCGCTGTCGCCCTCGCCGCTGGCCCCCGCCTCGGGCACCGCGGGGTTGAGCAGCAGGTTTCCGCCCAGCCACAGCAAGTACAGGCAACCGGCCAGGGTCAGCAAGGTCAGTGCCAGCGGATGCCCGGCGATCAGGCTGCCGACGCCGGCGGCGACGATCAGCGTGGCGAGAAAATGCCCGGACAACATCCCCGCCACCGCCGACCCCACCCAACGGCCACGCATGCCAGCGGAGATGGCATAGGCCCAGTCGGCGCCCGGGGTGATCACGAACAGGAACGAGACGGCCCAGAACGCCGCCAATACACTCATGGCCACTTCGATGGTTTCCTTTCACAACGGTTTTTAGTGAAAGCAAGATTACGGATATCGCCGAGGGACTTTCTTTCGTATATTGCCCATCCAAGGCAAAAACACGGAAGAATCTTCCCCATGGACCGTACCGATCGAAAAATCCTTGCCGAGCTGCAAAAAGACGGTCGCCTGTCGGTGACCGAACTGGCCGATCGTGTGGGCCTGAGCCTGTCGCCCTGCCACCGCCGGCTCAAGGCCCTGGAAGAATCCGGCGCCATCCTCGGCTACCACGCCCGCCTGGCCCCGGCCGCGCTGGGCCTGAACTTCGCCGCGCTGGTGTTCGTAACCCTGCGCGAGGTCACCCGCCAACCGGTCGCGGACTTCGAGGCGGCCCTGGGCGAGATCGCGCAGATCGTCGAGGCACAGCGGCTGTTCGGCGACCCGGACTACCTGCTGCACGTGGTGGCCAAGGACCTGCCGGCGTTCCAGAAGCTGTACGACGAGCAGTTGACCAGCATCCCCAACGTCAAGCGGCTCAGTTCGACACTGGTGATGAAGGAGGTGATCCAGGACCGGGTGTTGCCGATGTAGACGCGGCCTTGCCGAGGCGTCGGAGCGGTCGGAAAGGGCTGCAAAGCAGCCCCGGCCCTCTTGAATTCAAACCGTCAGATTCCAACCACCGCGCGCCTGGTTCACCGGCAAGCCGGCTCCTACAGGGGGCACGCTAAATCAATGAGGTGCGGTTTGTTCCATGAGCGCAGCCAATGTGGGTGATCCGTGCATGTGCACGCCCCAGCCTTAGGTTTTTTAACGTCCATAACCACAAATTTACTAATTTCCCCCGCCCCACCCGCCCCGCATCATCGCTCCAACAAGAACGCGTCGCCCGTTGCCGGCACGCACCTGGGCAGCCCCGCTTGCCCCACCTTGCCTTGGAGTCCGTCATGACCCGTGCAGCCAATTCGGCACCCCTCATCGAGAAACACACGATCGGCTACGTGCCACCGCAAGACCGCCATGGAAAGGTAAGGGACCTGTTCACCCTGTGGTTCGGCGGCAACATCGCCCCGCTGCCCATCGTCACCGGCGCCCTGGGCGTGCAGTTGTTCCACCTCAACCTGCTGTGGGGCATCGTCGCCATCCTGGTCGGGCACCTGCTCGGCGGCGTGCTGATGGCCCTGCACTCGGCCCAGGGCCCGCAGATGGGCATCCCGCAGATGATCCAGAGCCGCGCCCAGTTCGGCTCGCTCGGCGCGCTGCTGGTGGTGGTGATCGCCGGGGTCATGTACATCGGCTTCTTCGCCTCCAACATCGTGCTCGCCGGCAAATCGCTGCACGGTGTGGTCGACGCCGTGCCGGTACCGGTGGGCATCATCGTCGGCGCGTTGGGCTCGGGCATCATCGGCATCATCGGCTACCGCTTCATCCACCTGCTCAACCGTATCGGCACCTGGGTGCTGGGCATCGGCATCGTGGTCGGCTTTGGCTATATCTTCAGCCATGTGCAAAGCGACGACTTCCTCAGCCGCGGCGGCTTCAACCTGGCCGGCTGGCTGGCCACGGTGTCGCTGGCGGCGCTGTGGCAAATCGCCTTCGCCCCCTATGTGTCGGACTACTCGCGCTACCTGCCGGCCGACGTGAAGGTTTCATCGACCTTCTGGACCACCTACCTGGGCTCGGCCCTGGGTTCGAGCCTATCGTTCATCTTCGGCGCGGTCGCGGTGCTGGCGATCCCGGCGGGCATGGACACCATGGACGCGGTCAAGCTCGCCACCGGCAGCCTCGGCCCGCTGATGCTGGTGCTGTTTTTGCTCAGCGTGATCAGCCACAACGCCCTCAACCTGTATGGCGCGGTGCTGTCGATCATTACCCTGGTACAGACCTTCGCCTACCGCTGGATCCCCACCGCCAAGAGCCGTGCGCTGCTGTCGCTGATCGTTCTGGCGGGCTGCTGCGTGGTGGCGGTGTTCGCCTCGGCGGACTTCATCGGCCACTTCGTCGACATGGTGCTGGTGCTGTTGGTGGTGCTGGTGCCGTGGACGGCGATCAACCTGATCGACTTCTATGTGATCCACAAGGGCGACTACGACATCCAGTCGATCTTCAAGGTCGATGGCGGTATCTACGGCCGCTACAACCCCCAGGCGCTGATCGCCTATGCGGTGGGTATCGCGGTGCAGATCCCGTTCATGAACACGCCGCTGTATGTCGGGCCGGTGTCGGCGCACATCAATGGTGCCGACCTGTCATGGCTGGTGGGGCTGGCGATCACCTCGCCGCTGTATTGGTGGCTGGCCAGCCGGGACAGTGCCTATCGTCGTCGGCAGGTGGGTGCAAAGCTGGCGGCGGGGGCTTGAATCCGCTGGGCTGATATCTGCTGCTGGACCTCAAGACGTCTTGAGTAAGCGCCTGACCACCGGGCCCTGCATTGGTACCTGAAACTCTACTAATGCGGGGCAGGCTTGTCGGACCAACATGAGCATCTACGATGGGCAACGTTCACTCGACCCGGCCATGCAAATGGAAACGCGCTTGAACTGCACCAGAAGAGCAACGAAAGCCATCCAGCCAACAGCGATCAGAATGCAGTACATACCTAGCTTCATGCGCCTTTTCAGGTAGATCGGGTTTCCAGCCCCTTGAGTGTATCTCCCACCTGCCCCAGCCCACGCGACAGCATGTCCTTGCCAATGCCCATGGATTGACTCGCACCATTGAGCACCCCGGCGATCTCGCCAATGTGCTGCATCATGAAGTTGGCTTCCTGCTCGTCGAGCACAGCCAGTGCCTCCCGCGCCCGCTGCGCCGCAGCCATCAGGTCGGCTTCCTCGCGAGTGCAGGCGTGGTGGTTGTCGGGGTCACCGAGGACGAAGATTTCACCGGCCTTGAAACCTTGGTCGAAGGTGGGGTTCAGGCGCTGGATGCGTGCAATAGGCAGTGTGCTGTCCTGCGCCAACAACTGCGCCAGTACCTGGGGCCCGGACATGCTGCGGGGAACGATATGAAAACCGGGTTCCAACCCGGCTTGCGCAGACGCGATGGCGCCAGGCATCTGTGCGTTGGCTGGGGCATGGAGAGTGCGGGCGCCGGAGGCCGTCGCCGCGTTCGTCTGCCTGCCATGCAGGGGATGACTGGACGGCGCCACTCCATCCAAGGGAGCAACCACCCTGTTACTGCCGTTCGGGCAGCCACAGGCAACCAGTGAACCATCCATCGCCAGTGGCTGACCGTCGGAAATCCACCCGAGGTAGCCCTCTACAACGACGCCAGGCTGGCAGCAGAGCGGACATTCGGTAGTCGAGTCCCCGACCCGCAGGACCTTTCGCCCATCACAGATGTAACCCTCACCGCTGGCAATGCAGATTGCACCCGTGGTGGTGACATCGCCATCTACTGCCTGGCCTTTCCCGTCAAGACTGACGCGATACATAAGCAGGTTCCTTTTGCCCTGAAAGCTCAAGAACCTAACAAATGAAGTTCGCCCTGTTATCCGAGAAAAAGTGAAAGAGACCTTTCCTACCATGCCTAGAGAAAAGTCTTAAAGCCAACCCTGTAACCAGCCTGTTCAGGCGTGCAGCCGAACCTGAGCGGGCTGGTCACAATGCACTTCAGTGCCCGCTACGCAACATCTCCTTCGGCACATACTTGCCAATCTCGTACTTGCCAATCGCCGCCCGGTGCACCTCATCCGGTCCGTCTGCCAAACGCAGCGTGCGTTGCATCGCATACATGTAGGCCAACGGGAAATCACCGCTAACCCCTGCCCCGCCATGGATCTGGATGGCCCGGTCGATCACCTTGAGCGCGACATTGGGCGCCACCACCTTGATCTGCGCGATTTCACTGCGCGCCACCTTGTTGCCGACGGTGTCCATCATGTAGGCGGCCTTGAGCGTCAGCAACCGGGCCATGTCGATCTCCATCCGCGAGTCGGCGATCTTGTCGATGTTGCCGCCCAGCCGCGCCAGTGGCTTGCCGAAGGCCGTGCGCTCGACAGAGCGTTTGCACATCAGTTCCAGGGCACGCTCGGCCATGCCGATCGAGCGCATGCAGTGGTGGATACGGCCTGGACCGAGGCGGCCCTGGGCGATTTCGAAGCCACGGCCCTCGCCTAGCAGTACGTTCTCGTAAGGCACCCGCACGTTCTCGAACACCACTTCAGCGTGGCCGTGGGGCGCGTCGTCGTAGCCGAACACCGGTAGCGGGCGGACGATTTTCACCCCCGGCGCGTCCGTGGGCACCAGAATCATCGAGTGCTGCTGGTGGCGGGGGCCTTCGGGGTTGGACAGGCCCATGAAGATCATCACCTTGCAGCGCGGATCGCAGGCACCAGAGGTCCACCACTTGCGGCCGTTGATCACCCACTCATCACCGTCGCGCACGGCAGTGGCGGCCATGTTGGTGGCGTCCGAGGAGGCCACGTCCGGCTCGGTCATGGCGAACGCCGAGCGGATCTCGCCGCGCAGCAGCGGCTCGAGCCACTGGCGCTTCTGCGCCTCGCTGGCGTAGCGCACCAGCACTTCCATGTTGCCGGTGTCCGGCGCCGAGCAGTTGAACGGCTCCGGCCCCAGCAGCGAACGGCCCATGATCTCGGCCAGCGGCGCGTACTCCAGGTTGCTAAGCCCGGCGCCATACTCGGACTCGGGCAGGAACAGGTTCCACAGGCCCTCGGCCTGGGCCTTGGCCTTGAGCTCTTCCATTATCGCAGTGGGCTGCCAGCGGTCACCCTCGGCGACCTGGCGTTCGAACACCGGCTCGGCCGGGTATACGTATGCATCCATGAACGCGCTGACACGCTCGCGCAGCGCCTGGACCTTGGGCGAATAGGCGAAATCCATCGGGGCTACCTTCAGTCAATGAAGAACATGGGCTGAGCCTAGAACAGTCACCCTTCATCCACCTAGCCTATTTTCTACGTGTATAAACATTCATAACCGATATATGATCGACCGATAACTCCAACAAAGAGCGGCGCCCATGAACCTCAGCAAGGTCGATCTCAACCTGTTCATCGTCTTCGACGCCATCTACACCGAAGCCAACCTGACCCGCGCCGGGCAAATCGTCGGCATCACCCAGCCGGCGGTGTCCAACGCCCTGTCGCGACTGCGCGAGACCTTCAACGACCCGCTGTTCGTGCGCACCGCCCAGGGCATGGTGCCCACGCCCATGGCACAGAACATCATCGGCCCGGTGCGCAACGCCCTGTCGCTGCTGCGCACCTCGGTGCAGGAGAGCCGCATCTTCAACCCGCTGCAGGCCAGCAAGACCTTTCGCATCAGCATGACCGACCTCACCGAGGCGGTGATCCTGCCGCCGCTGTTCCAGCGCCTGCGGCGCCTGGCCCCGGCGCTGGTGATCGAGAGTTTCCTGTGCAAGCGCCGCGAAACCACCAAGGAACTGGCCGCCGGGCGCCTGGACTTCGCCGTCGACGCGCCGCTCAATACCGACCCGCAGGTGCGCCACGTCAAGCTGATGCAGGACCACTACGTGTGCGCCATGCGCCCTGGCCATCCGCTGGCCGAGAGCAAGCTGACCCTGGACAGCTACCTGGGCATGACCCACATCCATATTTCCAGCCGCCGCAACGGCCTGGGCTACGTCGACCTGGCCCTGGGCAAGATGGGCGTGCAGCGCCGCGTGGCGCTGCGCTCGCAGCACTACCTGATGGCCTCGCAGGTGTTGCAGCAGACCGACATGGTGATGACCGTGCCCGAGCGCTTCGCCCGCCGCCACCAGTTGCGCCACCAGCCGTTGCCGGTGGAGATCCCGGCCCTGGAAACCCACCTGTACTGGCACGAAAGCACCGACCAGGACCCCGCCAACCGCTGGATGCGCGAGCAGATCATCGAGTTGTGCGAGCGGGTGGTGGCCCAGGACCAACAGGCGCTGGAAAGCGCCTGAGCCCTGTCGCGCAACTTGCATTGCCCAGCCCTTTCGGTGACCCTTGCGCCGCCCGCACGCGGGCGCTCCAGACTCACTGCACAAGGAACAGAGCATGGCCACCCGGATCCTGGTGATCGGCGCCTACGGCAATTTTGGCCGAATCATCAGCCGCCACTTGAATCGCATGGCCGGCGTGCAACTGGTCATCGCCGGGCGCAATGCCAGCCAGCTGCAAGCACTGGCCCAGCAACTCCAGGGTCCTGACGCCAGCCTGGACGGGCATTGGTGCGGCGATGCCATGGCCGCAGGCTTCGCCGAGGCCCTGCGCGCACAGAGTATCGACTGGGTCATCCATACCGGCGGCCCGTTCCAGGGCCAGCCGTACAACGTTGCCGAGGCGTGCATCGAGGCAGGCGTGCACTACTGCGATCTCGCCGATTGCCGGCTGTTCGTCAACGGCATCGCACGCCTGGACGCACGCGCCCGCCAGGCCAAGGTCGCGCTGCTCAGTGGCTGCAGCTCGGTACCCAGCCTGTCGTCGGCGATCCTCGACGAGCAACGCCAGCAGTTCGGCCGGATCGACACTATCGAACACGGCATTTCCTCGTCGGCGAAAATGCCCGGGCTATCCACCATCGAAGGCGTGCTGGCCTATGCCGGACGACCAATCCGTCAATGGCGCGACGGCCGCCCACGGGAGGTGGACGGCTGGCTCGGCCTGCAACTGCGGCACTTGCCGGGGCTGGGCTGGCGCCTGCTGAACAATGTCGACGTGCCGGACATGGACATCTTCGCCCAGCGCTATGGTGCCCGGAACCTGGCCTTCAAGGCAGGTTCAGGGCTGATGCTCGGCGGCCTGGCCAATGCCAGCCTGGCATGGCTGGTCAAGTGCGCCCTGGTGCGCGATCCGCTGCCCTGGGCCCGGCGCCTGCATCGTCTGGGCGGTCACTTCGAACGCCTTGGCGACGGCAAGAGCGCGATGTACCTGGACGTGCGAGGCACCGACCCAGACGGGCAGCCGCTGCGCATGCGCGCCCAGGTCAGCGCCCGCGACGACCTGGGGCCGGAGATTCCCAGCTGCGCCTCGGTGGCGTTGATGGCCAAGGTGGTGGCGGGCCATGCGCCGGCACCGGGTGCCCGGCCTTGTGTCGGCGAGATCAGTGTCGCCGAATACCTGGCGGCGATCGACGCGCCGGACAAGGTACGCTACAGCGTCAGCTACCAGCGCGGGCGGGGCTGAGATGGACTACCTGCTGCTCAAGTACCTGCACCTGATTGCCGCGGTGTTCCTGTTTGGCTTCGGCATGGGTTCCTACCTGTACCTGGTCGCCGCGCACCGTGGCAACGATCCCCGGGTGATCGCCGCAGTGGCGCGCATGGTGGTGCGTTTCGATGCCTGGATCACCACGCCGGCGGGCCTGGTGCAATTGCTCAGTGGCTACGCCATGGTCAGCCTGGCTGGCATGCCCTGGTCAGCGGACTGGCTACAAGGCGCGCTGCTGATCTTCTTCAGCGTGGGGGCGCTGTGGCTGCCGGTGCTGCTGTTGCAAAAGCGCATGCAGGTTCTGGCCGAACAGGCCGCCCAGGCCAACACCACGCTAGGGGCGCAGTATCGGCGGCTCTACCGCTGGTGGCTGTGGATGGGCGTTGCCGGGTTCAGTGGCATGTTCCTCATCGTGCTGGTGATGGTGACCAAGCAAGCACCTTGGCAATGGTTTTGATGCTCACCCAGCAATCCCAGAAAAATTTTCCCCATCTAGGCAAACCTGGAGATTTTTGTTTCGCAAACACCGCGAACCACAGCCACATAGGAAAAACATTCACCTCCACCTCCCGGTAGGATGCTGTGCATGGGCGCCGACTGGCGGCGTCCCTGCACGGACTCGCCGCGATCATGCCCAGCACCCCGCTCTACTTCGATTACGCCGCCACCACCCCGGTCGATGACCGCGTCATCGCCGCCATGCTCAGTTGCCTGGGCCGCGACGCCACGTTCGGCAACCCAGCCTCCAGCGGCCATGCCCATGGCCAGGCCGCCCGCGAAGCGGTCGAGCAGGCCCGGGCCCAGGTCGCCGCGCAGGTTGGCGCCCAGGCCGATGAACTGGTGTGGACCTCCGGCGCCACCGAATCCAACAACCTGGCGCTCAAAGGCATCGCCCAAGGCTGCGGGCAACCTGGGCACCTGATCACCAGCCAGCTTGAACACAAAGCCGTGCTCGACACCGCCGCCGAACTGGAGCGGCTGGGCTGGGCGGTGACCCGCCTGGCGCCGGACGACCAGGGCCTGATCCAGCCCGACGCCGTGCGCGCGGCGCTGCGCCCAGACACCCGGCTGGTATCGCTGATGGCGGTGAACAACGAACTGGGCACGGTCACCGACTTCGCCCAGGTCGGCGCCCTGGTGCGTGCGCATGGGGCGCTGCTGCATGTGGATGCCGCCCAGGCGGTGGGCAAGGTGCTGATCGACCTGGGCCAGCAGGCAGTCGACCTGATGTCGTTCTCGGCGCACAAGGTTTATGGCCCCAAGGGCATCGGCGCGTTGTTCGTCGGCCCCCGCGCGCGCCCACTGATGCGCGCGCAGATGCATGGCGGCGGCCATGAGCGCGGCCTGCGCTCCGGCACCCTGCCCACCCACCAGATCGTCGGCATGGGCAGCGCCTTCGCCCTCGCAGGCCAGCCGGGCGAAACCGAATACCAACACATTGCGCAACTGGCCAAGCGATTGCGCGACGGTCTGCTGGCCCTGCCCGGGGTGAGCCTCAATGGCTGTCCGTTGCAGCGTATTCCCCACACCTTGAACCTGTGCATCGACGCCAAGGGTTTCAACAGCCTGGCTCTGGCCGGCGAGCTGGCGTTGTCCAGCACCTCGGCGTGCAACTCGGCAAGCAACGCGGCCTCGCATGTACTGCTGGCACTGGGCCTGGACGAGCGCCAGGCACGCAACAGCGTGCGCCTGAGCCTGGGGCGCCATACCCAGGAAGCGGATATCGACACGGCGCTGGCGGTGTTCGCGCGGGTGGTGAATGGGGCGGCGGTGGCGCTCTGGTAGGCACGCCTGGCAGTGGCTTGAACGGCGGCGTGGGAGCGGCGTCGCTGGCGAGTAAAGCCAGGCGCTGCCAGCCAGGTATTTCAGTTGCAACCCGCTTGTGGCATCGTGCTGCTTTCCTCGCGCAAAGGATGCGCTGCATGGCACTTCACCTCTGGCTGACTTTCTCCTTCGCCTACCTGCTGACCTCGCTGATCCCCGGCCCCAACGTCCTGCTGACCGTGCGCAACGCCTTGCGCCATGGCCCGTCAGGGATGGGCATGACGCTGCTGGGCAACCTCACCGCGCAACTGCTGGCGATCAGCGCCGTGGCCATGGGCGTGGGCGCCCTGCTGGTGTCGTTGCCCACGGCGTTCCTGCTGTTGAAGCTGGCCGGCGCGGCCTACCTGATCTACCTCGGCCTACGCCAACTGTTGGCGCCGGCCAAGCCTGGGCTGGCGCCAGTGCAGGCTGGCCAGGCGCCAGTGCGGGCGCCATGGCGCATCGCCGTGGAGGCTTTCGTGGTGTCGATCAGCAACCCCAAGACCCTGGTGTTCTTCTGCGCCTTCCTGCCGCAGTTTCTCGAACCGGGGCGGTCGCTGTTCGGCCAGTTCGCGATGATGTACTTGAGTTGCTCGCTGATCGTCTGCCTGGTGCATACGTGCTATTGCATCACCGCCCACCGCTTTGGCCAGCGCCTGAAGGCCTCACCTGCCGCGGCGTGGCTCAAGCGGGCCTGTGGTGCGCTGTTCATCGGGCTGGGCGTGCGCCTGCTACAGGCCCGGGCGGTTTAAGCCTGGCACCCCGGTGTCGCCTTGCTGGCGAACACCGGCAGCGCCGGTGCCAACCGCCGCCATCAGAGGAAGGTGAACACCTCGGCGGCCGGCAGGCGCGACTTGCTCAACTCGGCGTTGAAGTCTTCCTCGCTGCGATAGCCCAGGCTCAACAGCACCACGCTGGTGTAGCCACGCTCACGCAGGCCCAGCTCGGCATCCAGGGCCTTGGCATCGAAACCTTCGATCGGCGTGGCGTCCAGCCCATGGGCGGCGGCGCCCAGCAACGCAGTACCCAACGCCAGGTAGACCTGCTTCTCCATCCAGTGTTGCACGTCCTTGAAGTCATGCCGGTGCAGGTTCACATAACCGCGACGCGTCTGGTCCTGGGCGTCCCGCGACTGCTCCGTGCGAAAACGACCGTCGCTGGCCTCCTGCCGCAACACCGCCTGCAGGTGGGCTTCGGTCATCTCGGTACGGGCGGCGAACACCAGCACATGGGAGGCATCGCGAATTTTCGGGCTGTTGTAGGCAAAGCGTTCGTCGGTGGCCTTGGCCAGGCGCGCCTTGCCTTCGGCGCTGTCGGCGACGATGAAGTGCCAGGGCTGCGAGTTGACCGACGAAGGGCTGTGGCGCAGTTGCTCGAGCAAGGCATCGATGGTGGCCTGGGGGATCTTGCGGCTGGCATCGTAGGCTTTGGTGGTGTAACGGCGCTTGGCGAGAGTAACGGTGTCCATCTACGGCAATTCCTCAAGGGATCGTGAATGAGGCAAATCTTATCTTCCCGCCACGAAAGAAAAACCAGCACAATGCAGCAACACTTTCATCCCTGGAGTGAAAATGCTGCGTATCACCGACCTGGAACTGTTCACCCGGGCCAGCGCCCTGGGCAGTTTCACCGCGGCCGCCCACGAGGCCGACCTGCTGCCCGGCCAGGTGGCGGCGGCGGTCAAGCGCCTGGAGCGCGAGCTCGATGTGCGGCTGTTTGCCCGCACCACCCGCAGCCTGCGCCTGACCGCCGAGGGCGAGCTGTACCTGCCCACCGCCCAGCGGGTGCTCGAAGCCCTGCGCCAGGGCCGTGAAGACCTGCATGGCAGCCACAGCGGCCTGCGCGGCGTGCTGCAGGTGGCGGCGCCTTCGGACATGGGCCGCAACCTGCTGCGGCCATGGCTCAGCGCGTTTCGCCGCGAGCATCCAGGGCTGGGCCTGCGGTTCTTTCTCTCCGACCAGTTGGCCGACCTGTACCGCGACCCGGTGGATGTCGCCATCCGCTACGGCCTGAACGAAGACGCCAACTACATCGCCCTGCCCCTGGCGCCGTGGAATCGCCGGGTACTGGTGGCCTCGCCCGATTACCTGGCCCGCCATGGCCGCCCGCGCGGCCCCGACGACCTGCTGCAGCACGACTGCCTGCTGTACCTGCAACAGAGCCGGGTGTACGACAAGTGGCGCCTGGGCAACCGTACCGTGCAGGTGCGCGGGCCGCTGTTCAGCGACGACGCCGATGTGGTGCGGCGCTGGGCCCTGGAGGGCGAAGGGATCGTCTACAAGTCGTGGCTGGATGTCAGCAGCAACGTCGTCGCCGGCGAACTGGAGGTGCTATTGCCCGAGCATCCGGGCGAACTGACCCCGGTGACCCTGGTGTGCCCGCACCGCAAGCAGCTCACCCCCGCCGTGGCGCAGTTGCACCAGTGGCTGGGCGAGCGCTTCGCCTCCCTGCGCCCGGAGCAGATGTTGCAGCGCCTGGCGCCGGGCGTATAGTGCATCCACCGCCGACTGCAAGGAGCTGCCTGCGATGCCAAGCCTGGAATTTCTGCTCACCGCCCTGATCATCGTGCTGATCCCCGGCAGCGGGGTCATCCTCACCGTCTCCAGCGCCCTGGTGGCCGGGCGCCGCGCCTGCCTGTGGACCGCCTTGGGCTGTACCTCGGGCATCGTCCCGCACCTGCTGGCCTCGGTGCTGGGCCTATCGGCGCTGCTACACACCAGCGCCCTGGCGTTCCAGGGGCTGAAGTTCGCCGGCGTCGCCTACCTGCTGTACCTGGCCTACGCCACCTGGCGCGATCGCGCGGCCTTCGCCGTGGATGCCAAGGCCGCCCCCGCCAGTGCCGGGCAACTGGTGCTCAAGGCCTGCCTGCTGAACATCCTCAACCCCAAGTTGACGCTGTTCTTCCTGGCTTTCCTGCCGCAGTTCATCGACCCGCACGCGGGCTCCGCGACCGTGCAGATGCTCGGCCTGAGCGCCGTGTTCATGGCCATGACCTTCGTCGTGTTCGTGCTCTATGGCCTGCTCGCCCACCTGTTCCGCCGCGCGGTGATCGACTCGCCCAAGGTCCAGGCCTGGCTGCGCCGTGGCTTTGCCGCCTCGTTCGCCGGGCTGGGCATCAACTTGGCGTTCGCCCAGCGCTGATGGCTGCACAATCGTTCCAGGCTCTGTATGAAAAGTCTTGAGACGAAGGTCAGGCCGGCGGATGCCCCAACGCCTGGCGAAAGCGCCGGGTACTGGCCAGCGCCAGCAGCAAGCCGACCACGGCCACGCTGCCGCCCACCAGGCCGATGTGAGCAACGCCCGTCTGGCTGCTGACGATGCTGCCGAGCAAGGCGCCGCCGCCGATACCGATGTTGTAGATGCCCGAGAACAGTGCCATGGCCACATCGGTGGCGTCCGAGGCCAGCTTGAGGGTCTTGGATTGCAAGGCCAGGCTGAAGCTGAGGATCGCCACGCCCCAGACCATGCTCAGGCCAGCAAAGACATAGAAGTTGCCCGACAGTGGCAGCAGCAGCAACAGGCAGGCGGCCAGGGCGCCGATCGCCCCGACCAGGAAGCCATGGGGATAGCGGTCGCTGTAGCGGCTGAACAGCAACGAGCCGAACACGCCGGCACCGCCGAACAGCAACAGCAGCAGCGTGGTGCGCTCGCCGCCGATCTGCGCCACATGCAAGGCGAACGGCTCGATGTAGCTGTAGGCGGTGAACTGCGCGGTGATCACCAGGGTCACCAGCGCATAGGTGATCACCAGCGCCGGGCGCTTGAACAGGATCGGCAGGCTGCGCAGGGAACCTGAGTTCTGGCTCGGCAGCAGCGGCAGCGACTTCATCAGGCAGAGCATGGTCGCCAGGGCCACACCGGCGATGCACAGGAAGGTGATGCGCCAGCCCAAGGCCTCGCCCACCACCCGCCCCAGCGGGATGCCCATGACCATCGCCAGGGTGGTGCCGGTGGCCAGCAAGCCCAGCGCCTTGGCCTGTTGCCCGGGCGGCGCCACGCGCACCGCCAACGAGGCGGTGATGGCCCAGAACACGGCATGGGCCAGGGCGATGCCGATGCGGCTCACCAGCAGCATGGCGAAGCTCTGCGACAACCACGACAACAGGTGGCTGAGGATGAACACCAGGAACACCAATAGCAGCAGGCGCCGCCGCTCGATGTTGCGAGTCATCAGCATCATCGGCAGCGAGGCCAGCGCCACCACCCAGGCGTAGATGGTCAGCATCAGGCCGACCTGCGCGGTGCTCATGTCGAAGCTGCGGCCGATATCGCTGAGCAGCGCCACCGGGACGAACTCGGTAGTGTTGAAGATGAACGCCGCCAGCGCCAGGGCGATGACGCTCAGCCAGCTGCCGTTGCCGGTGGTGGGGGGCAACGAGGTGGGTACGGGACCATTCATGGGGAAAAACTGTTCTCCGCGGACAAGGCGATATGACGCGCCCCACCTGCCCGCTCCAGGCCCGGTGACGCACGTTTTTTATTGAAAGGATGCCCGGCATGGTACGCATCAAGCCCGGGCCTCACAACCACAGACGCGGACGGAGTACCATGCACCGTTTTGATGCACCCTTCCTGACAACATTGCGGAACAAGGAGTTCGATCCGCCATGAACAAGCAGCACCCCCAGCAGCAGTGGCGCGAGGCGGTGATCGCCTATGCCGAGGCCGTCAACCAGTACGTCGCGCAGGGCCGCGCGCACGGATGGGACGACCTCGCGCAGCCGCCGGCGCCGACCACCGGGCACCTGCTCGAGGCCTGGCAGGCCGCCTTGCTGGCGATTAACCGGCCGGGTGTCGACGAGCCGCAGCGCCAGCTGTTCCGCGAAGCCTGGCCGCCCGCGCACCTGCCGCTGCTACCGTTGCTCGACGAACAGGCCCAGGGGGTCGGCCCCCTGTTACTGCTGGAGGACGGCAGCCTGCTGGCGCGGGTTGGCCCGCCCCAAGACAAGGGCCAGGTGCTGCGCATCGACGCCCACAGCGTCACCCCGGTGATAGGCATCAACCATTTCGGTCGCTGCCCGCAGCGACGCTACTATGCCCTGGCCAACGCCGAAGGGGTGCGCGTCACCGATGGCTGGGGCGGCCCGCTGGTGGCGCGGTTGGCCTGGCCCCACGGCCTGGAAGGCCTGCCCCCGGGCTATCCGTTCGAACCGCTGGACCTGCCGCCGGCACCCATCACACTCACACCCTTCCCTGACGGCCAGCGGGTGCTGTTGGTGAGCGGCGACGGCATCTTCGTACTCGCCGCCAGCGGCGCCACCCGCCTGCTGCCGCGCCAGGAAAGCATCCTCGACGACCTGCAGCGAGGCGTCGACCCGGACGACATCGACCTGGGCCTGGCCATGGCGCACGCGGCCCTGGCCCCGGATGGCCGGCTGATCGCCCTGGGCGAACAGCGCGGGCGTCATCTGCTGCTCGACGAACAGCTGCAACCCTTGGCAAGCATTGGACCGGCCAGCGAGTATGCGCATTTCGCCCTGTTCAACCGCCGCGGCGATCAGTTGCTGCTCAATGCCTGCCACCGCTACCAAGGCGCCAGCCTTGGCGTGCGTGTCGCCGACCTGCCCGGGCTGGACACAGCGCCCGGCAGCGACCATCCACGCACGCCGCTGTTACAGCAAGGTGCGCGCATCTATGCCGGCGTCGCCCGCGACGGCGAGTACATCGTCGGCGATGCCCATGGCTACCTGCGCGCCTTTGGCGAGGACGGTGGCGAACACTGGCAACACTACCTCGGCTCGACCATCAGCGCCCTGGACATCAGCGCCGACGGCCGCACCCTGGTGGCGGCCAGTCACGCCGGCTTCATCTCGTTGATCGCCCTGGACAGCGGCCGGCCGCAATGGCAGATCGGCACCGGCGCCCACGCCGAGGTGCGGCGCTGGGTGTGCTGGAAAGGCTTCGACACGCCCCTGGCCTGGTAACCGCGGGGCGCCTTGCTTGCTGCAGAGCAGTCATGGTCCGCTGGCAGGCCGCCACTTGCATGGCTGCGCCTGGGGCAAGGGACGCTTGATCGCCGGGCGCGCGCGACCCCGTCAGCGACTGCACTGCACGCGCTGGGCGGGGTGCTTCAGCGTACGGTAACCCAGCAGCGACACCGCGCCCGACAGCAGCACCAGCAGCAGTACCAACTCGTGGCTGTAGCGCGCCACCCAGGCGGGGAAACCGACGAATTCGCGCACCACCTGGATCTGCGCGCTGGCACCGCCCTGATGGATACTGATACCGCCTTGGCGGATCTGCGAGTAGTCCGAGTCGAAATACACCCAGACCTTGGCGTCGCCCTGGGCATCGATGAGCGGGATGTCGATCAGGTTGGTCGACGTCGGGATCAACGTGTCGTTGCCAGCGGCATCGCGCACCTGGACCAGGCCTTTGGCCGGCAGGCGGATCTGCACGTCCTGCAGCGCTTGCTGGCGCGGGTTGTTCAATTCGATGAGCAGGCCGGTGCGGTGATCCACCAGGCCGGCCTCGAAGGGCCGCGCGAACAGTTGCAGGTAGGGTGCCTGGGCCAGTTCGACCAGCTTGTCGACCTGCTGATGGTCGAGATTGCCGGCGCCGATGTTGCCGACGCGCTCGTGCAGGCGTTCGTACTTGAGCAGGTCGTTGGCCTGGGTGACGCGCTCGTTGAACTGGCCGGGGTAGGTCAGGTGGGCGTAGGTCAGGCGCGCCTGCAGCCGGTCGTCGTCACGCAGCACCGTGTAGAAGGCCGCGACGCAGGCCGCCACGACCAGCGACGCGGCCAGTGTTTTACCGACTTTTTCCCAGCTCACCTTGAGGGTTCCTTGTGTTGACGAGACGCAATGGCTGGCAAAGGGTGCCAAGAAGCCGAGGCTGGGGCAAGGGTTGATGGGCTTTGACGTCAATGAAATGCTGAGGGGAGGCGCTGGGCCTCGCGATACTCGCTTGCCGCCATCGAACGACCAGAAAGCATGCGGCCCACCAATGCGGCCACCTGCTTTCTGGCTAGCGGGTGGCCCATTGCGCATTACGCGGGGTAGAGAAACGCCCTCAGCTGCTGTTGAATCTGCGCAGTCGAGCTGTCGACAAAGCTACCCGCAGCGGCTACCAAGCTGATCACCCCACCGTCCAGCACCTGGGTTGTCAGCGCCGGAGCCTGAAGCACCTGATCCTTGCGCGCCTCCCCAGTGCATTTCCAGAATCTATCGCCGAGCCACATCTGGGCAGCGACCGCTTCGACATAACCCTCACGCAACGCCCAGCGCCCTGGGTTGTCGGAAACGTCGATTTCCAACTGTTCCAACGGGAAAGGCAGCCCGTTCGAGCGCTTTGCCAGGTGTGAATGGTCCTTGCCAACGGCGTCATACTGGAGTGGGTCCTTGGCGTTTTGCCAATAGTCATACTCCTGGTCGACAACCCAGGCTTGCACGAACCCGGGATGCTGCATGAACGCCTCGACCCACACAGGCCAAGGTCCTGCCGCACCCGGCACGTGCTCCGCGATCAAGAGATAGTCGTGCAGCCCGCCCAAGACCGCGAAACGCAACTCCAAGCCATTGCACTGCACACCACTGGGCCAAGATGGCTTTTGCAGGACCTTCTTCTTGAGCGTCGCTAGCGTCGTCGCGCGCCCATGCACCGAAAACTGTGGTTCGGGAAAAAGCCGCTGCAGAACCTCGATGACGCGGTCAAACACCGCCTCGGCAGAGATGCATTCTGGCGCGAACACGATCTTGAGCTGTTCAAGCCTGCGATCAGTCATTTAAATTCCTTGATAATCACGGTGACGTTGTTATCGGCACCAAATTTGACGAGTTGCTGTGCGGCATTCAGACCACCTGGCTGAACCCGAATGTCCAGCACCATCTTGGCGAGTTGACCATCAACCTTGGCGCCATTGGTCCCCAAATCCAGAATATGTTCCTGCATCCGCGGCAGCCAAGTAGTACCGGTTGTATTGACCGACTTCAGGCTGACAAGGGTATTGCCTTGTTGGAAGTCGACCAACGGGAAATACCCACCACGTTCCTGACCTACGTTGTACCAACCCTTGCCCGGAGCATACTCGGTCTTGGCCAATTGAGCCTCGATGAGGTTGCCCCGTTGCGTGGGCGATTTTGCCCAGATACTGGCAGCGTTCTCCAGCGTCTTCGTTTGCGTCGCGCCACTGGCACCGAACCAGGACTTTATCGACTCGATGATGCTTGGGCCATTACGCGCCAGCCCTCGCAAGGCATTGGCCCCTGAAAGAACCGCCCCGGCGAGCTCGAACTTCTGCTCGACATCCAAGCGTTCCTGTTCAGACTCGGTGTATTTGAAAAGGTCGTCATCAACCTTGAAATCTTTCCTAAACTGATCGACCAGCAGTTTCGCTTGGGGATTGAGTGTTTCTATACCCTTGCCATGCTGCGCCGATACTTCGAGGGCATCCAGCAGATCCTGCTGACTGACCTTGGAAGCATCACCTTTGCACTCCTTAGGCACTTTGGTGCAGGCGTCGATGATGGCCTTGGCAAATGCCTCGGCGTTCTTGCGATGCAAGTAGTGGTTGTACTCGGTTGCCGACTGTGCAACCTGCACTCCTTTTTCCAACTCGCCATTCACTGCCGCGGCGGCTACCAGCCCGGTCAACTGCGACAACATCATGTGCACTTGCTCGTTGCCCTGCGCTGCCGACGAGAGGGCATTGACCATCGCCTCGTTGAGACCTGCCGCCGCTGCCCCGGTTTTGAAATCACCGCCCGTGGCTTGCGCAATCAGCCCACCCACGATGGCGTGGGAGACGATCTTCGGCAGACTGCCACTCTCGAAACTGATGGTCTTGTCGCCCACCCACTTGAAGCCGGTGGCCATGGCAACCGTACTGGCCTCGCCGGCCAGCGAGCCCAGCAGGTTGTCCTTCAGGCTGCCGCCGTTGATTGCCGTGGAGATACTGCCGCTGATCACCGCCCGGCCACCCACCCGCAGCGCGACATCGGGGGCATTGCTCCAGGTCAGGACATTATCGGGCGTGGATGCGACCGGCAGTGCTTGGCCATTCTCAATGTTGACAGCCCCGTTGTTCGCCGCATCCCCGGCCTTGAACCACTTCTCGTCGGCGAACTGCAACGCCCCTGCGACCGCCATGGCCGTCGCGGCGCTCTTGAGGCTTTCCTTGCTCAAGGTTTCCTTGAGCGCCGCGCCCAGGTCGCCTTTGTTGTTGATGGTACTCACAGCCCCGGTGGTCGCCAGGCTAGTGGCACCCGCCAAAGGTACCCCGCTCAAGCCGAAGCCCGCCGGCCCCATCACAGCTGCCATCATGATCGCGATCGCCAGTTGCGCCGCAGGCCCTAGGCCTGAGTTGGCGTACTTGAAGCTGGTATGGATTTCCTCTACCTGGCGCCAGTCAACGCCCCCCTGTGCCTCAAGCTGCTTGAGCCAGGCCAGCGACGGGTCGGCCTTGACCATCGAGTCGATCGACTCACTCACGGTCTTCTGGTTGATCTGCCGCACATCCGCATGAATGGCGCCGACAGCATTGATCACCAGCTCGCCCTTGGCCTGCATCTGGGTCTGACGCAAGGTTTCGTCGGTACTGCCCTTGCCCTTCATGCTGAACCAGCCAGCATCGGACTTGGATTTCTCGTGGCTCTCCTGATGCAAGTCCTTGACAGCGGCGAAGGTGATATCACCGCCACTGTGCAAGGTCAGGTCACCACCGCTATCGAGCTTGGCCACCTGATACAGCTGGTCGCCCTTGCTGACCAGGCGCAGATCGCCGCCGCTGGTGATCTCGCTGCCGACATGAGTAACCTGGGTGACTTCGTCACGCTGGGTTTGCTTGGCCCCCCAACCGCCCTTTTTCTTCATGTCGTAGAGCGTGTAGTCGCGCTCTTGCCCGGCGATCAGGTTCAGGTCGTTGCCGGCATAGACGTAAGCTTCATCGCCGGCCTTGAGCTTGCTGGCCAGCAGATTGACGTCGTTGCCGGCGACCACATCCAGGTTCTCACCGGCACTCAGGCCAGCGGCCACCAGACGGCTGTGTTCCTCGACTTCATGGACTTTCTTCTTGCCCTTCTTGCTGCGGCTGTCGATATCGTGGGAGTCCACCCCGGCAACCAGGCTGATATCACCTACCGCGCTGGCTTCCAGGTTCTTGCCAGCCTTCGCGGTACTGGCCTCGACATACAAGTCATGCCCGGCCTGGAGGGTCATGTTGCCTGCAGCCTCCAAGCTGGAACCCAGTTGGGTCACTGTCTCCTCGGTGCGCAGGCCGCGACGCAGGGCCTCACGGGTAACGGTTCGATCCTGCACGGCAAGCAGGTTGATATCTCCACCCGCCTTGGCGCTCAGATCGCCACCGCTGCTGATACGCCCCTTGTTGGTCAAATCGCCAGCGGCGTCGAGATTTACCCCTGTGCGCCCACTGATCATGGCACCGGCATCCACCCGCGTGGCACTGCCAGCGCCCACGCTCACCTGGGTCGCGGTTCGGTCGTTGACGATATCGCCCTTGAGCGACACCAGGTCGACCTGGTTGCCGCGGATCTCGCCAGCCAGGGCATTGCGAATGCTGTCCTGGGCCAGCAGCGCCAGGTGCTCGTTGGCTTGGGCCAGGCCACCTTGGTAGAGGCTGCCCCCGACCACGGCACTGAGGTCTTTGCTGGCGCGCAAGGTGCCGACGCTCTTCAGGTCGCCGCCGGTGACCAGCTCCAGGTCACGGCCCTGCACCAGGGCGCCGCCACGCAGGTTGCGCGCGTCGACCTTGGCCAGGTACAGCACCGGCGCCAGCACCTTCTGGCCATCGACCACGCGCTCTTCCATCCACACGATGTCATGGGTCAGGGCCGCCACTTGCTGGCTGGTCAAGCCCACGCCCACGCTCAGGCCCAGGGTGTCCTTGCTGGCCAGGGCGTTGTCCATCAGGTACTTGAACTGCTCGTAGTCGCTGCCCAGGCCATCGGCGAGGAAACGCTGGCCGGTCTGAGCCCGGACCGCGTCGGCGACCAGGCGCGTCTCGTAGCGCCCGTCACCGAGGCGACGCCAGGCCTTGTCGGCGTCGAAGCCGAGCTGGCCAAGCATGTAGTCCGAAGCCATGAAGCGGCCCAGGTTGGTCAGTTCGGGGTTGGACTCGACCAGGTAGCTGGCGTTGGGGCTCTGGTTGCGCACGAACAAGCCATACTCGCCCTGGGGCAGGCGGAAGCTCGACAGTGCGGTGGGGTCAACGCTCACGAACGGCGCGCCACTGAAGTCCACCGGCACGAAGCGCACCTGGGTGCTGCCATCGGCAGCGATGGTCTCGATGCGCTTGACGTCCTTGGGCAGCCCTGGGTCGCCCGCCTGGGTGCCCAAGGTGACGCGCACGCCACCGGCCGCCGCGGCCGCGCTGTCGATGGCCTTGCCGGTCAGTTGCGCGGTGTTGTGCGCATCCAAAGTACCGTTGACCAGTTCACCGCTGACATTCAACGCCACCGTGCCGCCGGCTTGTACCGTACCGGCATAGGCGGTATGGGTGCCGGGCAGGATCCGACTGTTGGGTTTCTCGGACGGATACATGGTCACGGCGGTTGGGATCGGCGCCTGCTCCTCGATGGGCTTGCCGGCGTTCTGGGCGTTCCAGGCGTTGGTCGCCGCTTCGGTGACGCGGTAGGCCCCCTTGCTCACGCCGTGCAGCCAATAGCTGACCTCCTCGATGCGGGTATCCAGGGTCTGGCCGCGGTTGTAGAAGTTCTGTGCGCTGGCGCTGAGGTTGCCGTTGGCCGCCAGCAAGCTCTGGCGGTTGTCGACGGTCTGCGCGTCGAGGGTCAGGTCGCGGTTGGCCAGCAGGCGCGCGGCGGGCGAGTCGCTGACCACCGTGCCTTTGTAGGTGGTGGTGACAATATAGGAGCCAGTGTGGCTCTTACCGCTACAGTCGGTGCAGTTGATGCGAATGTAGCGGCTGGCGATGGTCTCGCCGGGAACGAACTTTTCCTTGGCGTTCTCCAGCGAGTCCACCTTGATATCGACATTACCCTCGCTTTCGATGCTACCCGACAGGTTCTGCAGGCTGGCTGCGCGGCCACCGGCAAGGGCGGCGAAACTCAAGTCGCCTTTGCTGTAGATATCAGCGTATCGGTTGAGCAGGCTGGCGCCACGCAGCTCGAGCGGGCCGCCGGCGAACAGCAGGCTGTCCTGCTGGTTGCTGATCGCGCCGTCAGCGCGCAGTACAGCCTTGCCCTGGGCGCCCAGGGTGCCTTGGTTGTCGATGCTGGCCGCCCGCACGTCCAGGGTCTGACTACTGGTCAGGCGCCCACGGTTGCTCAGGTTGCCGCTCAGCTGGATCTCCATCGGCCCAGCGCTGGCGATCCGACCGCCGTCCTGGATCAGGTCGGCGCCGCTCAGGCGCATGGCCTTCTGGCTGGAGAACAGCCCCTGGTTGACCAGGTTGGCGCTCATCTCCAGGGTCAGCTTGCCGTCGCTGAGCAACTCGCCGGCATTGACCAGATGGTCGCCGGCCAGGCGCAGGTCGCTGGCGCTGGCGATCCGTTCGCCGGCCCCCAGAGCGATGCTCTGCAGGCCGCTGATATCCAGTTGGCCATTGGTGTGCCAGGTACCAACAGTGTCGGCGCTGCCGATCGTCCAGGTACCGGAGCCCAGACCCGTCACGCTGCCCTGGCTGCCGCTGAAACTGCCGGCGTGCAATACCAGCGCGCCCTGGCCGCCATGCTCCAGCGAGCCTCGCTGGTTGAGCAGCCGCGCCGCGGCGACATCCAGGTCGCTGGCACCGCTGGCGATATGCCCGTCACGGTTGTCCAGCTCACCGCTCAGGGTCAGGTGGCTCTTGCTGCCTGCATGGGCGATCAGCCTGCCGTTCTGGCTGTTGTCCAGGCTCTGGCCATCGACGCCGATGCTTTGGCTGGCTTCGATCAGGCCGTTGCGGTTGATCAACCGCTGCACGGTGAGCTGCTGGTTGCCGGCCAGGCTGGTCAGGGTACCGCCAGTGTTGTCGGCATCACCCGCCACCAGGGTGATGGCGCCAGCGGTCAGGCTGCCTGCCTGGTTCTCCAGGCGGCCATCGTCGAGCAGCAGTTCGGCCAACGAACCACCGGCCAGCAGCTTGCCGTGCTGGTTGTGCACGGTGCCCGCCTTGATCAGCAGCCCGCCGCTACCGGCCAGAATCTGGCCGTTGTCCTGGTTGTCGACGGTGTTGCCGCTCAGCTCAAGACGCGCGCCTAGCACTTGCCCGGCGCGATTGTTCAACAGGCCGGTGCCAGCGTCGAGGCTGACCGCCTGCGTGCCCACCACCACACCGCTGCGGTTATCGACACTGGCGGCAGCCAGCTGGATGTTCGCCGCCGTGGCCTGCAGGCGCCCGCCCTGGTTGTTCAACGCCCCTTCGAGCTTGGCTTGCAACAAACCTTTTTCTGCCACCACCCGGCCATGCTGGCTGTTATCCAGACGCTGGCCGTCAAGGCGGACACTGTCGCCCAGCATGGCGCCGCCCTGGTTGAGCAGTTCGCCCCCTACCACGTGCAGGTGTGTGCTGGCCTGCAACGTGCCGCCATTGTTGTTCACCTGGTCGGTGGCGGTGACAGTCGCGGCCCCTTCGTTGGCAACGATGCTGCCGCCTTGGTTATCGAGGTGTCGCAGCGTGGCATCCAAGGTCTTGGCCACCAGGGTCCCGCCCTGGTTGTTCAGGCCGACAGCCTTCAACTGCTGGTGGCTGGCGGAAACCTTGCCGCCCTGGTTGTTCAATTGGTCGACATCGAAGGTCACCTGGCCGCTGCTGGCGATCAGGCCCTTGTCAGTATTGTTGACTTCACCGGCGGTGACGCTCAGTTGCGCGCCCCCCACCAGTTGCCCACGCTGGTTGTCCAGGCGCTCGCGAGCGACCACCGTGGTGCTGCCGTCGCTGCTCAGCACGCCGGCCTGGCCGTTTTTCAGCAAACGGCTGGTGACCTCCAGCTTTTTGTCGGCGAGCACCTGGCCGCCGCGGTTGTCCAGCGTGTCGCTGACCAGCGTCTGGCGTTGCCCCTTCAGGGCGCCGCCCTGGTTCACCAGGGTATCGGCGACCGTGACCGTCAGCGCGCGGCTGGCGACCACCTGGCCACTGTTGACCAACCCTTGGCTGGTGAGGCTGAGGTCGGCGCTTTCGTTACGGCGCTTGTCGGCCTCGACCCCGGCTTCGATCACGCCATGGTTGCGCACCTGGGCGGCATCGACCGTCATCTGTTGTCGCGATGCCAGGCTCTGGCGCACCTCGAGGTCGCCACTGCTGCGCACGGTGGCGGTGCCAGCGGCGTAGGCGTTGCCCGTCAGCTCAGCCGCGCCAGCCTTGATCTGCAAGTTGCCAGCGGCACTGGCGTTGCCCAGGACCAGCTGGCCACGGGTGTCGATGTCCAAATCACCGGCGTCGACCGCCATGTCGCCGGCCAGCCGCACCCCCACGCCCTGCTCGGTGCCGACCAGGCGAATCGCCCCGGCGTACATGCCGCCCAACGCGCTGCTGTCGATGGCCAGCGCCGGTGCCGTGCTGCCGTCGTCGGCGCGAGCAGTGGCCTTGAGCGTGTCGGCATCGACATCGTTGCGGCCGGTGACGATGTCCAGTTGCTGGGCATGCAGCCGGGCATTGATCTTGGCGCTGCGGGTAATCAGCTCGAAGCGTTCGATATTGCTGGCATTGAGCCCCTTACCTTCGATGGCGATGGCGCCGCCGTCGACCTGGTAGCGCCCCACCTGGCCGTTCTCGATAATCGGCTTGCCGGTGCTGAGAGTGACCCGCGGGGTGTTGATGAAGCCACAGCCGTCGCAGGTGATGCCATGGGGGTTGGCGACAATCACCCGGGCGCCCTGCCCGGCCACCTCGGTATAGCCACGCAACTGGCTTGGGTTGGCGCCATTGACCTCGTTGAGGATGGTGCTGGCGGCGTGGCCGTGCAGGTTGGCGTTGCCGAGGATGATCCCGCCCAGCTGGGTCGATTGGGTGCGCCCGGTGGCATTGTTGAGGATCAGGCCCTCGCGGCCGACGTTGTAGTCGCTGAACTGATTATGCGACAACCCGCTGGCATTGGGCGCGGCGATGTTGACGATAGGCACGCCATTGCCGGCCTGGCCAAGGCTGGTACCCGGGGCACTGACCGCGATGCCGTCGGCCTGGGCCCAGATCGGTTGCCAGAACATGACATTGGCCATGAGCAACGCCAGGCCGCGCCTGGGCAGGCCGCAGAAGCGCTCACGGGGCTCAGGCGCGGCCGAGGGTTGGCGCGCCAGGAAAGCAAACAGACGTACGTCCATGTAGGTACTCGCGAATCAGGTTCAGATGAAGAAGTCGAGGCGGAAGAACACCGGGCGTTCTTTCTCGGTGAGCACCCCAGGGCGCTCCAGGGTATGGGCGAAGGTCACGCTGGTGCCGACGTGCTCGCCACGGGCGAACAGTTCCAGCGAGTGGCTGCTGGCGCGGCCGTGGTACGCCCCGTTGTAGCGATCATTGCTGATCACCCCCAGGTCGTAGCCCAGCCCCAGGCCGTATTGGTTGAACACCGGACGCAGAGGCGCCCAGCCCACTTGGCGGGTCCAGCGCAGGTCACTGCGCCAGTAGCCGCCACTGTCCCCCGACAGCGACTGCTCGCGCAGGCCACGCACCGAGGCCAGGCCGCCCAGGCTGATGCGCTGGGGGCTGAACAACACGTCTTCGCTGTGCTGACCGGTGGCCATGCTGCTCAGGTTCAGTTGTTCGCCCCACAGGTCGAACGCCTGCACGAAGCTGACGGTGGCGCTGTACTTGCGATACCGCGCCACCGGCTCACCTGGCCGTGGGTGGCCGTTATCCTGGGCATCGAAGGCGCCGATGCCCTCCTGCACGCCAAGGTCGAGGTTGACGAAGGCATTGCCCAGGCGACGGCCGTGGTTGATCCCGAACTGGGCTTCGCTCAGGCGGTTGCTGCTGCCGCGCAGGCGGCTGGACTCGATGTAGTTGTTGGTGCGCAAGTGCGAGAGGCCAGCGCTCAGCGAGGTCTTGCTGGTGCTGTCGCGATGGACGACCCGTTCGGCGCGGACCTGGTGGCTCTGGCTGTCGCCGCTCTGCTTGAATTCGTGGCCCTGGGCGAAGATCGGCGAGCGGTACTCGGTCTCGCTGTAGCTGTAGCTGAAGTTCCACCAGCCCCAGGGGAGGTTGTAGGAGAGCATGCCGTTCTTCGAGCCCTGGGTGTGGTCACTGACCACATCGTGGCCACCGCGCAGCACCAACTGGTCGGCCAGGCCAAGCGGGCTGTCCCACTCCAGGCCCAGGTTGAGCATCTGCTCGCCGGTACTGGGCTGGCCCTCATTGTTGCGCGACAACGAAGCGCGCCAAGGCTTGCTGGCCTGGTTGCGCACTCGCACCTCGGTACCGCCCACCTCGTGCCCGGGGGTCAATTCCATTTGCGCCTGGTTGGATGGCAACCGATTGAGCTGGTCGACCATCTGTTCGATTTCCCGCAGGTTCAACGACTGCCCGGCGCTGCCTGGAAAGGTCATGCCCAGTTCACGCTCGGTCAAACCGCTGCCCGACTCCAGGCGCAGCCCTTCCAGACGCCCTTCCACCACCAGCACCCGCAGGTGGCCGCCGGCCAGGTCCTGTTGGGGCAGGTAGGCACGGCTGGTGACCATGCCACGGTCCAGGTACAGGTCGGTCAAGGCTCGCAGCAGATCGTTGAGCCGCGACAGTGGCAGGCATTGGCCAACAAACGGCTTGATCACCCGGTCGCGTTCGACCTGGGACAGGCTGACGGCGCCCTTGAGCTCGATGCTGCGCACATCGACGCAACGCTTGTCCTCGCGCTGGGGCTGCGGTGTCGAGTCTTGCGCCTTGCCTGGCAAGTTGCGCAGCTCCTCGAGGCGACGCTGCTGCTCTTCGAGCAGACGGTTCTGCCGCTCGCGGATCAGGTCCTGATCACCGGGCGAGGCCAGTGCGTCGGGACTGAAGACACTGCAAAACAAGATACACAGGGCAAAACCATGCGCATGGCGAGAACTGAGCGCCATTGGCCCATCCTTGGAAAGTGCGTGAAAAGGGCCGCGATATTATTTAGACATCATCTTGACGTCAAATTAATATCGCGACACCACCTCCCATGCGCGCCGGCCTACAACCGCCAGTCCAGGCTGACCATCAGCGTGCGCGGCTCCCCCATGTAGACCCCGTTGTAGAAGCCGACATTATTGAAGTAATGCTGGTCGAACAGGTTCTTCACGTTGACCGACGCCGACAGGTGCTCGTCGAAGTGATAGCGCCCCATCAGCCCGACCACGGCGAACGCCTGCTGGGTGATACGGTCGGGGGTGGTGACGATATTGCCCTTGGCGTCGCGGCCAATCGGGCGCCGCCCGGCACCGTAGGTGTCGCTCTGCCAGTCGAGGCTGCCGCCCACTGTCAGCTTCGGCGACAAGTTGTACGTACTGGACAAGCGCACCAGGTTCAGCGGTTGTTCGGTGTTCTTGCGAGTCTTGTCGCCACTGGCGGCATGGGTATAGCTGTAACCCAGGCTCATCTGCCAGTCAGGCAGGATTTCGCCGGCCAGCTCGGCCTCGAAGCCCTCCACCACCACGCCCTTGCCACCAGACTTGTAGTACTGCTGACCATTGGGCCCGAGCGGCACCGAGTCATCGAGCTCGGGGACATTGTCCTGCTTGCTGCGGTACACCGCGGTGCTCAGGTGCGCGCGGTCGTCGAACAGGCTGCCCTTAAGGCCCACTTCGTAGACCTTGCCGACAATCGGCTCGAGGAACTTGTCGCTGACATCCTTGCGCGTCTGCGGATTGAAGATATCGGTATAGCTGGCATACACCGTGTACTGCTCGGTCAGGTCGTAGAGCACCCCGGCATAGGGCGTCCACTGGTCGTTCTGGGTCTGCTGGCTGCGGCTGGCGCGGGTCAGGTTGAGGTTGGCATCGTAGTTCCAGCTACGGCTTTCGCTCTCCCAACTGCCGTAGCGGCTGCCGAGCACGAAGTGCAGACGGTCGGTGGGGTTGAGCCGCGTGGCCAGGTAGCCGGCCTTCTGCCGGGTATACGAGCGCGAGGCGTCCAGGCCACTGTCGAGGTCACCGAACTTGGGGATCGCGCCCATGTACTTCCAGTCGGCGATCTTGCTGTAGCCCGGCGGGTCGCTGCGGCCGGTGTAGAACGGCGAGGTGCTGCTGAGCTTGGAAATCCCGTAGCCGACCATGAAGTCATGGCTGCGGCCGAACAGCGCATAAGGGCCGGCCAGGTTGAAGTCCACCGCGCTCATCCGCTCCTGTCCGGAGAAATGCGAGGTCCAGGCATTCATGCCACTGCGGTCGGCGGCAGGGAAACCATTGCCACCGTAGTACACCTTGCCGTCACTGTCGCTACGGCGCTGGGTGTAGGCGGCCTTGAGCAGCCAATCGTCGCCCAGGCGCTGATCCAGGGTGGCGAACACGGTCTGGTCCTTCAGCGGCCAGGACGACCACGGGGTCGCCAGGTTGGTCGAGCGCGCCATGTGCGCCTTGCCCCCCTCGGCGTTCCAGTACGGCACGGTGCCCCAGGACGCGCCCTGTACATGCTTGTTCTGATAGTCGTAGCCAACCGCCAGCACGGTGCTGTCGGTCAGGTCCGCCTCGAGGATGCCGTAGGCCACTTCGCGCTGGCTGGCGTACTTGTCCATGAACGACTGGCTGTCGCGGTAGGCCAGCACGGTACGCCCGCGCAAGCGCCCTTCCCACCCCAGCGGCCCGCCGACATCGAGGTAGCCACGGTAGTTGTCGTAGCTGCCAGCACTCACCCCGGTCTGTACCGCCAGTTGCGCGGTCGGGCGCTTGCGCACCATGGCGATGGTTCCGGAGGGGTCGCCCGCGCCAGTGGTCAGGCCAGTGGCGCCACGCACCACCTCGATACGGTCGTAGATGATGGTATCGGAATCGGACTTGAGCCCGGAGAAGGTATTGAGCATTCCGTCGATCTGGAAGTTGTTGATCGCGTAGCCCCGGGAATAATAAGCAGGACGCTCCGAGTCACTGCGCTTGACGGTGACGCCTGTGACCTGGGCCATGGCTTCGGAAAGCGAGTCGAGGCGAAAGTCATCGAGCTGCTGGCGGGTGAGCACCGAGACCGACTGCGGTGTGTCCTTGATCGACAAGTTCAGGCGCGTGGCCGCGCTCATGCTGCCGGTGGTGTATGAGCCGGTGTGCTCCGTGGTGCTGCCCAGGCCCTGGGCGAGAATCTCGGTGGCACCTAACTCCAGAACACCGTCCTCGGCCTCTTCAGCCAGGACCAATGGGCTGATCACGGTGGTACACAGACCCAGGGCCAGGGTCATTGAACGGCTGGTGGGCGCGAACATCGCTGCCTTTCTCCTTGTTCGATTCGAGGGTGTCCTTGGCTGCCGGTGAAAGGCAGCCATAGGAGAACGATTCGCGAATGCGAAACATTATCGAATAAAGGAAAGTTCAGCCATTTTCGATTTTTTGGATTGTCTTCACGACCTTGGGCTGCTGCGCAGCCCTGGTTATCGAACTAATCCAACGCAACGCGGAACACTTACGGCATCACCGGCGGCACATACTGCAACGTTGTGCCCAGCGCCCACAGCAACACCAGCACCAGCGGCACATGCACCAGCAACTGCACGAACGAGAAGCCGATCAGGTCACGCGCCTTGAGCCCCAGCACCCCCAGCAGCGGCAGCATGTAGAACGGGTTGATCAGGTTCGGCAGCGCCTCGGCGGCGTTGTAGATCTGCACGGCCCAGCCCAGGTGGTACTGCAGGTCGTTGGCCACCAGCATCACGTAGGGAGCCTCGATGATCCACTTGCCGCCACCGGACGGGATGAAGAAGCCGAGCACTGCCGAGTACACCCCCATCAGCAGCGCGTAAGTGTCGTGGGTGGCGATCTGGGTGAAGAACAGCGAGATGTGGTGGGCCAGGGTCTGGGCATCGGCGCCCTTGACCTGGGTGAGGATGGCGGCGATCGAGCCGTACAACGGGAACTGGATCAGCACCCCCGTGGTGGTCGGCACGGCGCGGGCCACGGCATCGAGGAAGCTGCGCGGACGCCAATGCAACAGGGCGCCAAGCATGATGAACAGCAGGTTGTAGGTGTTCAGCCCGGAAATCGCGGTGATCGCCGGCTTGGTAGCGAACTCCTGGTACAACCAGCCGCCCGCCAGGGCCACCAGCAGCAGGATCAGGATCGGGCTGTATTCCAGCCACTCACCCGGGCGCGTACGCTGGGGCGATGGTGGTGCGCTGAAGCTCGGGTCCACTCCACAGTCCTGCGCGCTGCGGGCGCTGTTCGGGCCAGGTGCGGTGGCATAGGCGACGATCAGCGAGACGATCACCAGCGCGGCGAGCATCACCCCGGACTGCCAGAGGAAGATGGTCTCGGTGAACGGGATCACCCCGGTGATCGACAGGATCGACGGCGGCAGGCTGGCCGGGTTGGCCTGCAACTGCGCGGCCGACGACGACAGGCCCAGCGCCCAGACCGCGCCCAGGCCCAGGTAGGCGGCGGCGCCAGCGGCACGGTAATCCATCTTCAGGTCGGTACGGCGCGCCAGAGCGCGCACCAGCAGGCCGCCGAACACCAACGACAGGCCCCAGTTGAGCAAAGACGCGAGCATCGAGATCAGCGCCACCCAGCACACCGCAGAGCGGCCGTTCTTCGGCAGCCGTGCCAGGCGGTCGATCAACCGCGCGGCAGGTGGCGAGCTGGCCACCACATAGCCGCCGATGACCACGAAAGCCATCTGCATGGTGAACGGGATCAGGCTCCAGAAGCCATCGCCAAAGGCCTTGGCGGTATCGGTGGGTTTACCGCCCATGGCCAGGGCGCCCAGGGACACCAGCATCACGGCCAGGGCGGCGAACACCCAGGAGTCGGGGAACCAGCGTTCGGCCCAGTTGGAGCAGCGCAGGGCAAAGCGCGCGGAGCGGCTGTCTTGGATATCAGCGGCCACGATGTTTTCCTTTTATTGGTTTTCTTGGATACACCAGCAAAAACACAAAACCCCTGTAGGAGCGGCCTTGTGTCGCGAAAGGACCGCAAAGCGGCCCCTCGATCTCAGCGCTGGCGCCAAAATCGTGGGGCTGCTGCGCAGCCCTTTCGCGACACAAGGTGAACTGGCCTAATGATTTTGGACACCTTCTTCGGGCGCTATGATGGCGCCCAA
>NZ_JBMDJI010000047.1:0-35541 GCF_057809115.1 Pseudomonas sp. FG47
CACGACCTTGCCAAGGTCGGGGTCGCGAGTTCGAGTCTCGTTTCCCGCTCCAAATCGAAAACGCCACTTCGTTAGAAGTGGCGTTTTTTTTTCGCCTCGATTTTACTGGCTACAGCGCAAGGGCGGGGCAGGCCCCGCCCATCAAGCCTCAGTGCTGGGTGCCGGTGTCCGGCTGGCTCAGCAATTGCTTTTCCAGGTTCCAGTCGAATGGTTCGTCGTTCTGCTGCGCTTCGTAGCGGCGCTCTTCCAGGGTCTGGTACAGGTTCAGCTCTTCGTCCGGCATGAAGTGCAGGCAGTCGCCGCCGAAGAACCATAGCAGGTCACGGGGTACCAGGTGGGCGATCTGTGGGTAGCGCTGGATCACCTGGCAGATCAGGTCCTGACCCAGGTACTGGCTTTGCAGTGGATCCTGCGGCAGCAGGGTCAGTAGCTCGTCGAAGCGCTCGAGGAACAGGGCGTGGCTTTCCTCCGGTACCTGTTCGGCCTCACCCAGCGCGGCCAGGATGGTGCGCAGGTGGTGCAGCAACTGCAGGTGGTATTGCAGGTGGGGATTGGCCATGGGGCGGTCCTCGGGATGGTTGAAACGGGCGCGGAGTATACGCCGGTTTTACCTGGGCTGGCAGCGGCGCCGGCTATGCCGACCCGCTGCCACAACTCAAGACCTGCCCCGCGATCATCAGCGGATGATGCCTTGCGCGCCAGCCAGTTGCGCCTTGTCGAACGCGTCTACATCGATCACCACTCGGCGTGCCCGCTCGGCGGCGTGCAGGCGTTGGCCCTCGTCGGCCTGCAACACGCCAGCGGCTACCGCCGCGTCGATCGGCGATTGTCCCGCTGCTGCGCGCACCTTGCCTTCCTTGACCGCCTGATGCAGCACCTTGTGCAGCGAGGCCGCGTCGTCCAGCAAATCGCTGGCCCGTTGCAGTGCCGCCACCGGGTCGCCGTCGGCCTGTGGGCGGAAGCAGCCGGTGAGCAGTTCCTCCAGCGCCGGATCGCCCTGGCGTCGACCGATCAGCTCGGCCACCTCGGCATCCAGGGCGTCGCTCGGGCCGGTGTGACGGCGACCGAACGGGAACACCAGCACACGCAGGGCGCAGCCGATGAAACGGTTGGGGAAATTGTCGAGCAGCGCGGCGAGGGCATTCTCTGCCTGGCCCAGGCTTTCCTCCAGGGCCCAGCGCAGCAGCGGGCGCATGTGCTCGGGCGAGCCGAGGTCGTGGTAGCGCTTGAGCGCGGCGCTGGCCAGGTACAGGTAGCTGAGCACGTCGCCCAGGCGTGCGCTGAGGCGCTCACGGCGCTTGAGCGTGCCGCCCAGCAGCATCATCGACAGGTCGGCCAGCAGGGCGAAGGCCGCCGCCTGGCGGTTCAGGGCGCGGAAATAGCCCTGGCTCAGGGCATCGCCCGGCACCTTCTCGAAATGCCCCAGGCCCAGGCCCAGCACCAAGGTGCTGGCGGCGTTGCCGGCGGCGAACAGGATGTGCTGCAGCAGCAGGCCGTCGAACTCCTTGAGCGCCTGGTCGCGGTCCTCGCGCCCGGCCAGGGCCATTTCCTTGAGCACGAACGGGTGGCAGCGGATAGCGCCCTGGCCGAAGATCATCAGGTTGCGCGAGAGGATGTTCGCGCCCTCGACGGTGATGAAGATCGGCGCTCCTTGCCAGTTGCGCCCCAGGTAGTTGTTCGGGCCCATGATGATGCCCTTGCCACCGTGCACGTCCATGGCGTGCTGGATGCATTCACGACCACGCTCGGTGAGGTGGTACTTGAGGATCGCCGACAGCACCGAAGGCTTTTCGCCCAAGTCCACCGCGTTGGCGGTGAGCAGGCGCGCGCTGTCCATCAGCCAGGCGTTGCCGCCGATGCGCGCCAGGGATTCCTGGATGCCCTCGAAGGCTGCCAGCGGCACGTTGAACTGCTCGCGGATGCGCGCGTACTGGCCTGTGACCAGGCTGGTGTACTTGGCCGCGCCAGTGCCCACGGCCGGCAGCGAGATCGAACGGCCCACCGACAGGCAGTTCATCAGCATCATCCAGCCCTTGCCAAGCATGGCCTGGCCGCCGATCAGCAGGTCCAGCGGCACGAACACGTCCTTGCCGCTGTTGGGGCCGTTCATGAACGCCGCGCCCAGCGGCAGGTGGCGCTTGCCGATCTCGACGCCGGGGGTGTCGGTGGGGATCAGCGCCAGGCTGATGCCCAGGTCTTCCTGGTCGCCCAGCAGGTGGTCCGGGTCGTAGGCCTTGAAGGCCAGGCCGAGCAGGGTGGCGACTGGGCCGAGGGTGATGTAGCGTTTTTCCCAGTTCAGGCGCAGGCCGATGACCTCCGCACCCTGCCACTGGCCCTTGCAGACGATGCCGGTGTCGGGCATGGCGCCTGCGTCGGAGCCGGCCAGCGGGCCGGTGAGGGCGAAGCAGGGGATCTCTTCGCCGCGGGCCAGGCGCGGCAGGTAGTGGTTGCGCTGTTGATCGGTGCCGTAATGCAGCAGCAGCTCGGCCGGGCCCAGGGAATTGGGCACCATCACCGTGGAGGCCAGGTCGCCGCTGCGGGTGGCCAGCTTCATTGCCACCTGGGAGTGGGCATAGGCCGAGAAGCCTTTGCCGCCGTATTCCTTGGGGATGATCAGGGCGAAAAAGCCGTGCTGCTTGATGAAATCCCAGGCGCTGCCTGGCAGGTCGAGGTCCTGGCCGATCTGCCAGTCGCTGACCATGGCGCAGAGCTGCTCGGTGGGGCCGTCGATGAATGCCTGTTCTTCCTCGGTGAGCTTGGCGGCGGGGTAATCGAGCAGGGTGTTCCAGGCTGGGCGGCCGCTGAACAGTTGGCCGTCCCACCAGACCGTGCCGGCGTCGATGGCTTCGCGTTCGGTCTGCGACATTGGCGGCAGGGTGCGCTGGAACCAGCCGAACACGGGGCCGCTGAAGACCTGGCGGCGCAGATCGGGCAGGGCGAAGAAGGCCACCTTGACGGCGATCACCAGCCAGATCAGCGCCAGCAGCCAGCCGGGCGCACTGCTGAAGATGCCCATGAGCAGGGTGTAGGCGGCCATTGCCGCGAGGATCTGCAGCGGCGCCAGGCGCCGGTGCGTGAGATACGCGGCGCCGAGCACCAGCACCACCAACCACAACAGCAACATAATCCTTCCTCCTTGGAAGCGGGGGCGTATGGCCAACCCACAGAGCTTAGACGCACCGCAGCGGATGGCCTGCCTAGGAAGTGACAGGACGGGGCGCTGGGAGTTCGTTCGGTGACTGTCGATGGATCCGGGGGCTGCGCAGCAGCCCCCCGGTTTCACTGGCACCCTCTGCCGCGTGGAGTAGACTGTCCGACTTCCCGCATTCCATTAAGGACGTTGCCATGCTGAAGATCTGGGGCCGCAAGAACTCGAGCAATGTGCGCAAGGCGCTGTGGATCGCCCACGAACTGGGCCTGAACTTCCAAGCCATCGACGCCGGCGGCGCCTTTGGCGTGGTCAACGACCCCGACTACCGTGCCCGCAACCCTAACGGCCTGGTGCCCATGCTCGAAGATGGCGACCTGGTGCTGTGGGAGTCCAACGCCATCGTGCGCTACCTGTGCGCCGAGTACGGTGCAGAGCAGGGCTGGTACCTCGACGACCCGCGCCAGCGCGCGGTGGCCGACAAGTGGATGGACTGGACCACCTCGTCCCTCGCCGGCCCGTTCCGCCCGCTGTTCTGGGGCCTGCTGCGCACCCCTGAAGAGCAGCGCGACTGGGTGGCGATCAATGCCGCGCACAAGCAGTGCGCCGAGCTGCTGAGCATCGCCGACGCCGCCTTGGCCAAGCAGCCGTACCTGTCCGGCGAGCAGATTGGCATGGGCGACATCCCCCTGGGCAGCTTCATCTACGCCTGGTTCGAAATGCCCATTGAGCGCCCAGCCATGTACCACCTCGAGGCCTGGTATGAGCGCCTGAAACAGCGCCCCGCCTACCAGGCGGCGGTGATGACCGCGCTGACCTGAGGGTGCTTCGATAGTCATTATCAATAGATGTGACTGTACTTGTGCGGCCAGCCCTTGCACCATGGCCGCACGCACTGCGCCAGTGACTTTGCCTGGCGTGTCCTGAACCTTTTTATCGGTACCTGACCCGCTATGAGTTCCGCCCTGTCCATCCGACAGCTGACCAAGACCTACGGCAACGGTTTCCAGGCCCTCAAGGGCATCGACCTGGACGTCTCCGAAGGCGACTTCTTCGCCTTGCTCGGCCCCAACGGCGCGGGCAAATCCACCACCATCGGCATCCTCTCGACCCTGGTGAACAAGACCAGCGGCACGGTCAACGTGTTCGGCCACGACCTGGACCGCGAGCCCGCGGCGCTCAAGCGCTGCCTGGGCGTGGTGCCCCAGGAGTTCAATTTCAACCAGTTCGAGAAGACCTTCGACATCGTCGTGACCCAGGCCGGCTACTACGGCATCCCGCCCAAGCTGGCCAAGGAGCGCGCCGAACAGTACCTGACCCAACTCGGCCTGTGGGACAAGCGCGACGTGCAGTCGCGGTCGTTGTCCGGCGGCATGAAGCGCCGGCTGATGATTGCCCGGGCGCTGATTCACGAGCCGCGCCTGCTGATCCTCGACGAGCCGACCGCCGGGGTGGACATCGAGCTGCGCCGTTCGATGTGGAGCTTCCTCACCGAGCTCAACCAGAAGGGCATCACCATCATCCTCACCACCCATTACCTCGAAGAGGCCGAGCAGCTGTGCCGCAACATCGGCATCATCGACCACGGCACCATCGTCGAGAACACCAGCATGCGCCAGCTGCTGGGCAAGCTGCATGTCGAGACCTTCGTGCTCGACCTCAAGCACGACCTGCCCGCCGCCCCTGAGCTGCAAGGCTATCCATGCCGGTTGATCACCCCGCACACCCTCGAGGTACAGGTCGACAAGGACATCGGCATCACCGCGTTGTTCGGCCAGTTGGCATTGAAGAACATCGAAGTGCAGAGCCTGCGCAACAAGACCAATAGACTCGAGGAGCTGTTCGTGTCCCTGGTGGAAAAGAACCTGTCGAAGGTGGCCGTATGAGTGTGGAACTGCGCACCAACTGGGTCGCCCTGAACACCATCGTCTACCGCGAAGTGCGCCGCTTCCTGCGCATCTGGCCACAGACCCTGCTACCGCCGGCGATCACCATGGTCCTGTACTTCGTGATCTTCGGTAACCTGATCGGCCGGCAGATCGGCGACATGGGCGGCTTTACCTACATGGAGTACATCGTGCCGGGGCTGATCATGATGTCGGTGATCACCAACTCCTATGGCAACGTGGTGTCGAGCTTCTTCGGCAGCAAATTCCAGCGCTCCATCGAGGAACTGATGGTCTCGCCGGTGTCGCCGCACACCATCCTCGTCGGCTATGTGCTGGGTGGCGTGCTGCGTGGGTTGGCGGTGGGGGTGATCGTGACCATCCTGTCGATGTTCTTCACCCACTTGCAGGTGCATCACCTGGGGGTGACTGTCGTCGTGGTGTTGCTGACCGCGACCATCTTCTCGCTGCTGGGCTTCGTCAACGCCGTGTTCGCGCGTAACTTCGACGATATATCGATCATCCCGACCTTCGTGCTGACGCCGCTGACCTACCTGGGCGGGGTGTTCTACTCGATCAACCTGCTACCGCCGTTCTGGCAGACCGTGTCGCTGGCCAACCCGGTACTGCACATGGTCAACTCGTTCCGCTACGGCATTCTAGGGGTGTCGGATATCAGCATTGGCACCGCGATCAGCTTCATGCTGGTGGCTACTGCCGTGCTCTATGCGCTGTGCGTGCGCCTGCTGGTCAGCGGCCGTGGCATGCGCGCCTGAGCCCTGGGCGGCCGAGCAGCGACACTGGCGCCGGCGCCATTGCCGGCCCACCCACCAGCGCCAGTAGAGCATGGTGGTGAAGTAGGCCAGCACGCCGAGCACCACCCCACACACCACCGAGCCCAGCAGGAACGGTTGCCAGATCGTCGCCAGCTGGTCGGTGACCCAGTCGACGGTGATCTCCTCCGGCAGGGTGCGCGGCGGCACCTGCATCAGCCAGGCGCCGGTCATGTAGGTCACGAAGAACACCGGTGGCATGGTCAGCGGGTTGGTCAGCCACACCAGGCTCACCGCGATGGGCAGGTTGCCACGTACCGGGATGGCCAGCGCGGCGGCCAGCAGCATCTGGATGGGGATGGGGATAAGCGCGGCGAACAGGCCGACGCCCATGGCCCGCGCCACCGAATGTCGATTCAGGTGCCAGAGGTTGGGGTCGTGCAGCAGCGTGCCGAAAAAGCGTAAGGACTTGTGTTCCCGGATGCTGGTCGGGTCCGGCATGTAGCGTTTGAACAGACGGCGCGGCATGTGGGCTCCCGGCGGGGTTGAAGGGCGTCAGTATGCCTTGATTGAAGCGCAGCCTCGTTCAGAGTTTGTGACAATTGATTAGCAGGATTTCCCTGCCAATCGACTAAGCCTCAGGGGCGTTTTTTGCTTCTGGAGCTCTATCTCATGCGCACAGGGATGCTGGCGTTCACCCTCGGGCTGTTGAGCCTGGGTTTTCTCCCGGCGTTGCCGCCGGACGGATGGTTGTGGCCCTTGCTGGTGCTGGCCCTGGCGTGCCTGCGCAGCCGGGGCAGGGTGCTGGGCTGGTGGCTGCTGGGGCTGTGCTGGGCGTGCTGGTCGGCGCAGCAGGCGCTGGATGCGCGCCTGGCTCCGGCACTGGAGGGGCGCACCCTGTGGCTGCAAGGGCAAGTGGTGGGGTTGCCGACGCGTACCGAGCGGGGTGTGCGTTTCGAGCTGGAACAGCCCAGCTCGCGCCGGGCGGCCTTGCCGCAGCGTCTGCAATTGAGCTGGTTTGCCGGCCCTGAGTTGCGCGCTGGCCAGCGCTGGCGCCTGGCAGTCAACCTGCGCCGGCCCGCAGGCCTGCTCAACCCCCATGGCCCGGACCGCGAAGCCCTGCTGCTGGCGCGGCGTATCGGCGCCACCGGCACGGTCAAGGCGGGCGAGCGCCTGGACGCGGCGCCGCCCGGTTGGCGCGATGCCTTGCGTGAGCGGGTGCTGGCGGTGGATGCCCATGGACGCGAGGCGGCGCTGGTGGCGTTGCTGCTGGGCGATGGCGGTGGCATGGCGCGCCAGGACTGGCAGGTCTTGCAAGCCACCGGCAGCGTGCATCTGTTGGTGATTTCCGGGCAACACATCGGGTTGCTGGCCGGCCTGGTGTATGGCCTGGTGGCGGGGCTGGCACGCCTGGGTGCCTGGCCCTCGCGTCTGCCCTGGCTGCCTTGGGCCTGTGCCTTGGCGCTGGCTGCGGCGCTGGGCTACGGCTGGCTGGCCGGGTTCGGTGTGCCGGTGCAGCGCGCCTGCCTGATGCTGGCGGTGGTGCTGCTCTGGCGCCTGCGCTTTCGCCACCTTGGCGCGGGGTTGCCATTGTTGCTGGCGCTGCTGGGGGTGTTGCTGGTCGAACCGCTGGCCAGCTTGCTGCCCGGCTTCTGGCTGTCGTTCGCGGCGGTGGCGGTGCTGGTGCTGTGTTTTTCGGCGCGTTTGGGCGCCTGGCGCCCCTGGCAGGCCTGGACCCGCGCCCAGTGGGTAATCGCCGTGGGGCTGCTGCCGTTGCTGCTGGCCCTGGGGCTGCCGATCAGCCTGACGGCGCCGCTGGCCAACCTGCTGGCGGTGCCGTGGATCAGCCTGGCGGTATTGCCGCTGGCCCTGCTGGGCAGCGCGTTGCTGTGGCTGCCTGGGCTGGGGGAGGGGCTGTTGTGGTTGGCCGGGCTGGCCCTGGATGGCTTGTTCCGTTGCCTGGCGTGGGGCGCGCGGCAGGTGCCCGCCTGGGTGCCCGAGCCGTTGCCGCTGTGGGCCTGGTTGTTGGTCGCGTTGGGCGCGCTGTTGGTCCTGCTGCCCCGTGGCGTGCCCCTGCGCATGCCGGGTGTGGTGCTGTTGCTGGCGTTGTGGGCGCCGCGCGAGCAGGTGCCCCATGGCCAGGTGCAGGTGTGGCAACTGGATGTGGGCCAGGGGCTGGCGGTGCTGCTGCGCACCCGCCAGCACGCCCTGTTGTATGACGCCGGGCCGGCCCTGGGCGACAGCGACCTGGGTGACAGCGTGGTGCTGCCGACCTTGCGGCGGTTGGGGGTGAAGCAGTTGGACCTGATGCTGATCAGTCATGGTCACGCCGATCATGCCGGCGGGGCCGCGGCGGTGAGGCGGGGCCTGCCGGTCAAGCGGGTGATGGTGGGTGAGGTCGCCGGGCTGGAGCCGGCGCAGCGCTGCGCCAGTGGCCAGCGCTGGCAATGGGATGGCGTCGATTTCGAGCTATGGCAGTGGGCGCAGGGGGGGGCGAGCAATGATCGATCTTGTGTGCTACGGGTGGTGGCCAATGGCGAGCGCCTGTTGTTGGCGGGCGACATGGAGGCCGGGGCGGAGCGGGCCTGGCTGGCGGCTGGCGGGGACCTGCGCATCGACTGGTTGCAGGCGCCGCACCATGGCAGCCGTACGTCGTCCACGGCACCGTTCATCACGGCGCTGGCACCGCGTGGGGTGTTGATCTCGCGGGGGCGCAGCAATGGTTTCGGGCATCCGCATCCGCAGGTGCTCGAGCGCTATCGGCGGCACGGGGTCAGCATCCATGACACGGCGCTGGAGGGGGCGTTGCGGTTGATGCTGGGTAGCCAGGGTGGGGTGCAGGGGGTGCGCAAGGAGCGGCGGTTCTGGCGTGAGGTTGACGAGGGCTGAGCCGACGCGATTATCCGGGCCGACCTTTTCCCTGACCTCCGGCAGATGAGCGCCCCGCGTGCCTATGGTAGAGTGGCGGCCTTTTTCCGAGGGGATGCTTACTGTGTGGGAATTGGTCAAGTCTGGTGGCTGGATGATGCTGCCGATCATCCTGAGCTCGATCGCCGCCATGGCGATCGTCGTCGAGCGCCTGTGGACCCTGCGCGCCAGCCGTGTCACCCCGCCGCACCTGCTCGGGCAGGTATGGATGTGGATCAAGGACAAGCAACTGACCAGTGACAAGCTCAAGGCCTTGCGCGCCGATTCGCCGCTGGGCGAGATCCTCGCCGCGGGCCTGGCCAACTCGCGCCATGGCCGCGAAATCATGAAAGAGTGCATCGAAGAGGCTGCCTCGCGGGTCATCCACGAGCTCGAGCGCTACATCAGCACCCTCGGCACTATCGCCGCCATGGCTCCGTTGCTGGGTTTGCTGGGCACAGTGCTGGGCATGATCGACATCTTCAGCGCCTTCATGGGTTCGCAGATGACCGCCAACGCGGCGGTGCTGGCCGGGGGTATTTCCAAGGCCCTGGTAACCACCGCGGCCGGCCTGATGGTCGGTATCCCGGCGGTGTTCTTCCACCGCTTCCTGCTGCGTCGCATCGACGAGCTGGTGGTGGGCATGGAGCAGGAGGCGATCAAGCTGGTGGAAGTGCTGCAGGGCGATCGTGAAGTGGAAGTGGCCGGGGGCAAGGCGTGAAGTTCCGGCGCAATCGTCAGCGCGAGAACGTCGATATCAACCTGGCGTCGTTGATCGACGTGGTGTTCGTGCTGCTGCTGTTCTTCGTGGTCACCACCACCTTCACCCGCGAGACCCAGTTGCGCGTCGAGCTGCCCGAGGCCAGCAGCGCCGTGGCGGCGCAGCCCGATGACGGCAAGCTGATCGAGATCACCATCAGTGCCGAAGGTGTGTACTCGGTGAACAACCACCTGCTGCCCAAGAGCGACCTGGCGACCCTGACCGAGGCGATCGAGAAGGAGTCCGCTGGCGACATCACCCTGCCGCTGGCGATCAGCGCCGATGGCAAGACCCCGCACCAGGCCGTGGTCACCGCAATGGATGCGGCCGGCAAGCTCGGCTTCAGCAAGTTGCGCATGACCACCGTCGAGGCCGCGCAGGGTAACCCCTGATGGCCTTCGCCGACCGTCTGCTTGCCGCCTGGTATGCCGGGCACCCGGCACTGGCCCTGCTGCGCCCGCTGGAGGCCCTGTACCGGCGGGTGGTGACGCGCAAGCGCGCGCGTTTCCTCAGTGGCCAGAGCGCCAGCTATCGCGCCCCTGTGCCGGTGATCGTGGTGGGCAACATCACCGTGGGCGGCACCGGCAAGACGCCGATGATCCTCTGGCTGATCGAGCACTGCCGCCGGCAGGGGCTCAAGGTTGGCGTGGTCAGCCGTGGCTATGGGGCCAAGCCACCCCAGTACCCTTGGCGCGTCAGCGCCGATCAGCCGGCTGGGCAGGCCGGTGACGAACCCTTGCTGATCGTTCAGCGCAGCGGTGTGCCGCTGATGATCGACCCAGACCGCTCTCGCGCGGTGCAGGCGTTGCTGGCCAGCGATGCGCCGGACCTGATCCTGTGCGACGACGGCATGCAGCATTACCGCCTGGCCCGCGACCTGGAACTGGTGTTGATCGATGCCGCCCGTGGCCTGGGCAACCGCCGCTGCCTGCCGGCCGGCCCTCTGCGCGAACCCGCCGAGCGCCTGGGCGCGGCGGACGCGGTGCTGTTCAATGGCGCCGAGGCCGACCGCGAGGACGGTTTCGCCCTGCGCCTGCAGCCCTCGGCGCTGATCAACCTGCGCAGCGGCGAGCGCCGCGACTTCGACCTGTTCCCCGCCGGCCAGGCGCTGCACGCCGTGGCCGGCATCGGCAACCCGCAACGTTTCTTCAACACCCTGCTGGGGCTAAACTGGCAGCCGGTGCCGCACCCCTTCGCCGACCACGCGCCGTACAGCCGCGAGGTGCTGTCGTTCAGCCCCTCGCTGCCGTTGGTGATGACCGAGAAGGATGCGGTGAAATGCCGGCCTTTCGCCGCTGAAGACTGGTGGTACCTGGCCGTGGATGCGGTGCCGTCACCGGCGTTTCGCGCCTGGTTCGACGCCCAGCTCGACCGCCTGTTGCCTGGCCGTCCCCGGCCCTGAGCCTTTTTCATTTTCCGGCCACTGGCCTCAAGGAAACCTCCATGGACACCAAACTGCTCGATATCCTGGCCTGCCCGATCACCAAGGGCCCGCTCAAGCTCAGCGCCGACAAGACCGAGCTGATCAGCAAGGGCGCGGGCCTGGCCTACCCGATCCGCGACGGCATCCCGGTGATGCTGGAGAGCGAGGCGCGCACCCTGACCGACGACGAGCGCCTGGACAAATGAGCCTGGCCTTCACCGTGGTGATCCCCGCCCGGCTGCGCTCCACGCGGCTGCCGGGCAAGCCATTGCTGCCGATCGCCGGCAAGCCGATGGTCCAGCATGTGTGGGAACAAGCGCGCAAGAGCGGTGCCGCGCGGGTGGTCATCGCCACTGACGATGCCGGCATCGTCGAGGCCTGCCAGGCGTTCGGCGCCGAAGTGCTGCTGACTCGCGCCGACCATGAGTCGGGCACCGACCGCCTGGCCGAAGTGGCCACCCAACTGGGCTTGGCCGCCGATGCCATCATCGTCAATGTGCAGGGCGACGAGCCGCTGATTCCGCCGGTGATCATCGACCAGGTAGCGGCCAACCTCGCCGCGCACCCCGAGGCCGGCATCGCCACCCTGGCCGAGCCGATCCACGCTCCGGAAACCATCTTCAACCCCAATGCAGTGAAGGTCGTGAGCGATAAGCACGGCCTGGCCCTGACCTTCAGTCGCGCCCCGCTGCCTTGGGCCCGCGATGCCTTCGCCGAGGACCGCGAGCGCATGCCACAGGATGTGCCGTACCGTCGTCATATCGGCATGTACGCCTACCGTGTGGGCTTCCTCCAGGACTTCGTCGCCTGGGGCCCGTGCTGGCTGGAGCAGACCGAGTCGCTGGAGCAGCTGCGTGCCCTGTGGCATGGCGTGCGCATCCACGTTGCCGATGCCATCGAGGCCCCGGCCGTGGGCGTGGACACCCCTGAAGACCTGGAGCGCGTACGGCGCTTGCTGGAGGCTTGATGCGCGTCCTGTTCGTCTGCCTCGGCAATATCTGCCGTTCGCCCACTGCCGAGGGCGTGCTACGCCATCAGTTGCAGGCTGCCGGGCTGGCTGAAGTGGTGCACGTGGCCTCGGCCGGCACCGGCGACTGGCACGTGGGCAAGGCCCCTGACAGCCGTACGTGCAAGACTGCGCTGGCGCGTGGCTACGACCTCTCGCGCCAGCGCGCGCAGCAGGTCAAGGCGGCGCATTTCAACGAGTACGACCTGATCCTGGCCATGGACAAGAGCAACCTCGGTAACCTGCAGGCCCTGCGCCCGCATGCGGCCAGTGGCGAGCTCGACCTGTTCCTGCGCCGCTACGGCGCGGCCCTGGACGAAGTGCCAGACCCTTACTACGGCGGCGCCGAGGGCTTCGAGCAGGTGCTTGACCTGATCGAGGCGGCCTGCCGCGAGCTGGTCGTGGAAATCAAGGGGCGGCTATGACGGCGCATTGGCAAGAGCGGGTGTCGCTCAAGCCCTACAACACCTTTGGCATCGATGTCAGTGCCCGCTATTTCACCCAGGCCCATGACGACGACGAGGCCCGTGATGCGTTGGCCCAGGCCGCCGAGCGGCAGGTGCCGGTGCTGGTGATCGGCGGCGGCAGCAACCTGTTGCTGTCTCGCGATGTCGAGGCCCTGGTGCTGCACATGGCCAGCCGGGGTCGACGCTTGCTCAGCGACGATGGCGAGCGCGTGGTGGTGGAGGCCGAGGCCGGCGAGCCGTGGCATCCGTTCGTGCAGTGGAGCCTTGCGCAAGGCTTGTGCGGGCTGGAGAACCTCAGCCTGATCCCCGGCACGGTGGGCGCCGCGCCGATGCAGAACGTCGGTGCCTATGGCGTGGAGATCAAGGACGTGTTCGCCGGGTTGACCGCGCTGGACCGGCAGACCGGTGAGCTGCGCGATTTTTCCCTGGAAGCGTGCGCCTTTGGCTACCGCGATAGCGTGTTCAAGCGCAATCCTGGACGCTGGCTGATCCTGCGCGTGCGTTTTGCCCTCAGCCGTTCGCTGCATGCCCATCTGGACTATGGTCCGGTGCGCCAGCGTTTGTTGGAGCAGGGTGTCGAGCAACCGACGGCCAAGGCGATCAGCGAGGCGATCTGCAGCATCCGCCGGGAAAAACTGCCGGACCCGGCCGAGCTGGGCAATGCCGGAAGCTTCTTCAAGAATCCGGTGGTGTCGGCGGCGCTGGTTGAGCGGATTCGTGCGCAGTATCCGAGCGTGGTGGCTTACCCACAGGCCGATGGCCAGGTGAAGCTGGCGGCCGGCTGGCTGATCGAGCAGGCGGGGTGGAAAGGCTATCGCGATGGCGATGCCGGCGTGCACCGTTTGCAGTCGCTGGTGCTGGTCAATTATGGCCAGGCGAGCGGGGCGCAGTTGCATGGGCTGGCGCAGCGTATCCAGGCGGATATCCTCGAGCGGTTCGGGGTAGCGCTGGAGATGGAACCGAACCTGTACTGACCAGTGCCAGCACCGCGTGGGCTGGTAGGCCGGCAAGGCCGGCTGCTGCAGGGTGGGGTGATTTGAGGTAGGAGCCAGCCTTGCTGGCGAGCCAGGCCAAAGATGTAGTTGATACGACAGCGGCAAAGAAAAAGCCCCGCCAGTTTGCACTGGCGGGGCTTTTCATTCAGCCGTTGCTATCAACCGTGCTGAGGCTTGTGCTCATCGGCGGTTTCCAGCGCTTGTGCCGGGGCTGCTTCGGCAGCGGCCTGGGCAGCAGCGGCGGCTGCGGCTTCGGCTTCACGCTTGCGGCGACGCACTTCACGCGGGTCGTTCGGCGCGCGGCCGTTGGACAGCATGACGGTAGCGGGCTCGACCGGCGCTTCGACCGGGGTCTGCTCGGCAACCACTGGAGCAGGCTCGGCGACTGGCGCCTCGACCACTTCAGGCTGGGCTTCGGCCACCGGAGCAGGCTGCTCGGCAATGGGTGCCTCGACTTCGGCCGCTTCGACAACCTGGGCCTGCTCGATCTCGCCGGCTTCAACCACAGGGGCTGGTTCGACCACTGCAGGTTCAGCAGGGGCTGGGACAGCGGTAGCAGGCTGCTCGGCGACGGCTTGCTCGATCACTGGCTGTGGCGCGACTTCAACCACGGGCTCGATGCTTGGCTCGACGACGACGACCGGCTCGCTGACAGGTTGCTCGACCGCCGGGGCGATTTCGACCTGCTCGGCTTGTTCGGCGACCACCTCGACGGCTTCGACCTGGGTTTGCTCGACCACCGCGGTGGCGCGCTCGGCCTGCTGGTTGGCTTCGGCGTCGGCTTCGGCGCTGATGTTGCTGGTGGCAACGGCGGCGGTGACGGCGATGCCAGCGGCCAATTCGGCACCCAGCTCGGTGGCCTGGTGCTGCTGTGGCTGCTGCTCTTCGCCGGCGTCTTCGTCGCCGCCTTCGATCAGCTCGCCATTGGCGTTGCGCTGGCGCTCACGACGGTTGCTGCGACGACGCTGGCCACGGGAGCGGCGGCGTGGACGCTCGCCATCGGCGCCTTCCTGCTCGTCCTGCAGCAGCTCTTCGTTCGGCAGCTGCTCTTCGACCAGCTCGGCGGCCTGTTCGGCAACCTGCTCGTCAGGGCGCGGCTGGCGCTCTTCGCGCGGCGGACGTGGCTGGCGTTCTTCACGCGGGGCACGCTCTTCGCGTGGCGCGCGCTCTTCACGCGGTGCGCGTTCTTCACGCGGTGCGCGTTCTTCACGTGGCTGGCGTTCTTCGCGCGGGGCGCGCTCTTCGCGTGGTGCACGTTCTTCGCGGGCCACGCGCTCTTCGCGTGGCTGGCGTTCTTCACGTGGGGCGCGTTCTTCGCGGGCTACGCGTTCTTCGCGTGGCTGGCGTTCTTCACGGGCGACGGCTGGGGTGGCGTCCAGCGGCTCGCGCAGTTCACGCACGCGCTCTTCGCGGTTGCCACGGCGGTCTTCGCGCGGCTGGCGTGGCTGACGCTCTTCACGTGGGGCGCGTTCTTCACGTGGAGCACGCTCTTCGCGAGGGGCACGTTCTTCACGCGGAGCACGTTCGCTGCGCTCTTCGCGCGGCTTGCGGTCTTCGTCGCGGCGGCCATTGCGGTTACGGCTCTGCTGGCGACCGTTGCGGCGCTCCTCGTTGCGCGCAGGGCGCTCGGTGGCAGGCTTCTCGGTGCTCACGGCAGGGGCGGCGGCAGGTTCGTCCTTGCCGGCGAACAGGCTGACCAGCGACTTCACCAGGCCTTTGAACAGGCTTGGCTCGGCAACGTGCTGGACCGGCGCGACCGGCGCGGCTGGCTGCTCTTCGACCGTGCTGGGCTGCGGCGCGTTGGCGCGGGCCGGCGCGGTTTTCACCGCGGCTTCCTGGCGCACCAGGGTGCGGGTGGCGGTTGGCTGCGGCGCTTCTTCGGTTTCGGCGGCGGCGATCTCGTAGCTGGACTGGTTGCTCAGCACTTCCGGGTTGTCGTCGCGCAGGCGCTGGACTTCGAAATGCGGGGTTTCCAGGTGATCGTTCGGCAGGATGATGATGCGCGCGCGAGTGCGCAGTTCGATCTTGGTGATCGAGTTGCGTTTCTCGTTGAGCAGGAAGGCGGCCACCGGGATCGGCACCTGGGCGCGAACCTCGGCGGTGCGGTCCTTCAGGGCTTCTTCCTCGATCAGGCGCAGGATCGCCAGCGACAGCGACTCGACGTCACGGATGATGCCGGTGCCCGAGCAGCGCGGGCAGACGATGCCGCTGCTTTCGCCCAGCGACGGGCGCAGGCGCTGGCGCGACATCTCCAGCAGGCCGAAGCGCGAGATGCGGCCCACCTGCACGCGGGCGCGGTCGGCTTCCAGGCATTCACGCACGCGCTCTTCGACGGCGCGCTGGTTCTTCGCCGGCGTCATGTCGATGAAGTCGATGACGATCAGGCCGCCGATATCACGCAGGCGCAGCTGGCGGGCGATTTCCTCGGCCGCTTCCAGGTTGGTCTGCAGCGCGGTTTCCTCGATGTCGCTGCCCTTGGTGGCGCGCGCCGAGTTGATGTCGATGGAGACCAGGGCCTCGGTCGGGTCGATGACGATCGAGCCACCGGATGGCAGGTCGACGACGCGCTGGAAGGCGGTCTCGATCTGGCTTTCGATCTGGAAGCGGTTGAACAGCGGCACGCTGTCTTCGTACAGCTTGACCTTGCTGGCGTACTGCGGCATCACCTGGCGGATGAAGGTCAGGGCTTCTTCCTGGGCGTCGATGCTGTCGATCAGCACTTCGCCGATGTCCTGGCGCAGGTAGTCGCGGATGGCGCGGATGATGACGTTGCTTTCCTGGTAGATCAGGAACGGCGCGGTGCGATCCAGCGAGGCTTCCTTGATGGCGGTCCACAGCTGCAGCAGGTAGTCGAGGTCCCACTGCATTTCTTCGCTGCTGCGGCCCAGGCCCGCGGTGCGCACGATCAGGCCCATGTCGCCTGGAACGGTGAGGCCGTTCAGTGCTTCGCGCAGCTCGTTGCGCTCCTCGCCTTCGATGCGGCGGGAGATGCCGCCGGCGCGCGGGTTGTTGGGCATCAGCACCAGGTAGCGGCCGGCCAGGCTGATGAAGGTGGTCAGGGCGGCGCCTTTGTTGCCGCGCTCTTCCTTCTCGACCTGGACGATGACTTCCTGGCCTTCGCTCAGCACTTCCTTGATGTTGACCCGGCCTTCAGGGGCTTTCTTGAAGTATTCGCGGGAGATTTCTTTCAGCGGCAGGAAGCCGTGACGTTCGGAGCCGAAGTCGACGAAGGCGGCTTCAAGGCTGGGCTCGATCCGGGTGATCTTGCCTTTGTAGATGTTGGCCTTTTTCTGCTCACGGGCACCGGACTCGATGTCCAGGTCGTAGAGGCGTTGGCCGTCCACCAGGGCTACACGCAACTCTTCGGGTTGAGTTGCGTTAATCAGCATTCTTTTCATGTTGTACCGTCGGTTTCCGGGCTGCCGGAAACGGCGTTCGGCACACACGACTTCTCATGGTCGGTGCCTAGGTGCGCAAAGGGTGGCGGGCCACCCCCGTGTCTGGCGACGTTCGGCACCAGCCGGTTGCCCAGCCTGCCGTTGTCGCGACGACGCGTCCTGTTTCATGGTGCCAAAAGGCCTGTCGAGCTCTTCGAACGTGATCCGAATCAACCGAGCGGGCCTGGTGCACTCAGTCAGGAGGAGGAATCAACCGGTCGTCCGTGGACGCCACGAGGGCGTCTGCTCAGGACCTTGTCCGCTCATTGCCCGTGCATCGGGCGCTGGCTGGACGCGGTGCCACACGGTCCGAGGGCTGTGCATCTCCACCCTGCACGTATCCCTTGAAAATTCGGGTGCTGCCGCGCGCTGAATCCGCAACGGGTTGCATTTTTCGCCAGCCCATACCGGGCTGGCGCCATAACATGTCCAAGGCAGGTATTTCCGGAGCACTTCGCCCAAATGCGCGGAGACGACGGTGGCGGGCAGAGGTACGGCGAAAAGAAGCGGGTAAGCAGGTGAAACACCGCACTTGTCGTTTTTTTTCGGTCTTCTCTACACAGCGCTGGTGGCGATTCCAGGCATTCATTAAACTGGCGAACGCTCCGTAGGACGGCCTCGCGTCCTCGGAATTGCGATGGTCAGGGCCGGCGTAGAGCCTGTTGCCGCTGGCCTGCCGCTTTTGGCGGCGTTCGCGACTATAGCAGTAATGATTAAGTGCTTCAATTCCATAAAAAATTGTTATGATCCCGCCATGACGACCAATACCCCCCCGACTTCCGGCGTTCAGCTGATCGAAGTCCCGCCGGAGCTTGCCGGCCAACGCATCGACAATTTCCTCATCACGGCTCTCAAGGGCGTGCCCAAGACCCTGGTCTACCGCATCCTGCGCAAGGGCGAGGTGCGGGTCAACAAAGGTCGGATCAAGCCTGAGTACAAGCTGCAGGCCGGCGATATCGTGAGGGTACCGCCCGTCCGGTTGCCTGAGCGCGACGAACCGGCGCCGGTCGCCCAGGGGCTGTTGCAGCGCCTGGAAGCGGCCATCGTCTACGAAGACAAGGCGCTGATCGTGATGAACAAGCCGGCCGGCATCGCTGTGCATGGCGGCAGCGGCCTGAGCTTCGGGGTGATCGAGGCCCTGCGCCAGCTGCGCCCAGACGCCAAGGAACTGGAGCTGGTGCACCGCCTGGACCGCGACACCTCCGGCCTGCTGATGATCGCCAAGAAGCGCAGCATGTTGCGCCACCTGCACGCTGCCCTGCGCGGCGATGGCGTGGACAAGCGCTACATGGCGCTGGTGCGCGGCCACTGGCCGACCTCGAAGAAACAGGTCAACGCGCCTTTGCTCAAGAGCAACCTGCGCTCCGGCGAGCGCATGGTCGAGGTCAACGACGAAGGCAAGGAGGCGCTGACGATGTTCCGCGTGCTGCGTCGCTTCGGCGAATTCGCCACCATCGTCGAGGCGCGGCCGATCACCGGGCGTACCCATCAGATTCGCGTGCACACCTTGCACGCCGGACACATGATCGCCGGTGACAGCAAGTACGGCGACGAGGATTTCACGCGCGAGATTCGCGAACTGGGCGGTAAGCGCCTGTTCCTGCATGCCTACCAGCTCACCGTGCCGCTGCCCGACGGCGGCGAGCTCAAGCTCGAGGCGCCAGTGGACGAGGTGTGGGCCAAGACCATCGAGCGGCTGGCGTCCTGAGCCATGGGTAAACCTTATGACCTGCTGATCTTCGACTGGGACGGTACCCTGGCCGACTCCATTGGGCGGATTGTCGAGGCCATGCATGCTGCCGCCGAGCGCGCCGGTGAAGCGCCCTGCAGCGATGCGGCGGTCAAGGGCATCATCGGCCTGGCGCTGAGCGAGGCGATCGGGCTGTTGTATCCGCACCTGGACGAGGCGCAGGTCCAGGTCTTGCGCCAGCATTACGCCGACGTCTACATGGCCCTGGACCAGCAGCCCTCGCCGTTGTTCGAGGGCGTGGTCGAGTCGCTGGAGAGCTTTCGTGCCGAGGGCTACCGCCTGGCGGTGGCCACCGGCAAGGCCCGGCGTGGCCTGGATCGGGTGCTCAAGGCCAACGGCTGGGAAGGCTACTTCGATATCACCCGCGCCGCCGACGAGACCCGCGGCAAGCCGCATCCGCTGATGCTCGAGGAAATCCTCGGTCATTGCCGGGTCGAACCCGGGCGGGCACTGATGGTCGGAGACTCGGCCTTCGACCTGCAGATGGCCAGCAATGCTGGCATGCACTCGGTGGCAGTGGGCTATGGCGCCATGCCGTTGCAGGCGCTGGCCGAGTTTGGCCCGCAGTTGTGCATCGAGCATTTTTCCCAACTGCGCGAATGGCTTGCCAGTTCGCGCATAGCAATTTCCAAGGTAGGTGAACATGGCTGACGAATGGAAAGCACCTGAGTCCGAGGAGGGTGGCGAGGAGCGCAAGAGCTGGAAGCTGCTCGAGAAGACCTTGCTGGCGGGTGTGCAGGAGCAGCGTCGGGCGCGGCGCTGGGGGATCTTCTTCAAGCTGCTGACCTTTGTTTACCTGTTCGGCATCCTGGCGCTGTTCACGCCGTTGATGGGTGTCGACAAGGCCGCCTCGCGCAGTGCCAGTCATACCGCGCTGGTCGAAGTGCGCGGTGTGATCGCCGATCAGGAGCCGGCCAGCGCCGACAATATCGTCAAGAGCCTGCGCGAAGCGTTCAAGGATCCAAAGACCAAGGGCGTGGTGATGCGCATCAACAGCCCAGGCGGCAGCCCGGTGCAGTCGGGCTACATCTACGATGAAATCCGCCGCCTGCGCGCCGAATACCCGGCGATCAAGCTGTATGCGGTAATCGCCGACCTGGGGGCTTCCGGGGCCTACTACATTGCCAGTGCCGCTGACGAGATCTATGCCGACAAGGCCAGCCTGGTCGGTTCCATCGGTGTCACCGCCGCCGGCTATGGCTTTGTCGGGACCATGGACAAGCTTGGGGTGGAGCGTCGTACCTATACGGCGGGCGAGCACAAGGCGTTTCTTGATCCGTTCTCGCCGCAGAAGCCCGAGGAGACCGCGTTCTGGCAAGGTGTGCTGGATACCACGCACCGTCAGTTCATCGCCATGGTCAAGCAGGGGCGCGGCGAGCGCTTGAAGGACAAGGATCACCCGGAGCTGTTCAGCGGGCTGATCTGGTCCGGCGAGCAGGCCAAGGCGCTGGGGTTGGTGGATGGGCTTGGCAGCGCCAGCTATGTCGCCCGCGATATCATCGGCGAGAAGGAATTGGTGGACTTCACCGTGCAGGAGTCGCCGTTCGATCGGTTCTCCAAGCGCATTGGTGCCAGCGTGGCCGAGCGCCTGGCGCTGTATATGGGGTTCCAGGGGCCTTCGCTGCGTTGAGCTGAAGACTCTTCACCAGGATTGCAGGGGCGCTTTGCGACCCTTTCGCGGCGCAAGGCTGCTCCTGCACAGGCTGACGCGCTCCTTGTGGGGGCGGCCTTGTGCCGCGAAAGGGCTGCGAAGCAGCCCCGGCAATTCCAGGGCGGGCGTCAACTTTAAAGTCGTTGCCGCTCAAGGCACCTGCACACCTTCCTTGTGCAGCATGTCCACCAGCCGAATCAATGGCAGCCCGATCAGGCTCGTGGCATCACAGCCGTGGGTGCTCTGGAACAGGCTCACTCCCAACCCCTCCGCCTTGAAACTCCCGGCGCAGTCCAGTGGCTGCTCGGCCGTCACGTAGCGCTCCACGCGCTCCCGATCCAGCTCGCGCATCGTTACGGTAAACGGCACGCAATCGACCTGGCAGTGGCCGGTGGCGCTGTTCAGCAGTGCCAGTCCGGTGAGGAAGGTGACCTGCTGCCCGCTGGCCTCCAGCAGTTGCTCGCAGGCGCGTTCGAAGGTGTGGGGCTTGCCGAGGATCTGCTCGCCCAGTACCGCCACCTGGTCGGAGCCGATGATCAGGTGGTTGGTGTGGCTGACGACCAAGGCTTCGGCCTTCTGTCGGGCCAGGCGGCGGACCAGCTCGACGGCGGGCTCGCCATCGAGGCGCCGTTCGTCAAGGTCGGGGCTCGCCCAGGTGAAGGGCAGGCGCAGGCGGGTGAGCAGTTCGCGGCGGTAGGGCGAGCTGGAAGCCAGTAACAGGGGAAGCATGGTAGACTCCTGGGCAATTGACCCGAATTCTAACATGCGAGATGCCACCTAATTTCCTTTGACAGGGAGGGGGTGCATCCCTAGAATGCTGCGCCTATGTTGAATGACCCGATTCCACCTCACGTTGACCCGCGCAAATTGGCTGATCGTGGCGTAACCCTCGAAGGTTCGCTGCAGCTCGCTGATTTGGAAAGACTCTGCGACCCGCTTTCCGACAATGTCGGTACGGTGCAGGCGAAGTTCGATTTTGAACGAGATGAACAGCACGTCGTGGTTATCCACAGTGAGCTGGATGTCGAGGTCAAGATGGTTTGCCAGCGTTGTCTTGAGCTGGTCACCCTGCCGATCCACAGCGAATGTACATACGCCGTGGTGAAGGAGGGTGCGAACACCCAGTCGTTGCCGAAAGGCTATGACGTGCTGGAACTGGGCGAAGATCCTTTGGATCTGCAGGCGCTGATCGAGGAAGAGCTGTTGCTCGCCCTGCCGATCGTGCCTGCTCATCATCCGGAAGAATGCCAGCAGCCGGCGGGACTCGATGAGCCCGAGCCGAGCAAGGACGAGGTATCGCGGTCCAACCCGTTCAGTGTATTGGCGCAGTTAAAGCGTGACCCAAACGTTTAGGAGTTAATCAATTATGGCTGTTCAGCAGAACAAAAAATCCCGCTCTGCCCGTGACATGCGCCGTTCGCACGACGCCCTGTCGGCCGAGGCCCTGTCGGTAGAGAAAACCACCGGTGAAGTACACCTGCGTCACCACGTATCGCCAGAAGGCGTATACCGTGGTCGCAAAGTGATCGACAAGGGCGCCGACGAGTAATCCTTGTCCGCTCAGATCATCGCGATCGACGCAATGGGCGGGGACTTCGGTCCCCGCAGCATTGTCCAGGCTAGCATTGCCTGCCTTTCGGCTACTCCCTCGCTGCACCTGACCCTCGTCGGTCAACCCTCCCTCCTTGAAGATCTTGTCAGCGGCCTTGCGGCTGCGGATCGCGCGCGCCTGCAAATTGTCGCGGCCAGCGAAGTGATCGGCATGGACGAGCGGCCATCGCAGGCGTTGCGGGGCAAGCCTGATTCGTCGATGCGCATCGCCCTCGAACTGGTGCGCGATGGCAAGGCTCAGGCCTGCGTAAGTGCCGGCAATACCGGCGCGCTCATGGCCTTGTCGCGTTTCGTGCTCAAGACCTTGCCCGGTATCGATCGCCCGGCGATGGTGGCGGCGATCCCGACCCAGGCCGGCTACTGCCAGTTGCTTGATCTCGGCGCCAACGTCGACTGCAGCGCGGAAAACCTCTACCAGTTCGCCGTGATGGGCTCGGTGGCCGCCCAGGCCCTGGGCGTGCATCGGCCGCGGGTGGCGCTGCTCAATATCGGTACCGAGGACATCAAGGGCAACCAGCAGGTCAAGCTGGCCGCCAGTCTGTTGCAGAACGCCCAGGGGCTGAACTACATCGGCTTCGTCGAGGGTGACGGGTTGTACCGTGGCGAGGCGGACGTGGTGGTGTGCGATGGTTTCGTCGGCAATATCCTGCTCAAGTCCAGCGAAGGCCTGGCCACCATGATCGCTGCGCGCGTCGAGGCGTTGTTCCGTGGTGGCCTGTTGGCCAGGGCGGCTGGGGCCATGGCCATGCCGCTGCTCAAGCGTCTGCAGGCCGATCTGGCGCCGGCGCGGCATAACGGCGCGAGTTTTTTGGGCTTGCAGGGCATCGTCATCAAGAGCCATGGCTCGGCGGGCGTGCAGGGTTTGCAGAGTGCGATCCAGCGGGCGCTGATCGAGATCCAGGAGAACCTGCCGCAGCGCCTGCACGGGCGTCTCGAGGACTTGTTGCCGTGATGCGGCCAAAACAGGTCTTAGGCATATCCGCGATGAAGTGCTTAAATGTGACCGCTTGGTCCGCCGTTCCATCCAAGCTTTCAGATTGCGCGTCTGGCCCGCGGCCTGGCGCACCCTATCCGACGACAAGATCATAAGGGCTTGTTCAATGTCTGCATCCCTCGCATTCGTCTTTCCTGGTCAAGGTTCCCAGTCGCTGGGCATGCTCGCAGAGCTGGGCGCCGAAAAACCGGTAATCGTCGAGACCTTCAAGGAAGCGTCCGAGGCCCTGGGCTACGACCTGTGGAAACTGGTCCAGGAAGGCCCGGAAGAACAACTCAACCAGACCGACAAGACCCAGCCGGCCATTCTGACCGCCTCCATCGCCCTGTGGCGCCTGTGGCTGGAAGAGGGCGGCGCGCAGCCTGCCTTCGTTTCCGGGCACAGCCTGGGTGAATACAGCGCCCTGGTCGCCGCTGGCAGCCTGTCGCTCAAAGATGCCGTACGCCTGGTCGAGCGCCGTGGCCAGCTGATGCAGGAGGCCGTACCTGCCGGCCATGGTGCCATGGCCGCCATCCTTGGCCTGGACGACGCCGTGGTGGTCGAGATTTGCGCCGCAGCCGCCGAAGACGAAGTGGTCAGCGCGGTGAACTTCAATTCGCCGGGCCAGGTGGTCATCGCCGGCAACAAGGCTGCGGTCGATCGTGCCATCGAGCTGTGCAAGGCCAAGGGCGCCAAGCGTGCCCTGCCATTGGCGGTCAGCGTGCCATCGCACTGCGCCCTGATGAAGCCGGCCGCCGAGCGCTTCGCCGAGTCGGTCAACGCCATCGAATGGAAAGCGCCGCAGATCCCGGTGGTGCAGAACGTCACCGCGGCCATCGCCGCCGACCTCGATGCCCTCAAGCAGGACCTGCTGGCGCAGCTGTACCAGCCGGTACGCTGGGTCGAGTGCGTGCAGGCCCTGGCTGCGCGCGGCGCGGTCAACCTGGTCGAGTGCGGCCCGGGCAAGGTCCTGGCTGGCCTGAACAAGCGTTGCGCCGACGGCGTGACCACCTACAACCTCAACACCCCAGACGCCGTCGCCGCCACCCGCGCGGCGCTGGCTTGAATTCGGAGAAGCTTGCATGAGCCTGCAAGGTAAAGTTGCACTGGTCACCGGCGCCAGCCGTGGTATCGGCCAGGCCATCGCCCTCGAACTGGGCCGCCAGGGCGCCATCGTCATCGGTACCGCCACCTCGGCCTCGGGCGCCGAGCGCATCGCCGCCACCCTGAAAGAGCACGGCATCCAGGGCACCGGCATGGAACTGAACGTGACCAGCGCCGAGTCCGTCGACAAGGTGCTGGGCGCCATCGGCGAGCAGTTTGGCGCGCCAGCCATTCTGGTCAACAACGCCGGTATCACCCGCGACAACCTGATGCTGCGGATGAAAGACGACGAATGGTTCGACGTGATCGATACCAACCTCAATAGCCTGTACCGTCTGTCCAAGGGCGTGCTGCGCGGCATGACCAAGGCCCGTTGGGGCCGTATCATCAGCATCGGTTCGGTGGTGGGTGCCATGGGCAACGCCGGCCAGGCCAACTACGCCGCCGCCAAGGCCGGCCTGGAGGGCTTCAGCCGTGCCCTGGCCCGTGAAGTGGGGTCGCGCGGCATCACCGTCAACTCGGTGACCCCAGGCTTTATCGACACCGATATGACCCGCGAGCTGCCAGAAGCGCAGCGCGAGGCCCTGCAGAAGGAAATTCCGCTGGGTCGCCTGGGCCAGGCCGAGGAGATCGCCAAGGTGGTTTCCTTCCTGGCTTCCGACGGCGCAGCCTACGTCACCGGTGCTACCGTGCCGGTGAACGGCGGGATGTACATGTAAAATCCGCAACTCAATGTGACGGATCGGTTCAAAAAAGAGTCATACTCCGAGCCTAAAATCCGTTATAAAGCTGCAACCAGATTCCGGACAGCGGGCCGGGTGACTTGGTGGAAGGCGCGTTACGCTTGAAAAGCAGGCGTCTTCCTATAAACTTGGTCACCGGCCAGCTGCCTGACATATGTCCATTAGGAGTGAAAACTAGGTATGAGCACCATCGAAGAACGCGTCAAGAAAATCGTCGCCGAGCAACTGGGCGTCAAGGAAGAGGAAGTCAAGAACGAATCTTCCTTCGTTGAGGACCTGGGTGCCGACTCGCTTGACACCGTTGAGCTGGTGATGGCTCTGGAAGAGGAATTCGAGACCGAAATCCCTGACGAAGAAGCCGAGAAGATCACTACCGTTCAAGCCGCTATCGACTACGTCAACAGCCACCAGGCCTAAGACGTTCCAGTCGACGCTTCTTGTCGGGAAAAACCGCACTGCCGTCGCCGGCGTGCGGTTTTTTCTTTGCAAGCTATGCAATGAACACCGGAGTCTGTTGCCAGGCCATTGGCGCTGCCAGTGCACTGGCAAGAGACTCTGTTATTAGAAAATGAGGAGAGTACTGTGTCGCGTAGACGCGTCGTGGTCACTGGTATGGGTATGCTGTCGCCACTGGGTACCGATGTACCGAGCACCTGGCAGGGCATTCTGGCTGGCCGCAGTGGCATCGGTCCGATCGAGCATACGGATCTGTCTGCCTACTCCACCCGTTTTGGCGGCTCGGTGAAAGGCTTCGAAGTCGAGCAGTACCTGTCGGCCAAAGAGGCCCGCAAGCTCGACCTGTTCATCCAGTACGGCCTGGCGGCCGGTTTCCAGGCGGTGCGCAACGCCGGCCTTGAGGTTACCGACGCCAACCGCGAGCGCATCGGCGTGGCCATGGGCTCGGGCATCGGTGGCCTGACCAACATCGAAGAGACCAGCCGCACCCTGCACGAGCAAGGGCCACGGCGGATCTCGCCGTTCTTCGTGCCGGGCTCGATCATCAACATGATCTCCGGCTTCCTGTCGATCCACCTTGGCCTGCAAGGCCCGAACTACGCGATCGCCACCGCCTGCACCACCGGCACCCACTGCATCGGCATGGCCGCGCGCAACATCGCCTACGGCGAAGCCGACGTGATGATTGCCGGCGGTGCCGAAATGGCCGCCTGTGGCCTGGGCATGGGCGGCTTCGGCGCTTCCCGTGCGCTGTCCACCCGTAACGACGAGCCGGCCCGTGCCAGCCGTCCGTGGGACAAGGGCCGCGACGGCTTCGTATTGTCCGACGGTGCCGGCGCCCTGGTGCTCGAGGAGCTCGAGCATGCCAAGGCCCGTGGCGCGACCATCTACGCCGAGCTGGTCGGTTTCGGCATGAGCGGTGACGCCTACCACATGACCTCGCCGCCCGATTCTGGCGAAGGCGCGGCCCGCTGCATGGCCAACGCGCTGCGCGATGCCGGCATCCAGCCCGAGGACGTCAGCTACATCAACGCCCACGGCACCTCGACGCCGGCCGGCGATGTGGCCGAAGTGGCCGCGATCAAGCGCGTGTTCGGCGATCACGCCTACAAGCTGGCGGTCAGCTCGACCAAATCGATGACCGGCCACCTGCTCGGTGCCGCCGGCGCGGTGGAAGCGATCTTCAGCGTCCTGGCGATCAACAGCCAGATGGCGCCGCCGACCATCAACCTGGACGAGCCGGACGAAGGCTGTGACCTGGACTTCGTGCCGCATCAGGCGCGCAGCATGCCGATCGATGTGGTGCTGTCCAACTCCTTCGGCTTTGGTGGCACCAACGGTTCGCTGGTATTCCGCCGGTTCGCCGACTGATGCACAGTTGGATCGACGGCCAGGACGCGGCTGCAGTCAACCTGCAGAACCGTGGCCTGGCCTACGGCGACGGCCTGTTCGAGACCATTGCCGTGCGCGGCGGCAGGCCCAGCCTGCTCGCCCTGCACCTCGATCGTCTGGCGCTGGGATGTCAGCGTCTGGCGATCGAGGTCGATCTGGCGCTTGTGCGCAATGAACTGTTGCAATTCGCCCAGCTACTGGGTGAGGGCGTCGCCAAGTTGATCCTGACCCGTGGTGATAGCCAGCGCGGCTATGCTCCGGTCGCGGGTGCTCAGGCGCGGCGCATTCTCCAGGGCAGCCCCTTGCCCGTTTATCCCGTTGCAAACGCAGAACAAGGTGTACGCCTGTTCGCCTGCCAGACACGGCTGGCGGAACAACCGCTGCTGGCCGGGCTCAAACACCTCAACCGCCTCGAGCAGGTGCTGGCTCGGGCCGAATGGCAGGACAGCACATTGGCCGAAGGCTTGATGCGTGACGGCCAAGGGCGGGTAATCGAAGGGGTGTACAGCAATCTGTTCCTGGTGCGCGATGGCGTGCTGCTGACTGCCGACCTGAGCCGTTGCGGCGTGGCCGGGGTGATGCGCGCGGCGTTGCTGGAGCAGGCCGCGCTGCTGGGCATCCCCGTGCAGGTACGGGACTTGCCGTTCGAGATGCTGGAGCAGGCTGACGAGGTGTTTGTCTGCAACAGCGTCTACGGCATCTGGCCTGTACGCGAAATCACCGTGCTGAACTGGCCGGCGGGACCACTCACCCGTAAACTGCAGGCCGTTGCCCGTACGTTACTGGATACCTGATTCGTGAGACGCAAATTCCTGCTGCTGCTGGAAATGAGCTTGATCATCGCCGGCCTGGCACTGGGCTGGGCCGCCTGGAAGGTCAACGCGGTCCTGGAGCAGCCCCTGCAAGTGGCGCAGGAGCGCCTGCTCGACGTGCCCAGCGGCACGACGCCCAATCGCATGTTCTACCGCATGCAGAGCGAAGGCCTGCTCGATGATCCGCTGTGGCTGCGTCTTTACTGGCGCTTCAACATGGCCGGTACGCCGCTGCATACCGGCGAGTATCGCGTGACCCCAGGCATGACCGTGGGGCAGTTGTTCGATGCCTGGAAGCGTGGCGACGTGGTGCAGTACAACCTGACCCTGGTCGAGGGCTGGACCTTCCGCCAGGTGCGTGCCGCAGTCGCCAAGCATGAAAAGCTCAAGCACACCCTCGAGGGGCTGTCAGACTCCGAGGTGATGGACAAGCTCGGCCACACCGGGGTGTTCCCCGAAGGCCGCTTCTTCCCCGACACCTATCGCTTCGTGCGGGGCATGAGCGATGTCGAACTGTTGCAGCAGGCCTATATGCGCCTGGATGAAGTCTTGGCCAAGGAGTGGGCCGAGCGCAGCACCGACCTACCGTATCGCGACCCGTATCAGGCGCTGATCATGGCGTCTCTGGTGGAGAAGGAGACCGGTATCCCCCAGGAGCGCGGGCAGATCGCTGGTGTGTTCGTGCGGCGCATGCGCCTGGGCATGATGCTGCAGACCGACCCGACCGTGATCTATGGCATGGGCGAGCGCTACAACGGCAAGATCACCCGCGCCGACCTGCGCGAACCGACGCCCTATAACACCTACACGATGACCGGCCTGCCGCCGACACCGATCGCCATGGTCGGCCGCGAGGCGATCCATGCCGCGCTGAACCCCAGCGACGGCTCGAGCCTGTACTTCGTCGCCCGCGGCGATGGCAGCCATGTGTTCTCCGACGACCTGGACGACCACAACAGCGCCGTGCGCGAGTTCCAGCTCAAGCGTCGCGCCGATTATCGCTCGAGCCCCGCGCCACAGGGCCAGCCCGCCGCGCCGCAGAACGGCGCCGCGCCAGCGCCCGAGGCTGAGCCGACAGCGCCCACCGATGAATCCGCGCCGGCCGATGAGCCTGCGCCAGACGACACTAAGGAACACTCGTGAGCGGTTTGTTTATCACCCTGGAAGGCCCCGAAGGCGCGGGCAAGAGCACCAATCGCGAGTACCTGGCGGCGCGCCTGCGCGAGCAGGGCATCGATGTGGTCATGACCCGCGAACCGGGGGGCACGCCGCTGGCCGAGCGCATTCGTGAGCTGCTACTGGCGCCGAGCGAAGAGGCCATGGCGGTCGATACCGAATTGCTGCTGATGTTCGCCGCTCGTGCCCAGCACCTGGCGCAGGTGATCCGTCCGGCGCTGGCTCGCGGCGCGGTGGTGCTGTGCGACCGCTTCACCGACGCCACCTACGCCTACCAGGGCGGTGGGCGCGGGCTGCCAGTCGAGCGCATCGCCATCCTCGAGTCTTTCGTCCAGGGCGAACTGCGCCCCGACCTGACCCTGGTGTTCGACCTGCCGGTGGAAGTCGGCCTGGCCCGTGCAGCGGCCCGTGGCCGACTGGACCGTTTCGAGCAGGAAGGCCAGGCCTTCTTCGAAGCGGTGCGCCAGGCCTACCTGCAGCGCGCCGGCCAGCAGCCGCAGCGCTACAGCCTGCTGGACGCGGCGCAGCCGCTGGTCGCGGTGCAGCGGGCGATCGATGCCCTGGTGCCCGGCATCCTGGAGCGTTGCCGTGGCTGAAGCCTACCCCTGGCAGCAGGCGCTCTGGCAGCAGTTGGCCGGACGTGGCCAGCACGCCCATGCCTACCTGTTGCACGGGCCGCAGGGTATCGGCAAGCGCGCCCTGGCCGAGCGCCTGATGGCGCGCCTGCTGTGCCAGCAGCCCAATGGCCTGGACGCCTGTGGACATTGCAAATCGTGCTTGTTGCTCAAGGCCGGCAGCCACCCGGACAATTTCATCCTCGAGCCCGAAGAGGCCGACAAGCCGATCAAGATCGACCAGGTCCGCGAACTGGTTTCGTTCGTGGTGCAGACCGCCCAGCAGGGCGGGCGCAAGGTGGTGCTGATCGAGCCGGTGGAGGCGATGAACATCAATGCCGCCAACGCCCTGCTCAAGAGCCTCGAGGAGCCCTCGGGCGACACCGTGCTGCTGTTGGTCAGCCACCAGCCCAGCCGCCTGTTGCCGACCATCAAGAGCCGCTGCCAGCAAGTGGCCTGTCCGCAGCCAAGCCTGGCCCAGAGCCGCGCCTGGCTGGCTGGCGCGCTGGCGGACAGTGACGAGCCGGCACGCGAAGAGCTGCTGACCCTGGCCGCCGGCTCGCCACTGATGGCGCTCAGCTTGCAGGCCCAGGGTGTGCGCGAACAGCGGGCGCTGGTCACCGACGGGGTGAAGAAGTTGCTCAAGCAGCAGCAATCGCCCAGCCAGTTGGCCGAGGCCTGGAATGGCGTGCCCTTGCTGCTGCTGTTCGACTGGTTCTGCGACTGGGCGCACCTGATCCTGCGCTATCAGTTGACCCAGGATGAGGACGGACTAGGCTTGGCCGACATGCGCAAGGTCGTGCAGTACCTGGCGCAGAAGAGCCGTCAGGCCAAGGTGCTGGAGCTCCAGGCGTGGATCCTCGAGCAGCGCCAGAAGGTGCTGGGCAAGGCCAACCTCAACCGTGTACTGCTGCTCGAAGCCTTGCTCGCCCACTGGGTGCAGTTGCCCGGCCAGCGTTGATTCCTATCGTTAATTCAGGTGTGTCCTGTTGCCATGCTCGTAGATTCCCATTGCCACCTCGATCGTCTTGACCTGAGTGCCCACCAGGGCTCCCTCGATGCCGCCCTGCAGGCGGCGCGCGCGCGCGGGGTGGGGCACTTCCTGTGCATCGGCGTGAGCGCCGAAAACGCCGGGGCGGTCAAGGCGCTCAGCGAGCAATACGCCGATGTCGACTGCTCGGTGGGGGTGCACCCGCTGGACCTGGCGCCCGGAGAAACTCCCGCGTTGGAATGGCTACTGCGCGAACTGGCTCATCCGCACGTGGTGGCCATTGGCGAGACTGGCCTGGACTACCACTACGAGCCCGAAGCCGCCGAGTTGCAGCAGGCGTCGTTCCGCCTGCACCTGGAAGCCTCGCGGCAGACCGGCAAGCCGGTGGTGGTGCATACCCGTGCCGCCCGCGCCGACACCCTGGCGCTGCTGCGCGAGGCCAGCCTGCCCCAGGCGGGGGTGTTGCACTGTTTCACCGAGGACTGGGAGATGGCCAAGGCCGCGCTGGACCTGGGCTACTACATTTCGCTGTCGGGCATCGTCACCTTCCGCAATGCCGACGCGTTGCGCGATGTGGCGCGCCAGGTGCCGGTGGACCGCCTGCTGGTGGAGACCGACTCGCCGTACCTGGCCCCCATTCCGCACCGCGGCAAGCCGAACCTGCCGCAATATGTGCGGGACGTGGCTGAGTATGTGGCATCGCTGCGCGGGGTGAGCTATGCGCAGTTGGCCGAGCAGACCACGGCGAACTTCAAGCGTTTGTTCCCGTTGGCGCGGGTGGCCTGAGGAGCGCCTCCAGGCCAGCCAGCGCGATGCCTGGTTCGCCAGCAAGGCTGGCGCCTGCCTGTGACCTGGGCAAAAAAAACCCGGGTTCTGGGGGGGGAATCCGGGTTAAGACCATTAGGAGTAAAACAAAGGTACACGGTCCCTGGGCACCTTTATCGGCGCGCCACTTGGGGGGATGCGCCGCGCCAACAGTTCAAGTATTGGCCAGGATTGGCGCCCCGCCAGCGCGTATTGGTCGTTTTTTAAACAGATTTGGAATACGCCAGCCTGCCCTTGGGCCTTCAACGCATGGCAATCTGCCGGACCTGTCGTAGTGCGTCGTCGATCAGGCGCTGATCGGTATAGAAGTGTGGGGAAAAACGCACCCCCGGACCGCGCTGCGCGCAGATCACGCCATTGTTGGTCAAGGTTCGATAAATGTCGGCATTGGCATGGCCATCCAGGCTGAAACTGACGATCCCGGCCCGACGAGCAGGATCAGCCGGGCTATGTAGCTGGGCGCCGGGGATGGCCGCCAGGCCGTCGTGCAGTTGGTTGACCCGCAGCGCCAGCTGGTCGGCGACGACCGCCATGCCGACTTCCTCCAGCAGCGACAGGCTGGCTTCCAGGGCGCAGGCCCCCAACATGTTCGGGCTGCCACATTCGAAGCGGCGCGCGCTGTGGGCCGGCTGCCATTGGCGCCGCTCGAAATCGCCGAGGTGTTCGAGCATGTGCCAGCCGTAGGCGTGCAGTTTCAGCTGGTGGCGCAGTTCGCGGCGGCAGTAGAACAGCCCCAGGCCTTCTGGGCCAAGCATCCATTTGTGGCCGTCGGCCATGGCGAAGTCGCAATGGCTGGCCTGCACGTCGAAGGGCAGGGCGCCAACCTGCTGGATGGCGTCGACGCAGAACAATACGCCTTGCCGGCGGCATGCCAAGCCGAGGTGGACAAGGTCCAGGCGCAGGCCGCTGGCGTATTGCACGGCGCTCACCGCCAGCAGTCGAGCACGCGGGCCGCAGGCGGCCAGTAGCGCGGCTTCCGGCGCCGTTGCGGCGAGGCTTACCTCGATCACCTCCACGCCTTGCTCGGCCAGGGCCTGCCAGACCACGCGGTTGGAGACAAACTCCTCGGCGCTGATGATCACCTGGTCGCCAGGCTGCCACGTCAGGCCGAAGGCCACTAGCGACAGGGCCTGCGAGGTGCTGCCCAGCAAGGCGATATCGGCGCTGTCGGGGGCGTTGACCAGCCGCGCCAGGCGCTCGCGCAGGCGCCGTTCGGTGGTCAGCCAGGCTGGGTATGCGCAGGCCCCCAGGCGTTGGTTGTCGCGGGCGAAGCGGGCCACCGCGTCGCTGGCCCTGCGTGGCCAGGGGGCAATGGCCGCGTGGTTCAGATAGCACAGGCCCGGCGCTTGGTCGAACTCATCATGAAACACAGACATGGTTGGAAGATCCGTGCAATTTGCCGCCACTTAGGCATAATAAACCGCTTCGATCGTCATCCCAGTCCTTCCTATGCAGAAAGAACCTCGTAAGGTCCGTGAGTTTCGTCGTCGCGAGCAAGAAATCCTCGATACGGCGCTCAAGCTGTTTCTCGAACAAGGTGAAGACAGTGTCACCGTCGAGATGATCGCCGACGCCGTAGGCATCGGCAAAGGCACGATCTACAAGCATTTCAAGTCCAAGGCGGAGATCTACCTGCGCCTGATGCTCGACTATGAGCGCGACCTGAACGAGCTGTTGCACTCGGCGGACGTCGACCGCGACAAGGAAGCCCTGTCGCGCGCCTACTTCGAGTTCCGCATGCGCGACCCGCAGCGCTACCGGCTGTTCGACCGTCTGGAAGAAAAGGTGGTCAAGGGCAACCAGGTGCCGGAAATGGTCGAGCAGTTGCATAAGATCCGTGCCTCCAACTTCGACCGTCTGACGCAATTGATCAAGGGCCGGATCAGCGAAGGCAAGCTCGAGGACGTGCCGCCGTACTTCCACTACTGCGCGGCCTGGGCCCTGGTCCATGGCGCGGTGGCGCTGTATCACTCGCCGTTCTGGAGCAATGTGCTGGAAGATCAGGAAGGTTTCTTCCAGTTCCTCATGGATATCGGCGTGCGCATGGGCAACAAGCGCAAGCGCGATCCGGAGCCTGCCAACTGACGCCGCGATGTAGCACCGGCTGCGCCGGTGTTCGCCGGCAAGCCGGCTCCTACCCTGTGGCCCGTCCTGGATCCTGGAGGAGCCAGCCTTGCTGGCGAACACAGGGTTCTTCGCCGGCAGGGCTTGCAAAAACCTGATTTATAAGTCAGGTTTTGCCGGCCCGATTCATCCATGCCGGAGTCACCCATGATCGTCGACCGTCAAGGCAGGCGTTTTCGCAACCTGCGCGTCAGCCTGACTGCTGCCTGCAACTACGCCTGCACCTATTGCGTGCCCGACGGCAAGCGCCTGGTGGCGGCGCAGGACGAACTGTCGGCGGATGCGTTGGCCCGTGGCGTGGCGTACCTGGTGGAGGCGGCTGGCATCGAACGGTTGCGCATCACCGGCGGCGAGCCGCTGGTCAGTCCACGGTTGCAGGCGTTTCTCCTGGCGGTTGGCCAGCTCGGGCTCGAGGACATCAGCCTGACCACCAATGGTCAGTTGCTCTCACGCAAGTTGCCGCTGCTGCGCGATGCCGGCATTCGCCGGCTCAATGTCTCCCTCGATACCCTTGACCCGTTGGCATTCCGCCGGATCGCCCGCGGTGGCGACTTGGCCAGCGTGCTGGCGGGCATGGAACAGGCCAGTGCCGCCGGCATGGCAATCAAGGTCAACATGGTGCCGATGCGCGGGCAGAACCTCGACCAGGTCATGCCGATGCTGGAGTATTGCCTGGCTCATGGTTACGAGTTGCGTTTCATCGAGCTGATGCGCATGGGCCATCTGGCCCGTGAGCGCAACGCCTTCGTGCAACAGTTCGTCGGCCTCGAACAGTTGCTGGCGCTGATCGGCCAGGTGTACGCCTATGAGCAGGCGGCACGGCCCTTGGATGCCACGGCCTTGCGTTATCGCATTCCTGGCAAGGGGTACTTTGGCGTGATTGCCAACGAGAGCGTGCCGTTTTGCCGGAGCTGCTCGCGTCTGCGTCTGTCCTCCACTGGTTGGCTGCATGGCTGCCTGTCGTCGAGCAACCGTCACTATGTCGGCGACCTGCTCGACAAACCGCGTCATCAGGCGTTGCCGGCTTTGCAGCGGTTGCTGGTGAAAGCCTTGGCGGACAAGCAGGACCAGGCGTTTTCCGGGGATGTGATGGTAATGAAGGTGATCGGCGGCTGACTCTGGCGCAAAAGCTGCATCCTGGCGGCTATTCGCCGGTTTTTCGTCACCGGCCTCTGGAGGAAAGATGCGTAGCCTGGTCTTGCTGCTGGCGCTGATGGCGTTGGGCGGCTGCATGAATGTCAGCGATATGGGCGAGGGCGTGCGTTACCACATGAGTGACGCGGGCCTGCTGGATCATAGCGACACCACCCGTACCCTGTCGGTCCGTTTGCAGCCGGACTCGTTCATCTTCATCGGCCAGGGTGCCTTCATGCCGCCGAGCAAGGGCCCGCAGCCGCGGCAGAACGCGGTGGCCGAGGAGGCGTTCAAGAGTTTCGTCGAGTACTTCCCGCTGGTGCGCCGTGCCCAGGGCCCGTTGGGCCTGGAAGACGCCATCGCCGAGGCGCGCTCGGTGGGGGCCGACTATGTGCTCTATACCCGTTTCGCCCGTACCGACGACCGTATTGGTAACGGCGACGAGTGGTATGACGAGCAGGCGGTCGACCGCCTGGGCTGGGACAGCGGTATCGTGCAGATGATGTTGATCGAGACCAGCACCCGTTACTTGATCGACACCGCGCGGATCAAGAGCCGCGGCGGTTTGTTGACGTTCCACGACAATACCCCGCAGGATTTGCTTGCCGCACCGATGCGCGAGTACGCTCGTAGCCTTCTGGGCATGAGTCGCTGAGCGAGGGTGAGATGACCGATTCGGGCAAGGCCAACGATCTTCTGGCGCAGATTCCCCAGTATAAAGGGCTGCCCCCGGTGCATTTGTGGAACCCGGATTTCTGCGGCGACATCGACATGCGCATTGCCCGCGATGGTACTTGGTACTACCTGGGTACACCGATCGGGCGCAAGCCGATGGTCCGGTTGTTCTCCACCATCATTCGTCGGGATGGCGATGACTACTTCCTGGTTACGCCGGTGGAGAAGGTCGGCATCCGGGTCGATGATGCGCCGTTCGTTGCCGTGTTGCTGGACGTTGACGGGCAGGGTGAGGGGCAGGTGTTGCGTTTTACCAGCAACGTCGAGGACCAGGTCGAGGCCGGGCCGGGGAATCCGCTGCGTGTGGAGCTTGATCCGGTTACCCAGGAGCCGTCGCCCTACGTGTTGATGCGTGGCAACCTCGAGGCGCTGATCCACCGTAATGTGTTTTACCAACTGGTGGAGTTGGCGGTGCCGCGGGTGATTGATGGGGAAGTTTGGCTTGGGGTGTGGAGTCGGGGAGAGTTTTATCCTATTGGACATGCTGGCTAAATATTTACTTTGGTAGCCACCCTTATCCCCTTAAATACCCGTCCATATCAACTTCTTGCTCTTGCTCCGCTTTTGATTTTGCTTCTAAGCGCGCGATAGTCCAGGCAACACAAATTGCGACTTCAGGAGGCCGAGCGGAGTTCTTGCGTAGTGGGG
>NZ_JBMDJI010000048.1:0-32064 GCF_057809115.1 Pseudomonas sp. FG47
AGCCGGCGATGGGGCGCGAGGCGGCCCCTTGCTCATACAGGCAAACGATCAACCCTTGACGCTGACCTTGGGCTTTTTCAGCAGGTGGGAGAACACCGCATGCAGGTCGTCCGAAGCGCTTTCCTCGTCGAGGTTGAGCTTGCTGTCGATGTGGTCCATGTGATGCATCATCAGGCTCACCGCCTGCTCGGCATCGCGTGCCTCGATGGCGTCGATCAGTTGCATGTGCTCGTCGTACGAGCAGTGCGAACGGTTGCCGCTCTCGTACTGGGCGATGATCAGCGAAGTCTGCGATACCAGGCTGCGCTGGAAGCTCACCAGCGGTGCGTTGCCGGCGGCCTCGGCCAACTTGAGGTGGAATTCGCCGGACAAGCGGATGCCGGCGCCACGGTCGCCGCGGGAGAAGCTGTCACGTTCTTCGCGCACCATGTGGCGCAGTTCGTTGAGCTGCTCGAGGGTAGCGTGCTGCACCGCCAGCTCGGTAATGGCACGCTCGACCATGCGCCGGGAGAAGAACACCTGGCGCGCCTCCTCGACCGTCGGGCTGGCCACCACCGCGCCGCGGTTGGGCCGCAGCAGCACCACGCTTTCGTGGGCCAGGCGCGACAGGGCGCGACGAATGATGGTGCGGCTGACGCCGAAGATCTCGCCCAGCGCTTCCTCGCTCAACTTGGTGCCCGGTGCCAGGCGCTGCTCGAGGATCGCCTCGAAGATGTGCGCGTAGACGATGTCGTCCTGGGTACCGCTGCGGCCGGCCTTGCCAGTGCGCGCAGGTTTTTTCAGAGGTTGCAGCTGTTCGTTCATGAGCTCTCGAGCACGAAGGGTCTGCCAGTCGGACCGTGACTGTAATACCTGTCAGCGGGGGGATGGCAAGTCCAGGAAGAAGATAGTGGGCCAAGGTATGGCGCCATTGTACACAGGCTGACCCGTTTCTGCAGGTGGCCTTTTACCTATATAGCCGTTGTACGGCAGTTTGTACGCACAAAAGATAAAACATTATTTGCATTATTTGTACACAAAAGCATAATCCTGCGAGCAACTTCCTGACCCAAAAGTCAACAAAATGGTCGGACGTCTGCCACACCCCCTCGCGAAGCCCCCCAGTGCATGGCTCAGGACCCGGCTTCGAACAACAAGAAAGACTTGAGGAGTACTCGCTGTGGAAAGCCGCAAATCCGAAGCACCTACGCTGGATCTCGCCCCACCGCTCGAAACGGGCTGGCTGGAGCGGATTTTCAAACTCAAGCAGCATGGCAGCACCGTCCGCACCGAGCTGATCGCCGGGGTGACCACCTTCATCACCATGGCCTACATCATCTTCGTCAACCCCAACATCATGGCCGACGCCGGCATCGACCACGGCGCCGCGTTCGTCGCCACTTGCATCGCCGCCGCGCTGGGCTGCCTGCTGATGGGCCTGTACGCCAACTGGCCGGTGGGCCTGGCGCCGGGCATGGGGCTCAATGCCTTCTTCACCTACACCGTGGTCGGCACCATGGGCTACAACTGGGAAACGGCGCTGGGGGCGGTGTTCGTCTCAGGCGTGCTGTTCATGTTCCTGACCGTCTCACGCGTGCGTGAGTGGCTGCTCAACAGCATCCCGCTGAGCCTGCGCCATGCCATGGGGGCCGGCGTCGGATTGTTCCTCGGACTGATCGGCCTGAAGACCGCCGGCATCATCGTCGACAGCCCGGCAACCCTGGTCAAGCTGGGCTCGCTGCATGAGCCCGGCCCGCTGCTGGCGGCCGTGTGCTTCCTGCTGATCGCGATCCTCAGCTACAAGCGGGTGTTCGGCGCGATCCTGATCAGCATCATCGGCGTCACCCTGGCCGGCTGGGGTCTGGGCCTGGTCAAGTTCGGCGGGGTGGTGTCGATGCCGCCGAGCCTGGCACCGACCTGGATGGCCATGGACGTGGTCGGCGTGTTCAACGTCAGCATGATCAGCGTGGTGCTGGCGTTCCTGTTCGTGCACATGTTCGACACCGCTGGCACGCTGATGGGCGTGGCCCAGCGGGCCAACCTGGTGGCACCGGACGGGCGCATCGAGAACCTGTCGCGGGCGCTCAAGGCCGACAGCACCTCCAGTGTTTTCGGCGCAGTGGTTGGCGTGCCACCGGTGACCAGCTACGTAGAAAGTGCCGCGGGTGTCGCGGCAGGTGGACGTACCGGCCTGACCGCCGTGGTGGTGGGGATCCTGTTCATCGCGGCGATGTTCTTCGCCCCGCTGGCCGGGATGATCCCAGCCTATGCCACCGCTGGCGCGCTGATCTACGTGGCGATGCTGATGATGGGCAGCATGGCGCATATCGAGTGGGATGAAGCCACCGACAGCATTCCGGCGATCGTCACGGTGATCATGATGCCGCTGACCTTCTCGGTCGCCGACGGCATCGCCCTTGGCTTCATCAGCTATGTGGCGCTGAAGGCGGGTACCGGCAAGTACAAGGAGATCTCGGCCAGCCTGTGGGTGCTGTGCGCGATCTTCATTGCCAAGTTCGTGTTCCTCTGACCTCGCTGCAACAACCAAGGGCGCCTCGGCGCCCTTTCTTTTTGCCTGCTCGGCATGCCTGCTTCCACACATCCCCTGTAGGAGCACCCGAAGGGCAGATTGGCAACTGCAAAAACAGCAGACGAAAAAAAGCCCGCCAGTGTGAGAGCGGGCCAAGGACCTACGAAGATTCTTCTAGCGACCAACTAGCTTCCACGATAGGTCGAATAGCTGTACGGCGAGATCAGCAACGGCACATGGTAATGCTCTTGCTGCTCGTCGATGCCAAAGCGCAGCACGACAACATCGAGGAACGCGGTGTCCGGCAGCTTCACACCCTTGGCGCGGTAGTAGTCACCGGCGCTGAACTGCAATTGATAGACGCCGGTGCGGTAATCGTCGCCCTGCAGCAGCGGCGCGTCGACGCGACCATCGCTGTTGGTCAGGGCGGTGTTCACCAGTTCCAACTGCTGGCCTTCGACGCGGTACAGCTCGACCGTGATCGAGCTGCCCGGGCAGCCATGCGCGGCGTCCAGTACGTGTGTGGTCAAACGTCCCATTTGCTTGTCGCCTCTTGTCGTCTACGTGGGCAAAAAATACACGGCTACAGCCTGGCAGCGGTGCGGGAATGACGCCATTAAGACAGTTGAACGACAAATTGTACACAATTTTTTATCTCCTTTGCGCCAGCACGACCTGAACAGCCCATCACTCGCAAAGACACGTCCCATGCCGACCCTCACACCATTAGCTGACCAATCGGGCAGGTTTCTTGCAAGGATTCTCCAACCGACAAAAGGGCAGAAATGCGGAAAAACAGGCTTACAAAAGATTTCAGAAGTTGTATACAATCAGCCCATCCGGTGGTGCGACATCCCGACGCGGCCCGCCCACCACTCGCACATACGTACAAGAAGGAAGACTGCAGTGAGCGCTGACTACCCTCGCGACCTGATCGGTTACGGCAACAACCCACCTCACCCGCAATGGCCGGGGAATGCCCGCATTGCACTGTCCTTCGTGCTCAACTACGAAGAAGGTGGCGAGCGCAACATCCTGCATGGCGACAAAGAGTCCGAAGCGTTCCTCTCCGAAATGGTCGCTGCCCAGCCGCTGCAGGGCGCGCGCAACATGAGCATGGAATCGCTCTACGAATACGGCAGCCGCGCCGGCGTATGGCGCCTGCTCAAACTGTTCAAGGACAGCGGCGTGCCGCTGACCATCTTCGCCGTGGCCATGGCCGCCCAGCGCCACCCCGACGTGATCCGCGCCATGGTCGAGGCCGGCCACGAGATCTGCAGCCACGGCTACCGCTGGATCGACTATCAATACATGGATGAAGCGCAAGAGCGCGAGCACATGCTCGAAGCCATCCGCATCCTCACCGAGCTTACCGGCGAACGCCCGCAAGGCTGGTACACCGGCCGCACCGGTCCGAACACCCGGCGCCTGGTGATGGAGGAAGGCGGCTTCCTCTACGACAGCGACACCTACGACGACGACCTGCCCTACTGGGAGCCGAACAACCCCACCGGCAAGCCGCACCTGGTGATCCCCTACACCCTCGACACCAACGACATGCGCTTCACCCAGGTGCAGGGTTTCAACTGCGGCGAGCAGTTCTTCCAGTACCTGAAGGACGCCTTCGACGTGCTCTACGCGGAAGGCGCCGAGGCACCGAAGATGCTCTCCATCGGCCTGCACTGCCGCCTGGTCGGCCGCCCGGCGCGCCTGGCCGCGCTCAAGCGCTTCGTCGACTACGCCAAGAGCCACGAGCAGGTCTGGTTCGCCCGTCGCGTGGACATCGCCCGCCACTGGCACGCCACCCACCCGTACAAGAAAGAGAACGCCTGATGACCGCCTTCAAGACCCTCAAGCCCTCCAGCCTCAAGCGCGCCGCCTTCGTCGCGGCCTTCGCCGACATCTACGAGCACTCGCCGTGGGTCGCCGAGAAAGCCTACGACCTGGGGCAACTGGCCGAGCTGGACGAGATCGAGGCGCTGCATCAACGCATGAGCGACATCCTGCTCAGCGCCAGCCATGCCGAGCAACTGGCACTGATCAATGCCCACCCGGACCTGGCCGGCAAGGCCGCCATCCAGGGCGAGCTGACCGAATCGAGCACCAACGAACAAGCCGGCGCCGGCATCCACCAGTGCACCGCCGAGGAGTTCGCCCGCTTCACCGAGCTGAACGACGCCTACAAGGCCAAGTTCCAGTTCCCGTTCATCATGGCGGTCAAGGGCAGCAACCGCCACCAGATCCTCGCCGCCTTCGAACAGCGCATCAACAACGACACCGATGCCGAGTTCAAGGAGGCCCTGGCGCAGATCAACCTGATCGCGCTGTTCCGCCTGCTGCAGCTGTAAGGCACTGGCAGCGCCCTGGCCCGAGTGCGTGACGCGTCCGCACCCAGGGCCCCGGCCCGCCAAGCCACCAAAATCCAGAACAACGAATAGAAGAGATAACCGCATGCGCACCCTGATGATCGAGCCCCTGAGCAAAGAAGCCTTCGCCCCTTTCGGTGACGTGATCGAAACCGACGGCAGCGACCACTTCATGATCAACAACGGCTCGACCATGCGCTTCCACAAGCTCGCCACGGTCGAGACCGCCGAGCCGGAAGACAAGGCGATCATCAGCATCTTCCGCGCCGACGCGCTGGAGATGCCGCTGACCGTGCGCATGCTGGAACGCCATCCGCTGGGCAGCCAGGCTTTCATCCCGCTGCTCGGCAACCCCTTTCTGATCGTGGTCGCGCCCGTTGGCGATGCACCTGTATCAGGCTTGGTCCGCGCCTTCCGCAGTAATGGCAGGCAGGGCATTAATTACCATCGCGGCGTCTGGCACCACCCGGTGCTGACGATCGAAAAGCGGGATGACTTCCTGGTGGTTGATCGCAGTGGTTCCGGCAACAACTGCGATGAGCATTACTTCCCCGAGGAACAGATGTTGATCCTCAATCCCCACCAATAAGAAAAGGTCGGTCACCCAGGTCCGCCTGAACCGTGACCGGCGAGAGGTACATACTGTGGAAGCACACCTTCACGAATGGCTGAACCTGAGCATTCGCTGGGTTCACATGATCACCGGCGTGGCCTGGATCGGTGCATCGTTCTACTTTGTCTGGCTGGAGAACCACCTGAACCGCAGCAACCCGCGCGATGGGTTGTCGGGTGACCTCTGGGCCATCCACGGTGGCGGCATCTACCACCTGGAAAAATACAAGCTGGCACCGCCGAAGATGCCCGAGAACCTGCACTGGTTCAAATGGGAAGCCTATTTCACCTGGATGTCCGGGATTGCCTTGCTGTGCGTGGTGTTCTACTGGAACCCGACGCTGTACCTGCTGGCACCCGGCAGCACCCTCAGCGGTGCCGAAGGCGTGGCCATCGGTATTGGCTCGCTGATCGCCGGCTGGTTCATCTACGACTTCCTCTGCGACTCGCCCCTGGGCAAGAAGCCGGCCCTGCTCGGCGCCGTGCTGTTCGTGCTGATCATCGCCGCCTGCTGGGGCTTCAGCCTGGTGTTCAGCGGTCGCGGCGCGTACCTGCACACCGGCGCGATCATCGGCACCATCATGGTCGGTAACGTGTTCCGCATCATCATGCCGGCGCAGCGCCAGCTGGTGGCCGCCATCGAGAACAACCAGACCCCCGACCCGGTGCTGCCGGCCAAGGGCCTGCTGCGCTCGCGCCATAACAACTACTTCACCCTGCCGGTGCTGTTCATCATGATCAGCAACCACTTCCCGAGCACCTACGGTAGCCAGTACAACTGGCTGATCCTGGCCGGGATCGCGGTGGCCGCGGTACTGATCCGTCACTACTTCAACACCCGCCACGACAGCAACAAGTACGCCTGGACCCTGCCCGTGGGCGCCCTGGCGATGATCTGCCTGGCCTATGTAACCGGCCCGAAACCACTGCCGAGCGCTCCTGAGCAGGCCGCCGCCAAGGTCGAGTACCAACCGCTGCCGGCCACCGCCGTGGGCGGCAAGACCGCCGCCGAACTGCGCGCCGAGGAAGCCGCCAAACCTGCGGCCCCCGCCGAGGCTCCGGCCCAGGCCACCGCCCAGGCTGGCGGTGAAACCTTCGACAAGATCCACACCGTCATTCAGGAACGCTGCACCGTGTGCCACTCGGCCAAGCCGACCAGCCCGCTGTTCAGCGCCGCACCTGGCGGCGTGATGTTCGACACCCCGCAGCAGATCCAGGCCCAGGCCGCGCGCATCCAGGCGCAGGCCGTCGCCAGCCAGATCATGCCGCTGGGCAACATCACCCAGATGACCGTCGAGGAACGCAAGCTGGTCGGCGACTGGATCGCCAAAGGCGCGCAGGTCAACTGAGACACCCCACGACTGCGTGGGAGCGGGCTTGCCCCGCGATGAGGCCGGTACTCCCGGCCTCGCTTCCAAGCTCTACGTAACAAGCAAGCATCGAGCGTTCGGCTTCACGCGGGAAACCCAGCCTCCTTTACCGGAGACTGCCACGTGAAGCCGCCCGCTTGGATCCGAGAATAAAAACAAAACTCGAGGTGCTGCATGTCCGAGTCACCCAAGGCGTACATCCCTGTTGCGCCGCCACGACAGCCCCTGCCGTTGTTCCAGCTGATCCTGGTGGGTCTGCAACACGTGCTGCTGATGTACGGGGGCGCCATCGCGGTGCCGCTGATCATCGGCCAGGCGGCGGGCCTGTCCCGCGAAGAAGTCGCCTTCCTGATCAACGCCGACCTGCTGGTCGCCGGCGTTGCCACCATCATCCAATCCTTCGGTATCGGCCCGGTCGGCATTCGCATGCCGGTCATGATGGGCGCAAGCTTCGCCGCTGTCGGCAGCATGGTGGCCATGGCCGGCATGCCCGGTGTCGGTTTGCAGGGGATCTTCGGCGCGACCATCGCAGCCGGCTTCTTCGGCATGCTGATCGCGCCATTCATGTCCAAGGTCGTGCGCTTCTTCCCGCCACTGGTGACCGGCACGGTCATCACTTCCATCGGCCTGTCGCTGTTCCCGGTGGCGGTCAACTGGGCCGGCGGCGGGCAAGAGGCCACCGCCTTCGGCGCGCCGATCTACCTGATGGTCGCCGGCCTGGTGCTGGCGGTGATCCTGCTGATCAACCGCTTCATGCGTGGTTTCTGGGTCAACGTCTCGGTCCTGGTGGGCATGGGCCTGGGCTACATCCTGGCCGGCTCCATCGGCATGGTCGACCTGTCGGGCCTGGACCAGGCACCGTGGCTGCAGGTGGTCACCCCGCTGCACTTCGGCATGCCGACCTTCAGCCTGGCGCCGATCCTGTCGATGTGCCTGGTGGTGGTGATCATCTTCGTCGAATCCACCGGCATGTTCCTCGCCCTGGGCAAGGTGACCGACCGTGAAGTGACCCCGGGGATGCTGCGGCGCGGCTTGCTGTGCGACGCTGGCGCCTCGTTCATTGCTGGCTTCTTCAACACCTTCACCCACTCCTCGTTCGCCCAGAACATCGGCCTGGTGCAGATGACCGGGGTACGCTGCCGCTACGTCACGGTGATGGCCGGCGCGCTGCTGATCCTGCTCAGCCTGCTGCCCAAGGCGGCGTTCCTGATCGCCTCGATCCCGCCTGCGGTACTGGGCGGCGCGTCCATCGCCATGTTCGGCATGGTCACCGCCACCGGCATCAAGATCCTCCAGGAGGCGGACATCGCCGATCGTCGCAACCAGTTGCTGGTGGCGGTCAGTGTCGGTTTCGGCCTGATCCCGGTGGTGCGTCCGGAGTTCTTCGCGCAGATGCCGCAGTGGATGGAACCGATCACCCACAGCGGTATCGCCATGGCTACCCTCAGCGCCCTGGTGCTGAACCTGTTGTTCAACATCCTCGGCGGCGCCGAGCGTGCCGCGCACAACGACACCTGTCATCAGCATTGAGTGACCAGGGGCGGCGCCTCGCCGGCCGCCCCGCTCCACCCCTGTCGTAACGCATTACCGTCGGCCCGCCGGAATGGGCCGCCCGGGGCGCCTGCGCGCCAAAAAAGCCCAAACAAAAACAATAAGTCCGGGAATCACAACATGAAGCGCATCACCTCGTCCGTTTTGCTCGGCAGCACCTTGCTGGCTACCCTCCCCGCCCACGCCGGCGAATGGCTGCAGTGGCACGGCGAAAGCCTGACCTATCTGTATGGCAAGGACTTCAAGGTCAACCCTTCGATCCAGCAGACGATCACCTTCGAGCACGCCAACAAATGGAAGTACGGCGATACCTTCCTGTTCGTCGACAAGATCTTCTACAACGGCAAGGCCGACCCCGGCAAAGGCGTGACCACCTACTACGGCGAGTTCAGTCCGCGCCTGTCGTTCGGCAAGATCCTCGACCGCAACCTGGCCTTCGGCCCGATCAAGGATGTGCTGCTGGCCATGACCTACGAACGTGGCGAGGGCGACAACGAGGCCTATCTGATCGGCCCCGGCTTCGACCTCAACGTGCCCGGTTTCAACTACTTCACCCTGAACTTCTACGTGCGCAATACCGAAGGCAGCCGCCCCGGCGACAACGTCTGGCAGATCACCCCGGCCTGGTCGTACACCATCCCGGTGGGCAAGTCCGACATCCTGATCGACGGCTACATCGACTGGGTGGTGGACAACGACCAGACCCGCCGCGGCACCTATCACGCCAACCTGCAGTTCAACCCACAGGTCAAGTACGACCTGGGCAAGGCCCTGAACCTGGGCGCCAAGCAGCTCTACGTGGGCTTTGAGTACAGCTACTGGAAGGACAAGTACGGCATCGACAGCCGCGGCAACCTGGACAGCAACCAGAGTGTCGCCAGTGCCCTGGTGAAGGTGCATTTCTAACCCGACGGGCGCTCGCCCAACGATGTGACAGCGTGCTCCAGGACGGAGCACTTGAGGCCCGGCGCGCAAGTGAGTAATCTGCGCGCCCCCTCGATCGGGGCAGGATGGATCCTGCCCGCGTTTGCTGACCGCCAAGTCAATGATTCCGGGCGATTGGCCAACGTGTTGCCAGCGTGAAATACCCATTTCATCCGTAAGAAAGACGTCGAGCAGGATGGTTGTGGCCAACGTGGAAAAGTTGGCGCAGCGCTTGCCAAACAGCTGTGGCCTATTGAAAAAAGCTGACCCAAAAGACAAGAACAGCGCCCGAGCGCTGACAACAGATCCAACTCAAGGGAGCGACACTCGCAATGCGTACCATCAACAGCCTGATCCTCGCCGGTGGCCTGCTGGCCTGCGGCGCCAGCCAAGCCGGCGACCTGCTGCAATGGCAGAACAACAGCCTGACCTACCTGTGGGGCAAGAACTTCAAGGTCAACCCCGAGACCCAGCAAACCTTCACCTTCGAGCACGCCGACGCGTGGAAGTACGGTGACAACTTCTTCTTCTTCGACAAGATCTTCTATCAGGGCAAGAAGGACGCCGGTAACGGCCCGAACACCTACTACGGCGAGTTCAGCCCACGCCTGTCGTTCGGCAAGATCTTCGACCAGAAGCTCGAGTTCGGCCCGGTCAAGGACGTGCTGCTGGCGATGACCTACGAGTTCGGCGAGGGTGACACCGAGGCCTACCTGATCGGCCCCGGTTTCGACCTGGCAATCCCTGGCTTCGACTACTTCCAGCTGAACTTCTACCAACGCACCACCGACGGCAGCCGCCCGGGCGACAACGTCTGGCAGATCACCCCGGTGTGGTCATACACCATCCCGGTGGGTTCGTCCGACATTCTCATCGACGGTTTCATGGACTGGGTGGTGGACAACGACGAGAACCGTCGCGGCACCTACCAGGCGAACCTGCACTTCAACCCGCAGGTCAAGTACGACCTGGGCAAAGCGCTGCACCTGGGCGAGAAGCAGTTGTACGTGGGTATCGAGTACGACTACTGGAAGAACAAGTACGGCATCAAGGACAGCGATGCCTTCACTACCGATCAGAACACCATGAGCTTCCTGGTGAAAGTGCACTTCTGATCTGAAGCCAGTGCATAACCCGTAGGAGCGGCCTTGTGTCGCGAAAGGGCTGCGCAGCAGCCCCGGCGACTTTGCATGATGTCGAGATCCTGGGGCCGCTTCGCGCCTCTTTTCGCGGCACCAGGCCGCTCCTACTGGTGAACCTGGGCAAGCCCCGGCCAGACGCCTCAGTTTGCCGGTTTTAGCGCCCGCCATACCTTGCCGACGACGCTCACCACCGCCAGCACCACAGCCCCCGCAATCACCCCCGCGACGCCGTTGAGCAGCGCCCCGGTCAACGCCCCGCCCCGCCCTTCGCTGAACGCCTCGATGGCGTGGTGCAGCGGCGCGATGCCATGCACCAGGATGCCGCCACCAACCAGGAACATCGCCGCGGTGCCGATCACCGACAGGCTCTTCATCATGTACGGCGCGGCGCGCAGGATGCCGTTGCCCACCGCCTGGCTCAGCGCCGAGGCTTTCTTGGTCATCCACAGCCCCAGGTCATCGAGCTTGACGATGCCTGCCACCAGGCCATACACCCCCAGGGTCATGACGATGGCGATGCCCGACAGCACGATGATCTGCTGGCTCAGCGGCGCATCGGCCACGGTACCCAGGGTGATGGCGATGATCTCGGCGGAGAGGATGAAGTCGGTGCGCACCGCGCCCTTGATCTTGCTTTTCTCAAAGGCCACCAGGTCGACCTGCTCGTCGGCCACGGCCGCCTTGCGCGCCTCGTGCTGCGCGTCGTCCTCGGCCTTGCTGTGCAGGAACTTGTGCGCCAGCTTCTCGAAGCCCTCGAAGCACAGGTAGGCGCCACCGACCATCAGCAGCGGAATCACCGCCCAGGGAATGAACGCGCTGATCAGCAACGCCGCCGGCACCAGGATCGCCTTGTTCAGCAGCGAGCCCTTGGCCACCGCCCACACCACCGGGATCTCCCGCTCGGCACGCACGCCAGTGACCTGCTGGGCGTTGAGCGCCAGGTCGTCGCCCAGCACCCCGGCGGTCTTCTTCGCCGCGACCTTGGTCATCAACGAGACATCGTCGAGGACCGTGGCGATATCATCGATCAATACCAGTAAGCTGCTTCCTGCCATGTCAAAATGTTTCCAGTAGGTTCGAATGGCCGGGATTCTAGCCCAAAGACGCTGCCTTGAGCGCCCGTCCGAGCGGGTGCTACCATGCCGGACCCCTCTTGGAGGGGCCAGACCCGAGGAAGATTCCCGACAATGAGCACCATTCGCGAGCGCAACAAGGAACTGATCCTGCGCGCAGCCAGTGAAGAATTCGCCGACAAGGGCTTCGCCGCCACCAAGACCAGCGATATCGCGGCCAAGGCCGGCCTGCCCAAGCCGAACGTGTACTACTACTTCAAGTCGAAGGAAAACCTCTATCGCGAGGTGCTCGAGAGCATCATCGCGCCGATCATGCAGGCCTCGACGCCGTTCAACGCCGACGGTGATCCTAAAGAGGTGCTCAGCGCGTACATCCGCTCGAAGATCCGTATCTCCCGCGACCTGCCCCACGCCTCCAAGGTGTTCGCCAGCGAGATCATGCACGGCGCGCCGCACCTGTCGCCGCGCCAGGTCGAGCAGCTCAACGAGCAGGCCCGCCACAACATCGAGTGCATCCAGCGCTGGATCGAGCGCGGCCAGATCGCCCACGTCGACCCGCACCATTTGATGTTCAGCATCTGGGCGGCGACGCAAACCTATGCGGATTTCGACTGGCAGATAGCCGTGGTGACCGGCAAGGCCAAACTGGCCGACAGCGATTATGACGCGGCGGCGGAGACCATCATCCGCCTGGTGCTGAAGGGCTGCGAGCCCGAGGCGGCCTGACAGGGCCAATGGGGCTGCCGTGCAGCCCGTTCGCGACACAAGGCCGCTCCTACAGAGGTTACGCATTTCCCTGTAGGAGCGGCCTTGTGTCGCGATGGGCCGCAGAGCGGCCCCAAAATGACGAACCTTACGCAGCAACCCCCGCATCCGCCGTCAGCCCGACTTCCTCAATTGCATTGATCGCGCACTGCTCGTCGATATCCGACGTATCGCCACTGATCCCTACCGCCCCCAGCACCTTGCCCTCCTGATCGCGGATCAGCACGCCCCCTGGCACCGGCACCACCGGTCGCTCGCCGAGCCCGTTCAAAGCCGCATAAAAGGCGGGGCGCTGCTGCGAGTCCAGCGCCAGCAAGCGTGAACCCTTGCCCAGCGCCACCGCACCCCAGGCCTTGCCGATGGCCACCTCGGGGCGCAGCAAGCTGGCGCCGTCCTCACGCTGCAACGCCAGTAGATGCCCGCCGGCGTCGAGCACCGCCACGGTCAAGGGCGCGGCGTTGATCTTGCGGCCGGCGGCCAACGCGGCATTTACCACGCCCACGGCCTGTTTGAGGGTCAATGCGTTCATGAAAAGGTCCTCTTCTTGTTGTGAGAAGCCCTGAGGGCAGTTGAAAACCAATAGACAAGATAGAACACAACAAAGACACTATTTGTATACAATTTTATAATCCAATATGCCTTACTGCGACGAAATGTCGCCTTTTTTTGCCATGACCCGCAAGTCAAACCCGCCGACGAAAATGGATTGACCTTTTGCGTCGACCATGAATACACTCTGTCGCAACGCAAGTTGTATACAATTACAAAATCGATGAGGCACAAACCATGAGCAAAATGAGAGCAATCGATGCAGCCGTTCTGGTCATGCGCCGTGAAGGTGTAGATACCGCGTTCGGCATTCCCGGCGCCGCGATCAACCCGCTGTACTCGGCCCTGAAAAAAGTCGGCGGCATCGATCACGTCCTCGCTCGCCACGTCGAAGGCGCCTCGCACATGGCCGAGGGCTACACCCGCGCCAACCCGGGCAACATCGGCGTGTGCATCGGCACCTCCGGCCCCGCCGGCACCGACATGGTCACCGGCCTGTACAGCGCCTCGGCCGACTCCATCCCGATTCTCTGCATCACCGGCCAGGCCCCGCGTGCCCGCCTGCACAAGGAAGACTTCCAGGCCGTCGACATCACCAGCATCGTCAAGCCGGTGACCAAGTGGGCGACCACCGTGCTGGAGCCGGGCCAGGTGCCTTACGCCTTCCAGAAGGCCTTCTATGAAATGCGCACCGGCCGCCCAGGCCCGGTGCTGATCGACCTGCCGTTCGACGTGCAGATGGCCGAGATCGAGTTCGACATCGATGCCTACGAGCCGCTGCCCGTGAGCAAGCCAGCCGCGACTCGCAAGCAGGCGGAAAAAGCCCTGGCCATGCTCAATGACGCCGAACGTCCGCTGCTGGTGGCCGGTGGCGGCATCATCAACGCCGACGCCAGCGACAAGCTGGTCGCGTTCGCCGAACTGACTGGCGTGCCGGTGGTACCGACCCTGATGGGCTGGGGCACCCTCCCGGACGACCACGAACTGATGGTCGGCATGGTCGGCCTGCAAACCTCGCACCGCTACGGCAACGCCACGCTGCTCAAGTCCGACCTGGTGTTCGGCATCGGCAACCGCTGGGCCAACCGCCACACCGGCTCCGTCGACGTCTACACCGAAGGCCGCAAGTTCGTGCACGTAGACATCGAACCGACCCAGATCGGCCGCGTGTTCACCCCGGACCTGGGCATCGTCTCCGACGCAGGCGCCGCCCTGGAAGTGTTGCTCGAAGTGGCCCGCGAATGGAAAGCCGCAGGCCTGCTCAAGTGCCGCAAGGCCTGGCTGGAAGACTGCCAGCAGCGCAAGGCTACCCTGCAGCGCAAGACCAACTTCGACAACGTGCCGGTCAAGCCGCAGCGCGTGTACCAGGAAATGAACGAAGTGTTCGGCAAGGACACCACCTACGTCAGCACCATCGGCCTGTCGCAGATCGCCGGCGCGCAGTTCCTGCACGTGTACAAGCCGCGCCACTGGATCAACTGCGGCCAGGCCGGCCCGCTGGGCTGGACCATCCCGGCCGCGTTGGGTGTCGTCAAGGCCGACCCGAAACGCAAGGTGGTCGCGCTGTCCGGTGACTACGACTTCCAGTTCATGATCGAAGAGCTGGCAGTTGGCGCGCAGTTCAACCTGCCCTACGTCCACGTGCTGGTGAACAACGCCTACCTCGGCCTGATCCGCCAGGCGCAGCGTGGCTTCGACATGGATTACTGTGTACAACTGGCGTTCGAGAACATCAATTCCACCGACGCCGCCACCTACGGTGTCGACCACGTCGCCGTGGTCGAGGGCCTGGGCTGCAAGGCCCTGCGCGTGTTCGAACCGGCCGAGATCGCCCCTGCCCTGCTCAAGGCACAGAAGATGGCCGAAGAGTTCCGCGTGCCGGTGGTGGTCGAAGTGATTCTCGAGCGTGTGACCAACATTTCCATGGGCACCGAGATCAACGCGGTCAACGAGTTCGAAGACCTCGCCCTGGTCGGCAACGACGCGCCGACCGCCATCTCGCTGCTGGACTGATCGCCTGACGCCCCCGCGCCGCGCGGGGGTAATCAACGCAAGGAGACGACTTATGCCTCGCTTCGCCGCCAACCTGTCCATGCTGTTCACCGAACAGGACTTCCTGGCTCGCTTCAAGGCCGCCGCCGACGCTGGTTTCAGCGGCGTCGAATACCTCTTCCCGTACGATTTCAGCGCCGCCGAGATCAAGCAGCAGCTCGACGCCCATGGCCTGACCCAGGTGCTGTTCAACCTGCCGGCCGGCGACTGGTCGAAAGGTGAGCGCGGCATCACCTGCCACCCCGACCGCGTCGAAGAGTTCCGCGCCGGTGTCGACAAGGCCATCGAGTACGCCAAGGTGCTGGGCAACACCCAGGTCAACGCCCTGGCCGGCATCCGCCCGCAAGGCCCGGACTGCGCCACCGTGCGCAAGACCTTCGTGGAAAACCTGCGCTACGCCGCCGACAAGCTCAAGGCCGCCGGCATCCGCCTGGTCATGGAAATGATCAACACCCGCGACATCCCGGGCTTCTACCTGAACACCACGAAACAGGCCCTGGAAATCCAGGCCGAGGTGGGCAGCGACAACCTGTTCCTGCAGTACGACATCTACCACATGCAGATCATGGAAGGTGACCTGGCGCGTACCCTGGAAACCAACCTCAAGCTGATCAACCACGTGCAGCTGGCCGACAACCCGGGCCGCCACGAGCCAGGCACCGGCGAGATCAACTACCGCTTCCTGTTCGAGCACCTGGACCGCATCGGCTACCAGGGCTGGGTGGGCGCGGAGTACAAGCCCAAGACCACCACCGAAGCCGGCCTGGGCTGGCTGAAGACGCATAACGCAATCTGAAGGCCGAGCGCAGGCCTGCTCCTGAAAGGCCTGCTCCGCCTGCTCCATCGAGATTCAACAATTACAACGAGGTAATCTCTCATGGCTAAAATCGGTTTCATCGGCACCGGCATCATGGGCAACCCCATGGCCCAGAACCTGCAAAAAGCAGGTCACAGCATCTTCGTTTCGACCCACCACGACGCAGCTCCGGCCAACCTGATCGCCGCTGGCGGCGTGGCCCTGGCCAATCCGAAGGAAGTGGCCCAGGAGGCTGAGTTCATCATCGTCATGGTGCCCGACACCCCACAGGTCGAAAGCGTGCTGTTCGGTGAAAACGGCGTCGCCGAGGGCGTGGGCCCGAACAAGGTGGTGATCGACATGAGCTCGATCTCGCCTACCGCCACCAAAGCCTTCGCCGAGAAGATCAAGGCCACTGGCGCCGCCTACCTGGACGCCCCGGTGTCCGGCGGCGAAGTCGGCGCCAAGGCCGCGACCCTGAGCATCATGGTCGGCGGTTGCCCGAAAGCCTTCGAGCGCGCCCTGCCGCTGTTCGAAGCCATGGGCAAGAACATCACCCGCGTCGGCGGCAACGGCGATGGCCAGACTGCCAAGGTGGCCAACCAGATCATCGTCGCCCTGAACATCCAGGCCGTTGCCGAAGCCCTGCTGTTCGCCGCCAAGAACGGCGCCGACCCGGCCAAGGTGCGTGAAGCCCTGATGGGCGGCTTCGCCTCCTCGAAGATTCTCGAGGTGCATGCCGAGCGCATGATCAAAGGCACCTTCGACCCGGGCTTCCGCATCAACCTGCACCAGAAGGACCTGAACCTGGCCCTGCAAGGCGCCAAGGAGCTGGGCATCAACCTGCCCAACACCTCCAATGCCCAGCAAGTATTCAACACCTGCCAGGCGCTGGGCGGCGGCAACTGGGACCACTCGGCGCTGATCAAGGGCCTGGAACATATGGCCAACTTCTCGATCCGCGACGACAAGTGATTTGAGGCAGCTGTTCGCCGGCAAGCCGGCTCCTACAGGTTCGACGCTATCCCCGTAGGAGCCGGCTTGCCGGCGAACCGCCCCACACCGAGCAACACCCGCCCCTGGTTCGGCCTGCACGGAGGCAGTTCCAGGGGCGTTTTCGATTTTGCAGAACAACAAGAATCTGGGAGCCTGCCATGTCGGTCGATCCACAAAAATTCCTGCGCGAGCTGTTCGACACAGCCATCGCCGCCGCCCACCCCCGTCAGGTCCTCGAACCCCACCTGCCCGCCGACCGTAGCGGCCGGGTCATCGTCATCGGCGCCGGCAAGGCCGCCGCCGCCATGGCCGAAGTGGTCGAGAAGAGCTGGCAGGGCGAAGTCTCGGGCCTGGTCGTGACGCGCTACGGCCACGGCGCCAACTGCCAGAAGATCGAGGTGGTCGAAGCCGCCCACCCGGTCCCCGATGCCGCCGGCCTGGCCGTGGCCAAGCGCGTGCTCGCGCTGGTCAGCAACCTGAGCGAAGACGACCGCGTCATCTTTCTGCTCTCCGGCGGCGGTTCTGCCCTGCTGGCCTTGCCCGCCGAAGGCCTGAGCCTGGCGGACAAGCAGCAGATCAACAAAGCCTTGCTGAAATCCGGCGCCACCATCGGCGAGATGAACTGCGTGCGCAAGCACCTCTCGGCGATCAAGGGCGGCCGCCTGGCCAAGGCCTGCTGGCCGGCCACCGTCTACACCTACGCCATTTCCGATGTGCCCGGCGACCTGGCCACGGTCATCGCCTCCGGCCCCACCGTGGCCGACCCCAGCACCTCGGCCGATGCCCTGGCGATCCTCAAGCGCTACAACATCGAAGCGCCCAAGGCCGTCATCGACTGGCTCAACAATCCGGCTTCGGAAACCGTCAAGGCCGACGACCCCACCCTGTCGCGCAGCCACTTCCAGCTGATCGCCCGGCCCCAGCAATCGCTCGAAGCCGCCGCGGTGAAAGCCCGCCAGGCCGGCTTCAGCCCGCTGATCCTCGGCGACCTGGAAGGCGAGTCGCGCGAGGTGGCCAAGGTGCATGCCGGCATCGCCCGCCAGGTCGTCCTGCACGGCCAGCCGCTGAAGGCGCCCTGCGTGATCCTCTCCGGCGGCGAGACCACCGTCACCGTGCGCGGTAACGGCCGTGGCGGGCGCAACGCCGAGTTCCTGCTCAGTCTCACGGAAAACCTCAAGGGCCTGCCGGGCGTGTACGCCCTGGCCGGTGATACCGACGGTATCGACGGCTCCGAGGACAACGCCGGCGCCTTCATGACCCCGGACAGCCACGCCCGTGCCGAGGCCCTGGGCCTGTCGGCCAGCGATGAGCTGGACAACAACAACGGTTATGGCTACTTCGCCGCCCTCGACGCGTTGATCGTCACCGAGCCGACCCGCACCAACGTCAACGATTTCCGCGCCATCCTGATCCTCGAGACTGCCCAATCATGACGCCTGATAAAAAAGTAAAAATCCTCGCCACCCTCGGGCCTGCGATCAAGGGCATCGATGACATCCGCCAGCTGGTCGAAGCCGGGGTGAACATCTTCCGCCTCAACTTCAGCCACGGCGAACACGCCGACCACGCCCTGCGCTACCAGTGGATCCGCGAAGTCGAGCAGCAGCTCAACTACCCCCTGGGCATACTCATGGACCTGCAGGGTCCGAAGCTGCGCGTCGGCCGCTTCGCCGACGGCAAGGTGCAACTGCAACGCGGCCAGGCCCTGCGCCTGGACCTGGACAAGGCTCCGGGCGACAGCCGCCGCGTGAACCTGCCACACCCAGAAATCATCGCCGCGCTGCAGCCTGGCATGGACCTGCTGCTCGATGACGGCAAGCTACGCCTGCGGGTGACCGCCAAGCACAGCGACGCCATCGACACCGAAGTACTGGCCGGCGGCGAGCTGTCCGACCGCAAAGGTGTCAACGTGCCCCAGGCGGTGCTCGAGCTCTCCCCGCTCACCGAAAAGGACCGCCGCGACCTCACCTTCGGCCTGGAGCTGGGCGTGGACTGGGTGGCCCTGTCGTTCGTGCAGCGCCCGCAAGACATCCTCGAAGCACGCGAGCTGATCGGCGACCGCGCCTACCTGATGGCCAAGATCGAGAAGCCCTCGGCGGTCGAGCAACTGCCGGCCATCGCCGAGCTGTCCGACGCGATCATGGTCGCCCGTGGCGACCTGGGCGTGGAAGTGCCGGCCGAGAGCGTGCCGCAGATCCAGAAGGGCATCATCAATACCTGCCGCCAGTTGGGCAAGCCGGTGGTGGTGGCCACGCAGATGCTCGAATCCATGCGTTTTTCCCCGGCACCGACCCGCGCCGAGGTCACCGATGTGGCCAACGCCGTGGCCGAAGGCGCCGACGCGGTGATGCTGTCGGCCGAGACCGCCTCGGGCGACTACCCGCTGGAGGCCGTGCAGATGATGAGCAAGATCATCCGCCAGGTGGAAAACGGCCCGGACTACCAGGCCCAGCTCGACGTTGGCCGGCCCAAGGCCGAAGCCACCGTGTCGGATGCCATCAGCTGCGCGATCCGCCGCATCAGCGGCATCCTGCCGGTGGCGGTGCTGGTCAACTACAGTGAGTCGGGCAATTCCACCCTGCGCGCCGCCCGCGAGCGGCCACGGGCGCCAATCCTCAACCTGACGCCGAACCTGAACACCGCCCGCCGCCTGAGCGTGGCCTGGGGCGTGCACTCGGTGGTCAACGACCGCCTGCGCCAGGTCGACGAGGTGGTCTCCACGGCGCTGGAGATCGCCCAAGCGCAAGGCATGGCCAGCCGTGGCGACACGCTGCTGATCACCGCCGGTGTGCCTTTCGGCAAGCCGGGTTCGACTAATACGCTACGGATCGAGACATTGGTTTGAGATCGCCGGGGGCGCTTTGCGCCCCTTTCGCGGCACAAGGCCGCTCCTACAGGGATCGCACCCAGGCATGAATACACGATCCCTGTAGGAGCGGCCTTGTGTCGCGATTGGAGGGCGCAGCCCTCCCCGTACACCGATGTAACAGAGCTGCGCAAAACCGAGCCCCAAAGAGGCCCACCGCTCCCCCACCCACCTTGCCGACTGCCCCATGTACACCAAGAACTTCATCAACCCGTGCCCCGACTGGGCCACGGCCTTGTTCAACGGCTTCAGCCAGGTGCTGCTGCTGCGCAACCCTTTGTGCGGCCTGTGCTGCCTGCTGGCGATCCTGCTGACCGCGCCGAACCTGGTCGGCGGCGCCCTGCTCGGGGCCCTGGCCGGCCTGCTCACCGCCCAGCGCCGCGGCTACGAACGCGCCGACCGCCAGGCCGGGCTGTACTGCTACAACGGCGTGCTGATCGGCCTGCTGATCAGCGCCGTGCTGCCCTGGTCGGCGATCCTGCCGCCGCTGATCATCGCCGCCGGCGGCCTGTCGAGCATGCTCACCCACCAATGGCGCAAGCGCGGCGGCAAGCTGCTGATCGCCTACACCGCGCCGTTCGTGCTGCTCGGCTGGGCGACCCTGCTGCTGGCCAGCCCCGCGGCCAACGGCCCGGTCGAGGCCGATACGGCCTACGCCCTGCTGCGCGGGGTCGGACAGATCTTCCTGCTGGACAAGCCCATGGCCGGCCTGCTGATCGTCATCGGCCTGTACCTCGCCAACCCCTATGCCGCCACTTGGGCCCTGATCGGGTCAGCCATCGGCGGCGGCATCGCCTTGCTGGCGGGTGAAACCCAGGCTGCCTGGCTGGGGCTGTATGGCTTCAACGCCGCGTTGGCCGCCCTGGCCTTCAGCCGCCAGGGCGAGAAACCCTGGGTGACCTTGCTCGCCATCGCCTGTGCCCTGCTGCTGCAACCACTGTTCAACCTGCTGCCGATTGCCGGGCTGACCGCCCCGTTCGTGGTAGCCTGCTGGCTGCTGCACCTGGGCAGCCACCTGGCCCAGCTCAACCAGCGCCGCAACGCGCCCCGCTTGCACAGCTGAAACCCAGCCCCTAGGCTCTGCCCATTCGCACAAGGGAACGAGCCCATGGACAACCCTGCAAGCCTGCGCGAGCGGCTCTACGTCATCGTCTTCCAGACCGACACCACGGCTGGCAGACGCTTCGACAAGATTCTCCTGCTGATCATCCTCGCCAGCCTGGTGACGGTGATACTCGACAGCATCGATGAGGTACACCAGGGCTACGCCGGGCTGCTGGCCGGGATCGAGTGGGGCTTCACGGCGATCTTCCTCGCCGAATACATCACCCGCCTGTACTGCTCGCCCAAGCCGCTGCGCTACGCCTTCAGCTTCTACGGGCTGGTCGACCTGCTGGCGATCGTGCCGGGGATCATCGCCCTGTACTACAGCGACGCCCAGTACCTGCTGATCATCCGCGTGGTGCGCATGCTGCGGATCTTCCGCGTGCTCAAGCTCAGCCCCTACCTCAAGCAGGCCCACTACCTGCTGGCGGCGCTGCAGGGCAGCAAGCAGAAGATCATCGTGTTCCTGGTCAGCGTGTCGACCCTGGTGACCGTGTTCGGCACATTGATGTACGTGATCGAAGGGCCGGAGCATGGCTTCACCAGCATTCCCAAGGGCATCTACTGGGCCATCGTCACCCTCACCACCGTGGGCTTCGGCGATATCGTGCCGAGCACGCCGCTGGGGCAGGTGCTGTCGTCGCTGGTGATGATCACCGGTTACTCGATCATCGCCGTGCCCACCGGCATCTTCACCGCCGAACTGGCCAATGCCATGCGCGGCGAGCAGTTGCAGCATGACTGCCCGACCTGCGCCAAGAAGCACCATGAGCACGGCGCGGCGTTCTGTTCGCGGTGTGGCAATGCGTTGTTTCCCAAGCAACCGGCACAGGACCTGTAGGAGCGGCTTTGTGCCTGGCATAACCAAAGACTGTTTTGATCTTTAACCCTTGGCGAACCACCCGCTATAGTCGCAGGCATTCTGCCTACACCCTTTCAATAACAAGGACGCAACGTGAAAAAACTCTTCAGCGCCTCGCTGCTCGCCGCGGGCCTGGCCTTGGGCAGCCTCGCCCAAGCCGCCCCTACCTTGCTCAACGTGTCCTACGACGTGATGCGCGACTTCTACAAGGACTACAACCCGGCGTTCCAGAAGCACTGGGAGAAGGAGCACAACGAGAAGGTCAACCTGCAGATGTCCTTCGGCGGCTCTAGCAAGCAGGCGCGCGCCGTGATCGACGGCCTGCCGGCCGACGTCATCACCATGAACATGGCCACTGACATCAACGCCCTGGCCGACAACGGCAAGCTGGTGCCGGACAACTGGGTCACGCGCCTGCCGAACAACAGCGCACCGTTCACCTCGGCCACCGTGTTCATCGTGCGCAAGGGCAACCCCAAGGCGCTGAAGGACTGGCCCGACCTGCTCAAGGACGGCGTGCAGGTGATCGTGCCCAACCCGAAAACCTCGGGCAACGGTCGCTACACCTACCTCTCGGCCTGGGGCTACGTGCTCAAGCAAGGCGGTGACGAAAGCAAGGCCCGCGACTTCGTCGGCAAGCTGTTCAAGCAGGCACCGGTGCTGGATACCGGTGGCCGCGCCGCCACCACCACCTTCATGACCAACCAGATCGGCGATGTGCTGGTGACCTTCGAGAACGAGGCCGAGATGATCGCCCGCGAGTTCGGCCGCGACCAGTTCGAAGTGGTCTACCCTAGCGTGTCGGCCGAGGCCGAGCCGCCAGTGAGCGTGGTCGACAAGGTGGTGGCCAAGAAAGGCACCCAGGCCTTGGCCGAGGAATACCTGAAGTACCTGTGGTCGCCGGCGGCCCAGGAAATCGCCGCCAACAACTACCTGCGCCCACGTGACGCAACGGTGCTGGCCAAGTACACCGACCGCTTCCCGAAAGTGGACTTCCTGTCGGTGGAGAAAACCTTCGGTGACTGGCGCACCGTGCAGAAGACCCACTTCAACGACGGTGGCGTGTTCGACCAGATCTACACCAACCAGTAAAGCAAGCTGGCTCCTACAGGCCCACGCAACTTCCTGTAGGAGCCAGCTTGCTGGCGAACAGCATTTCAAGCCTGGGAACGGAACACCAACGCCTTCAGCCCACCTTCAGGGTCGGCATCCGCAAACTCCGGCGGGTTCGCCAACCGCTCGACGAACACCAACCCCGGCGCCTGCTCGGCCATGCCCTCGATGAGAAACTGCGGCCCGATCCCCGGATCGTTGACGCAGGCCAGTACCGTGCCGCTTTCAGTCAACAACTCCGGCAACCGCCGGAGGATCTTGGCGTAGTCCTGGGTCAGCACGAAGCTGCCGCGCTGGAACGTCGGCGGGTCGATGATGATCAGGTCGTACGGCCCATACTTGCGCACCTTGCCCCACGACTTGAACAGCTCGTGCCCCAGGTACGCCACGCGCGAGGCGTCATGGCCATTGAGGCGATGATTGTCGCGTCCGCGCGACAGCGCCGACTTGGCCATGTCCAGGTTGACCACCTGCTCGGCGCCACCGGCGATCGCGGCCACCGAGAATCCGCAGGTGTAGGCGAACAGGTTGAGCACCCGCTTGCCCGCTGCCTGCTCGCGCACCCAGCGCCGGCCATAACGCATGTCGAGGAACAGGCCGTTGTTCTGGCGCACGCCGAGGTCGAGCAGGTAGCTCAGGTCATCCTCGACCACTTCGCGCTGCTGGCAAGGTTCGCCGAGCAACCATTGGCCTGGGCTGTCGGGCAGGTAGCGGTGTTGCAGCAGCACGGCCTGGCCGGTCCACTGCGGGCGTTCGGCCAAGGCGCGCAGCATCGCCTCGAGCTCGGCCAACTGGCCCTCGGGCGGTTCGCGGAACAGCGCCACCAGCAGCACGCCGTCAAGCCAGTCGACGGTGATCTGCTCCAGCCCCGGCCAGCAGCGGCCACGGCCATGGAACAGGCGACGGGTTTCGCTCGGGGCGGGGTCGAGGGCGGCGAGCAGGTGTTGCTCGAGGGTGGCGATGGCTGGGCTCATGTAGGTCTTGGATCAGGCAAAAACGCCATTCTACCCGCTCGATGCCGGCGCTGGCCGCCATTGATGAACAGGATGAGTGAGTTGGCGCCATTTTTGTCGCTTTTTTCCCCGGCAGGTACTGGGGATAGTGCCGCCCTCCCCTTTTGCAAACGGAATTGCCCATGCACCCGCTCAAGGTCGAATTTTTCCACGATGCCGTCTGCGCCTGGTGTTTCGTGTTGGCGCCACGCCTGCAACAGCTGCAGGCCGAACTGAACCTGGACATCCAGCACCGCACCTTCATCCTGCAAACCAGCCGCGAGGCGATGATCGAGCGCTTTGGCTCGATGCCCCAGGCCAAGCAGACCATCCTCGAGCACTGGCGCGCCTGCGCCGAGGCCGAAGACACCCCACGCATCAACATCGAGGGCATGCGCCAACAGGCCTTCGACTACCCCACCGGCCTGCTCGCCGGCCTGGCCTGCCAGGCCGCCACGCTGCTGGCCGGCAACCCCGGTCACGCCAGGATGTTCGAACGCCTGCAAGAGGCGCACCTGGTGGAAAACCGCAACATCGGCGACCACGACACGGTACTGACCCTCGCCGAGGAAGCGGGCCTGGACACCGCGGCCTTTGCCTTGGCCTTCTACGAACAGGCTCCACAGTTGCTGCACGACGAACTGGCTATGGGGCAGCGCCTGGGCATCCGTTCGGTACCCAGTCTGGTGATCGACGGGCGCTACCTGGTATCAGGCGCCCTGGGCCTGGATGAGCTGCGCCAGGCCATGGCTCGCGTACGCGAGGCGCAATAGGCAAGTAGCCTCATGGCTCGACGGGACAGTGCTGCTGGCGACGCTGGCGCAAGGCCTGTGCCAGCCGCTGAACCTGTGGACTATGCCGATAGGCTTCTGGATAGCCCATGTACATCGGCACTTCGCGGGTCTGCTGGTGCTGTAGGTTGACCCGTCGCAAGCGCCCTTGCCGCAGTCCCGGGTTCACGCAGTGTTCCGGCAACCAGGCAAAACCCTGCCCCTGTTCGACAAAGCTTGCGGCGGTTGCCAGGCTGCTTACCGTCCAACGCTGGGAGGTGCCCAGCCAACCGCTGTTCTGCGAGTGACGGATGCCGGAGTCGCGAATGACCACCTGCCGATACGGCTTGATGTCATCCAGGCTCAGCTTGCCCCGCGCCAGGGCCAACGGATGCTCGGCACCGACCACGCAGACCAGGGTGATGTTCAGCAGCAGCTCCTGCACGTAACCCGGTGGCAGACGGCTGGCGATGGCCAGTTCGACCTTGCCGTCCTCGAGCAGCTCGCACGCGCCGGAAAGCGCAGGCTCGTACAGACGGATACGCTGATCCGGGTAGTCCCCGGCGAAATCCACCAGGGCCTGCTGCAGCACCTCGAGGGGGAACAATACATCCACCGCCAGCGCCTGTTCGCTGAACAACCCCGGCTGGTATTGGTTGGCCAGGTGCTCGAGCTTCTGCGCCGCGCCGAGCAGGTGCTTGGCCTGGGGCAGCAGCGCCTGGCCCAAGGGGGTAAGCACCGCCTTGCGCCCCTCGATGACAAACAACTCCTGGCCGAGCAACTGCGCCATGCGGTTGACCGCGTGGCTGACCGCCGACTGCGACTTGAACAGGCGCTCGCCGGCTTGCTGGAAGCCGCCGCATTCTACGGTGCAGACGAACGCCCGCCATTGTTCGAGACTGATTTTGGAAAACACCTCACCTCCTTGTTACAAAGCGCTATCACCATTGTCGCGCGGATGTCCCTGAAGCACGCCACCACCAGCCCTGCTGCATCCCCGCCGCCGCCAGCAGGATCAACCCCACCCCCAGCCATTGCAATGGCGCCAGGCGATGGCCGAAGGCGAACCAGTCGACCAGGATCGCCGCGATCGGATAGATGAACGACAAGGCCCCGGTCAACGCGGTGGGCAGACGCTGGATGGCGCTGTACAACAGCACGTACATCACCCCGGTATGAACCACGCCCAGGGTCAGCAGGCTACCCACTGCCGGCCACTCGCCCGGCAAGCCGCCAAGCGTGACCCAGGGCGCCAGCAGCAGCACGCCGGTGCTGACCTGCACCAGCGCGATCAGGTGCGGCGGGGTACCGGTCAGGCGCTTGATGATCAACGCCGCCAGCGCATACAAAAAAGCCGCGCCCAACGCCAGGGCGATCCCTAGCAGGTAGTCATCACCGCTGGCCTGGCCATTGCCATGGGCACCGACGATGGCCAGCATGCCGACGAAGGCCACGCTCAGCCAGGTCAGCTTGGCCAGGGTGATCTTTTCGCCGAGGAACAACGCCGCCAGCCCTACCAGCATGAACGGCTGGACGTTGTACACCGCCGTGCCGATGGCGATCGACGCCCGTGAGTAGGAAGCGAACAGCAACACCCAGTTGCCGACGATGGCCACCCCACTGACCACCGCCAGCAGGAAGGTGGCACGGGACAGCACGCCAGGTTTGAGAAAGCCCATGGCCGCGCAAATCACCAGCAAGGTCGCGGCGCCGAACACGCAACGCCAGAACACCACATCCAACACCGGTTGCCCGGACACCAGCACGAACCAGCCGATGGTGCCAGAGATCAGCATGGCGGCAATCATTTCCAGGGACCCACGACGCAGCCCATTGTCCATCTCACACCTCCTGTCGACGATGGCCACAGTATGCGCAGGCAAGCCTGCGACCTTCCAGCGGATTACCAAGGCAGAACGAGCTCATGGCCTTTACTATCAAGGCAAATTACACCAATTGCCTAACGAGGTAGCCATGACCGACGCCATCGACCAGTTACTGATCAGCGCCCTGATGGAGGATTCGCGCCGCTCGCTCAAAGCCCTGGCACAGATCAGCGGCCTGTCCGCGCCCAGTGTCAGTGAGCGCCTGCGGCGCCTGGAAGAACGCGGCGTGTTGCGCGGCTACACGGTCGAGGTCGACCCACGCTGCTTCGGCTACCAGTTGCAGGCCATTGTGCGCATCCGCCCCTTGCCTGGGCAGTTGCAGGAGGTGGAGCGGCAGATCGTCGCCATTGCCGAGTTCACCGAGTGCGACAAGGTCACCGGCGAGGACTGTTTCATCGCCCGCCTGCATGTGCGCTCGATGGAACAGCTCGATACCCTGCTCGACCGACTCAACGTACTGGCCGAGACCAACACCGCGATCATCAAGAAGACCCCGGTGAAGCGGCGGCTGCCGCCAATGGCCTGAGCGCGTTCAGGGATCGCGCTCAAGCCATGCGCCTCCCCTTTAGTAGCCAGTCTTGCAGGCGAACCGGACAAGCCGGTTGCTTTGACAAGCATCACACCGCCCAACATGTATACACAAACGTAACCTTAAGTGCCATTTTTGTGTGCACTTTTTCCGGCAACGCCCCATTGGGTTACACACTTCTAGCAACTAAATCTGACCGATCGATCAACTAACAGCACCACAACAAAATATAACCTGTTCATTTGGTCAGCTTATAACCAATTAGTTTCATCTACTTAGCTTTCAATCAGATAGATTCAAAGTAATGGCTCCGTAAATGCTGGTTTCTGACTGGCACGGAACTGGCTTTTGTGTGTCTGTGTTTTGTATACAAGTTCAACAAAACATAAATACACAAGAACCCGCAGCGTCGCCCCCAACGGCGACCGTTGCGCCCAGAACCCAGTGATGCCAACGCCTGCACCGACGAGATGGCGAGCCCGTGCGCCAGCGCCCGCTCATCGCAGTCACGCGCATCAGGAGCCGCCGGAATGAGTAGCAGCCTCCCCCTTGCCCCTGAACTTTCCGTTGCCAGCACCAGCCCCTCCAGTATCATCCTCGAAGGCCATCCGGCTGACCTCGAGCTGAGCCCGCGCCTGCACAACCGCGACCTGGCCCCGACCAAGCTCGCCGGACGCCGCTGGGGTGGCTACAGCATCTTCGCGCTGTGGACCAACGACGTGCACAACATAGCCAACTACTCCTTCGCCATGGGGCTGTTCGCCCTCGGCCTGGGTGGCTGGCAGATCCTCCTGTCGCTGGCGATCGGCGCGGCGCTGGTGTACTTCTTCATGAACCTGTCCGGCTACATGGGGCAGAAGACCGGGGTACCCTTCCCGGTGATCAGCCGCATCGCCTTCGGCATCCATGGCGCGCAGCTCCCGGCGCTGATCCGCGCGGTGATCGCCATCGCCTGGTTCGGCATCCAGACCTACCTGGCCTCGGTGGTGCTACGGGTGCTGCTCAGCGCGGTGTGGCCGCAGGTGGCAGCCTACGACCAGGACAGCATCCTCGGCCTGTCGAGCCTGGGCTGGACGTGCTTCGTGGCGATCTGGCTGGTGCAGTTGGTGATCCTCGCCTACGGCATGGAAATGGTCCGCCGCTACGAGGCCTTCGCCGGCCCAGTGATCTTGCTGACCGTGGCAAGCCTGGCGGTGTTCATGTACTTCAAGGCCGACGCGCGCATCGCCTGGTCGGTGGCAGCACCGCTGAGCGGCTACGAGATGTGGCGCAACATTTTCGCCGGCGGCGCCCTGTGGCTGGCGATCTACGGCACCCTGGTACTGAACTTCTGCGACTTCGCCCGCAGCGCGCCGTGCCGCAAGACCATCCGCGTCGGCAACTTCTGGGGCCTACCGGTGAACATCCTGGTGTTCGCCGCGATCACCGTCGTGCTGTGCGGCGCGCAGTTGCAGATCAACGGCCAGATCATCGCCAGCCCGACCCAGATCGTCGCCAGCATCCCCAACACTGCGTTCCTGGTGCTCGGCTGCCTGGCCTTCCTGATCGTCACCGTGGCGGTGAACATCATGGCCAATTTCGTCGCCCCGGCCTTCGTCCTCAGCAACTTGGCGCCGCGCCACCTGAACTTTCGTCGCGCTGGGCTGATCAGCGCCACCCTGGCGGTGGTGATCTTGCCGTGGAACCTCTACAACAGCCCCTTGGTGATCGTGTACTTCCTCTCCGCCCTGGGCGCCCTGCTCGGCCCGCTATACGGCGTGATCATGGCCGACTACTGGCTGCTGCGTAAGGGCCGCATCAACGTACCGCAGTTGTACAGCGAGAACCCTGCTGGCGCCTACCACTACAGCCGCGGCGTCAACCTGCGCGCGGTAGCGGCTTTCATCCCCGCCGCGCTGCTGGCCATCGTCCTGGCGCTGCTACCCAACTTCCATGGCGTCGCGCCGTTCTCCTGGCTGATCGGTGCCGGCATTGCCGCCGCCTTGTACCTGCTGGTCGCACCGCGCCACGGCCATTACCACGACGTCAGCGGCGAGTGCATCGCCGTCGACCACAGCAGCCATTGATTTCAGGGAGATCCGCCATGCGCATCCTGATCGCCAACGTCAACACCACCACCGCCATCACCGAGGCCATCGCCGAGCAAGCACGCAGCGCCGCGGCTCCGGGTACCGAGATCGTCGGCCTGACCCCATGGTTCGGCGCCGAATCGGTGGAGGGCAATTTCGAAAGCTACCTGGCCGCCATTGCCGTGATGGACCGGGTACTGGCCTACGACCAGCCCTATGACGCCGTCATCCAGGCCGGCTATGGCGAGCATGGCCGGGAAGGTTTGCAGGAGCTGCTGAACGTGCCGGTGGTGGACATCACCGATGCAGCCGCCAGCACCGCGATGTACCTGGGCCATGCCTATTCGGTGGTGACCACCCTGGACCGCACGGTGCCGCTGATCGAGGATCGCCTGAAACTGTCCGGTCTGTACGACCGCTGCGCCTCGGTACGCGCCAGCGGTCTGGCGGTGCTGGAGCTCGAAGCAGACCCGCAGCGTGCGGTGCAGGCCATCGTCGAACAGGCCGAGCGCGCCGTGCGCGAAGACAAGGCCGAGGTGATCTGCCTCGGCTGCGGCGGCATGGCTGGGCTCGACGAGCAGATCCGCCAGCGCACCGGGGTACCGGTGGTGGACGGCGTAAGCGCGGCGGTCACTATCGCCGAGTCATTGGTGCGCCTGGGCCTGAGTACCTCCAAGGTGCGCACCTATGCCACGCCACGGACCAAGCAGGTGCTGGGCTGGCCGATGCGTTTCGGCCGCTGATCTGCCCATCGCGGGGCAAGTCACGCGCCCACGCCTCGGTGGACGCGGCGGTGCGCCGATGCGAGTTGCCCCGCGCTCAGGTCAATGCACTCAGCGCAACATCTTCGCCAGCCGCTCAGCGCTGCCACATGCCAGGGTGAAGCCCAGGGCGCCATGCCCGAGGTTCAACCACAGGTTGCGATAGTGGGTGGCACCGATGATAGGTACACCGCTAGGCGTCGCCGGGCGCATTCCCGCCCACTCGACTGCCTGCTGGTAGTCGGCGGCCTGGGGCAGCGTCTCCCAGGCCAGCCGGCGCATGCTCCTGAGCCTGCCGGCATCGACCGACTCGTCATACCCGACGATGTCGACCATCGCCGCCACCCGCAACTGATCGTCCAACCTGGCGTAGACGACCTTACGCTCGTAGTCGGTAAGGCTTACCTCTGGTGCTTCGTGGGTGGCGCCAATCGGCGCGGTGAGGCTGTAGCCCTTGAGCGGATACACCGGCAGCTTGAGCCCCGGCAAGGTCAGGCCGGCGCTGCGGTGCCCGGCGCAGAGCACCAGGCGTTGCACCGCCAGGCGCTGCTGCCCAAGCTGCAGCGCGCTCACCCGTTGATCTTGCGCAACCAGCCGTGTCACCGGCTGGCCCAAGTGCATCCGGCAACGCCCCGAGGCCTGCAAGCGCTCGGCCAGGCGTAGGCAGAAACGGTGACAATCGGCGACCTCCTCGGCGGCGGTGAACACGCCGCCGACGAAAGGCGTCTGCGCCAGCGCCGGTTCGAGCCCCCGCACCGCCACGGCATCCAGTACCTGCTGGGTGTCGGGGTCGAGCAGTTGGGCGCGAGCCTGAGCAAAGGCACGTTGCGTGCGAAAGGCCACGAGCTTGCCGTTGCGCCGCCAGGCAAAACCGTCGAGTTCATCTTCTTCGCGCCAGCGCTGCAACGCCGCCTGGCTGTGCAGGGCAAGGCTCAGCAATTGCGCGGCGTTACGACGATTGACCGGGCGCCGGCAAGCCAACAGGAAGGCCACCAGCCAGCGCCACTGCGCCGGATCCAGGCGCAGACGCAAGCGCAGCGGCGAGTCGCCGCGCAGCAGCCAGCCAAGCGCCTGCCAGGGCACCCCGGCATCTGCCAGCGGCGCTACGTAACGATAGGACAGTTGCCCGCCATTGGCGAAGCTGGTGGCGCTGGCCAGGCTGTCGCGGGCCTCGACCAGGTCGACCTGCCAGCCATCACGCACCAGTGCGTAGGCCGTAGCCAGGCCAACCACGCCGCCGCCGATCACTGTCACCTGCTGGTTCATCCCTGCCTTCCTGTCCTGGGCGTCAGCAGCGACAGTACCAGCAACCGAGGCAAGACGACATTGCCCCGCGGCCGAAGCCGCAGGGCATCCTTGTCGTGATCGCCATCCGTGGCGGGATCGTCCGTGACTACGCGTGCCGTTCCGTGGACAGGCTCGAGGTTAGCGCGGTTGTGTTGCCGAATTATTGCGTGGCGGATCAGTCGTCGCGGGTCAGCACTTCCAGCAGTTCGATCTCGAAGGTCAGGTCCGAATTCGGCGGGATCGCGCCCATGCTGCGTTCGCCGTAACCCAGGTGCGCCGGCACCAGCAGCTTGCGCTTGCCGCCGACGCGCATGCCCATCAGGCCCTGGTCCCAGCCCTTGATTACCCGGCCGGTGCCGATCACGCACTGGAACGGCTTGCCGCGCGTCCAGGACGAGTCGAACTCGCTGCCGTCGGCCAGGGTGCCGCGGTACTGGGTGGTGATCAGCGCGCCCTTGACCACGGCCTTGCCGTCGCCTTGCTGGAGATCGATGACTTGCAGCTCACTGCTCATGGCAGGTTCCTCGAAGCGGTTTTTCAGTGGCCGCCGTTTTCTCAGGAATGTCGCGGTTTGGCAAGGTGGGCAGGTTCACGACGGGGCGAATTGATCGAACACCTGCTGGCCGGTGAGGTTCTCGGTTTGGTTGCTGAAGCAGTACCAGGTGGGTTTTTCGTCGATGAAGATCTGTTCGGTGAAAGTCCAGTCTTCCTCACCGTCTATCACGCCGACCGGCACGACGTGGAGGCCGCTCTCTTTCAGGCGGTAGAACAGGTGCGTGCCGCAGTGAGCGCAGAAGCCGCGTTCGGCCCAGGGGGATGAGTCGTAGACGCTGGGCGCGGGGCCTTCGATCTCTGGGGGGTGGCTGCACTGCACCGCCAGCAGCGGGCCACCGGTCCACTTGCGGCACATGCTGCAGTGGCAGGCGCTGACGTGGGTGCTTTCCAGGGTGAGTTTCAGGTGGGTGGCCTGGCACAGGCAGGTGCCTTGTTTTTCCAGGGGCATTGGGGGCTCCTTGCTGTTGTTTTTTGGGGGATTGGGAGTATAGGTCGTGGATTGGATCTGGGTCTGGATCTGGATCTGGATCTGGATCTGGATCTGGATCTGGATCTGGATCTGGAT
>NZ_JBMDJI010000049.1:0-31486 GCF_057809115.1 Pseudomonas sp. FG47
CCCGCGTGCAAAAGTAGGTCGCCGTAAGGGCGAAAAGGTGACTAAATGTCGACATCATCTACGAATGCGCATAAAAGATACAAAACCCACACTATAAAACCCGAACCCGAACCCCCCAAGAACCCCCCCATCCCCAAAAGTTGGAAAGCTTCTTGCAAAGCCAGCGCCAAGCGCCACCTAGGCGTCAAAGTTTTGCTTGAAGAGGACTCGCGGTGGATCGCACTCAGTTAATCAGCAACGCCCGCAACAACCTGGCCGGTCTCGGCCGGGGCAACCTGGGCGTGCCGCTGCTGCTGCTGGTGATGTTGGCAATGATGATGTTGCCGATACCACCCTTCCTGCTCGACGTATTCTTCACCTTCAACATCGCCCTGTCGATCGTGGTCCTGCTGGTCTGCGTCTACGCCCTGCGGCCGCTGGACTTCGCCGCGTTCCCCACCATCCTGCTGGTGGCGACCCTGTTGCGCCTGGCCCTCAACGTCGCCTCTACCCGCGTGGTCATGCTCCATGGCCAAGAGGGCCACGGCGCCGCGGGCAAGGTGATCCAGGCCTTCGGTGAAGTGGTGATCGGCGGCAACTACGTCGTCGGTGCGGTGGTGTTCGCCATCCTCATGATCATCAACTTCGTGGTGGTGACCAAGGGCGCCGGGCGCATCTCCGAGGTCAGCGCGCGCTTCACCCTCGACGCCATGCCCGGCAAGCAGATGGCCATCGACGCCGACCTCAACGCCGGCCTGATCGACCAGGTGCAGGCCAAGGCGCGCCGCGCCGAAGTCGCTCAGGAGGCCGAGTTCTACGGCTCGATGGACGGTGCCAGCAAGTTCGTTCGCGGTGACGCCATCGCCGGCCTGCTGATCCTGTTCATCAACCTGATCGGCGGCATGCTTATCGGCATGCTGCAGCACGGCATGACCTTCGGCGACGCCGGCAAGGTCTACGCCCTGCTGACCATCGGTGACGGTTTGGTGGCGCAGTTGCCGTCGCTGCTGCTGTCCACCGCCGCCGCGATCATGGTCACCCGCGCCTCGGGCTCCGAGGACATGGGCAAGCTGATCAACCGGCAGATGTTCGATTCGCCCAAGGCCCTGGCGGTTTCCGGGGCGCTGATGATCGTCATGGGCCTGGTGCCAGGCATGCCGCACGTTGCCTTCCTCAGTCTCGGAGCGTTGGCCGGTGGTGGCGCTTACCTGGTCTGGAAGAAGCAGCAGAAGGCCAAGGTGGTTGCGCTGGAGGAAGCCCAGCGCCAGCAGGACCTGCTGCCCTCGCCGCAGCGTGCCATGGAAACCAAGGAGCTGGGCTGGGACGACGTCACCCCCATCGACATGATCGGCCTGGAGGTCGGCTACCGCCTGATCCCGCTGGTCGACCGCAACCAGGGTGGCCAGTTGCTGGCGCGCATCAAGGGCGTGCGCAAGAAGCTTTCCCAGGACCTGGGCTTCCTCATGCCCACCGTGCATATTCGCGACAACCTCGACCTGGCCCCCAGCGCCTACCGCCTGACCCTGATGGGGGTGATCCTGGCCGAGGCCGAGATCTACCCGGACCGGGAACTGGCGATCAACCCCGGCCAGGTGTTCGGCACCCTCAACGGCATCGCCGCGCACGACCCGGCATTCGGCCTGGAGGCGGTGTGGATCGACGTTGGCCAGCGTGCCCAGGCGCAGTCATTGGGCTACACCGTGGTGGACGCCAGTACCGTGGTCGCCACTCACCTCAACCAGATCCTGCAGAAGCACTGCCATGAACTGATCGGGCATGAGGAAGTGCAGCAATTGCTGCAGGTGCTGGCCAAGGTCTCGCCGAAACTGGCCGAGGAAGTGGTGCCGGGTGTCATTTCATTGTCGGGCCTGCTCAAGGTGTTGCAGGCGTTGCTTGCCGAGCAGGTGCCGGTGCGCGACATCCGCAGTATTGCCGAAGCCATCGCCAACAATGCAAACAAGAGTCAAGATACCGCCGCGCTCGTGGCGGCGGTACGTGTCGGATTGTGTCGCGCCATCGTGCAAAGCATTGTCGGCGTTGAGTCCGAGCTGCCTGTAATCACCTTGGAACCAAGGTTGGAACAGATTTTGCTCAATAGTTTGCAAAGGGCCGGGCAAGGTCAGGAAGACGGTGTTCTTCTTGAACCAAGCATGGCCGAAAAGCTTCAGCGTTCGTTGATCGAAGCCGCCCAGCGCCAGGAAGTGCAGGGCCAGCCGGCCATCCTCCTGGTTGCCGGCCCGATCCGCGCCATGCTGTCGCGCTTCGGTCGCCTGGCTGTACCGAATTTGCATGTTTTGGCGTATCAGGAAATACCTGACAACAAGCAAGTCACCATCGTTGCCACCGTGGGCCCCAATGGCTGAGGTAGTGGGTTATGCAAGTTAAGCGTTTTTTCGCCGCCGATATGCGTCAGGCCATGAAGCTGGTCCGTGATGAGCTCGGCTCCGACGCCGCCATCATCGGCAACCGGCGCATCGCTGGCGGTGTCGAACTGACGGCTGCGCTGGACTACAAACTGTCCGCCCTGGCCCCGCGCGTACCCAACGTCGAGCTGGAGGACGAGCTGCGCAAGACCCAGTCGCGCATCGTTACCGCTCAGGCCGAACTGAGCGGCCGTGGCGAGGCGGGCGAGGGCGGTAACCGCCAATTGTTTGCCGGCCAGTCGCTGACCGCGTCCGAGCCGCTGATCGAGCCGCAGGTCGATGAGCCCGCGCCAGTAGCCGCTCCGGCCGCCGCAGCGGTCGACCCACGCCTTTTCGATGCCATGCGCTTCGAACTCAATGGCCTGCGCGAGCTGCTCGAAGTCCAGCTCGGTTCGCTGGCCTGGAGCCAACTGCAGGGCAGCAAGCCGCAGCAGGCCAATCTCTGGCGCCGCCTGCAGCGCCTGGGCCTGTCTGGTGGCCTGGCTCGCGAGCTGCTCGAGCTCACCGCCGAAATCGAAGAACCGCGCCAAGCCTGGCGCATGGTCCTGGCGCACCTGGCGCGGATGATCGACGTGCCCGAGATCGAACCCATCGAAGAAGGCGGGGTGATCGCCATGGTCGGCCCGGCCGGCATGGGCAAGACCACCACCCTGGCCAAGCTGGCCGCGCGCTATGTGCTCAAGTACGGCGCGAACAACCTGGCGCTGGTGAGCATGGACAGCTTCCGCATCGGCGCCCAGGAACAGCTCAAGACCCTGGGGCGGATCCTCAACGTGCCGGTCACCTACGTCGACCCGGGCGAGTCGTTGGCCCAGGCCCTGGAACCATTGCTGCGCAAGCGCGTGGTGCTGATCGACACCGCCGGCCTGCAGGCCAGCGACCCGGCCCTGCGCATGCAGCTGGAAACCCTGGCCGGGCGCGGTATCGCCGCCAAGAATTACCTGGTGCTGGCAACCACCAGCCAGAAACAGGTGCTCACCGCCGCCTACCACAGCTACAAGCGCTGCGGCCTGGCCGGGTGCATCCTGACCAAACTGGACGAAACGGCCTGCCTCGGCGAAGTGCTGAGCCTGGCCATTCGTCACGAACTGCCGGTGGCCTATCTGACCGATGGCCCACGCATTCCCGACGACCTGCAATTACCGCGCAAGCACCAGTTGGTGAGCCGCGCGGTCAGCGTGCAGCTGCAGGACGAGCCCAGCGACGAGGCCATGGCCGACATGTTCGCTGATCTGTACCACAACCCTGGCAAGCGCGCGGGTTGAGGGTGAATACTGTGCAAAGTACCTACATCATGGGGTTGTCCGGCCGGACCGTGGCCTTGACTGTTCAGCCCCTCATGTGGCCTGGGTCCAAGCGAGACAAGGTAAAGAACAGACATGGGTAGCATGCATCCCGTACAGGTGATCGCCGTGACCGGTGGCAAAGGTGGCGTCGGCAAGACTAACGTTTCAGTGAACCTGTCCCTAGCGCTGGCCGAGCTCGGCCGTAGGGTCATGTTGCTGGACGCCGACCTGGGCCTGGCCAATGTGGACGTGCTGCTGGGGCTCACGCCCAAGCGCACCCTTGCCGATGTCATCGAGGGCCGCTGCGAGCTGCGCGACGTGCTGTTGCAGGGGCCGGGTGGTGTGCGCATCGTGCCGGCGGCCTCCGGCACGCAAAGCATGGTGCACCTGGCGCCGGCGCAGCATGCCGGGCTGATCCAGGCTTTCAGCGAGATCGGCGACAACCTCGACGTGCTGGTGATCGACACCGCCGCAGGGATCGGTGACTCTGTGGTCAGCTTCGTTCGCGCCGCCCAGGAAGTGCTGCTGGTGGTGTGCGACGAACCCACCTCGATAACCGACGCCTACGCCCTGATCAAGCTGCTCAACCGCGATTACGGCATGAACCGCTTCCGCGTGCTGGCCAACATGGCCCAGAGCCCGCAGGAAGGCCGCAACCTTTTCGCCAAGTTGACCAAGGTCACGGATCGCTTCCTCGACGTCGCCCTACAATACGTCGGCGCCGTGCCTTACGACGAATGCGTGCGCAAGGCGGTGCAGAAGCAGCGAGCAGTCTATGAGGCCTTCCCTCGGTCCAAGTGCGCGCTGGCCTTCAAGGCCATTGCGCAGAAGGTCGACAGCTGGCCGCTGCCTGCCAACCCGCGGGGCCACCTGGAGTTCTTCGTCGAGCGCCTGGTGCAACCCACCAGCGCAGGGCCCGTGCTATGAACGCGAGCGGTTTCAAGATGTACAGCAAGGCGGCGAAGGACGCCCAGTACGAGCTGGTTGAACGCTACGCGCCGCTGGTCAAGCGCATCGCCTACCACCTGCTGGCGCGGCTGCCGGCCAATGTCCAGGTCGAGGACCTGATCCAGGCTGGCATGATCGGCCTGCTGGAAGTGGCCAACAAGTACGACGCCAGCAAGGGTGCCAGTTTCGAGACCTACGCCGGTATTCGTATCCGTGGCGCCATGCTCGACGAGGTGCGCAAGGGCGATTGGGCGCCGCGTTCGGTGCACCGCAACACGCGCATGGTCAGCGATGCGATTCGCTGTGTTGAAGCAAAGACCGGTCGCGACGCTAAAGATCACGAGGTTGCTGCCGAACTCCAATTGAGTCTCGATGATTACTACGGGATTCTGAACGACACCTTGGGCAGCCGCCTGTTCAGTTTCGACGACCTGCTACAGGACGGCGAACACGAAGGGCTGCATGAGGACGGAGCCAGCGGCCAGCTGGAGCCATCGCGGGACCTGGAGGACGAGCGCTTCCAGGCCGCCCTGGCCGATGCCATCGCCAACCTGCCGGAGCGCGAGCGCCTGGTCCTGGCGCTGTACTACGACGAAGAACTGAACCTCAAGGAAATCGGTGAGGTGCTGGGGGTCAGCGAGTCGCGTGTCAGCCAGTTGCACAGCCAATGCGCGGCACGTCTGCGCAGCCGTCTGGGTGAATGGCGGGCGCGTTGAGCCAAGGTTTGATGCAGTCGTATTTTGTGGTGCCGAATTGATTGACTGCGCGCTCGGCGCCGAGCGCGTTTAAGACTGCTTGGAGGTCTAATTGAACAAAGACATGAAAATCCTCATCGTTGACGATTTTTCGACGATGCGGCGGATCATCAAGAACCTGTTGCGTGATCTGGGCTTCACCAATACCGAAGAGGCCGACGACGGCACCACGGCACTGCCGATGCTCGAAGCCGGGCATTACGACTTCCTGGTGACCGACTGGAACATGCCTGGCATGTCCGGTATCGACCTGCTGCGCAAGGTGCGTGCCCACGATCGTCTCAAGGGCATGCCCGTGCTGATGGTGACTGCCGAGGCCAAGCGCGACCAGATCATCGAGGCGGCCCAGGCCGGCGTCAATGGCTATGTGGTCAAGCCTTTCACCGCCCAGGTGCTCAAAGAAAAGATCGAGAAGATCTTCGAACGCGTCAACGGCTGAGTCACGTCAGGGGGCGCCATGGAGTCAATCAACAACTCGCTGGGTGAGTTCGAATCAACCCTGAAGAAGCATGCCCAGGAGCTGGTCGAGAGCCTTGAGCGCGGCCGGTTCGGCGAGGCCGTGCAACTGATCCACCAACTGAACCAGACCCGCGACCGCGGTCTGTACCAGGAAGTGGGCAAGCTCACTCGCGAGCTGCACAGCGCGATCGTCAGCTTCCAGATCGACCCGGCGATGCCGCAGGCCGAGGAAGTCTCGCAGATCACCGATGCCACCGAGCGCCTCTCCTACGTGGTGCGTCTCACCGAAGGTGCCGCCAACCGCACCATGGACCTGGTGGAGGAGAGCACCCCGGTGCTCAATGCACTGGCAAGCCAGGCCCAGGACCTGTCCGCCGACTGGCAGCGCTTCATGCGCCGCGAAGTGGCGGCGCCGGAATTCCGCGAGCTGGTCAAGCGCGTCGACAGTTTCCTGACGCACAGTGCCGAAGGCAACCGCAAGGTCTCGGGCCACCTCAACGACATTCTGCTGGCTCAGGACTATCAGGACCTGACCGGCCAGGTGATCAAGCGGGTGACCGCGCTGGTCACCGAAGTAGAAAGCAATCTGCTCAAGCTCGTGCTGATGGCCAGTCAGGTCGACCGCTTTGCCGGCATCGAACATGACCACCAGCAGCTGCGTGCTGAAAAAGATCAAGAAAAACATCCGACTCGGGGTGAAGGTCCGCAGATTCATGCCGATAAGCGTGAAGACGTCGTGTCCGGTCAGGACGATGTCGATGATCTGCTGTCCAGCCTGGGTTTTTAAGGAGCACGTTTAATGAGCTTCGGCGCCGATGAAGAAATCCTCCAGGATTTCCTGGTAGAAGCCGGCGAAATCCTCGAGCAACTGTCCGAGCAACTGGTCGAGCTGGAAAGCCGGCCCGATGACGCGGACCTGCTCAATGCGATTTTCCGCGGTTTCCACACTGTAAAAGGGGGCGCCGGCTTCCTCCAGCTCAACGAGCTGGTGGAGTGCTGCCATATCGCCGAGAACGTGTTCGACATCCTGCGCAAAGGTGAGCGTCGGGTCGACGCCGAGCTGATGGACGTGGTGCTCGAGGCACTCGACACGGTCAACAGCATGTTCGGCCAGGTGCGCGAGCGCAGCGAAGTGACCCCGGCCACCCCGGAGCTGCTGGCGGCGCTGTCGCGCTTGGCCGAGCCGGGTGGCGCCGAAGCGCCGGCCCCAGTGGTCGAGGCCGAGCCGGTCGCCGAGGTAGCGGCCACCGAGCCCGACATCACCGACACCGAGTTCGAGCAACTGCTCGATTCGCTGGATGCGGTCAAGGCCGAAGCAGCCGTTCACGAGCAGATGCAAGGCGAGCAGGTCACTGGCCAGGGTGACGAAATCACCGACGCCGAGTTCGAGTCGCTGCTCGACCAGTTGCATGGCAAGGGCCAGTTCTCGGCTGAAGCAGCCGTCAGCGAGCCTACGGCCGCGGCGCCGACCAGCGACGAAATCACCGACGATGAGTTCGAATCGTTGCTCGACCAGTTGCACGGCAAGGGCACCTTTGCTGTCGACGCCCTGCCGACTGCCGTGGCGGCGGCCCCGGCGGCGGACAGCGCCGCGCCGGTTGCCGCGGGCGACGAAAATATCAGCGAACACGAATTCGAAGCGCTGCTGGACCAGTTGCACGGCAAGGGCAAGTTCTCCGGCGATGCCGTCGCTGCCGAGGCACCCGCCGCTGCCGTGGCTGCCGCGCCGGCGGCGCCCAAGGCCGAGGTCAAGCCGGTCGCCAAGCCAGCGCCAGCGCCTGCCGCCGCTGCAGCACCGGCTGGCAAACCTGCCGCGCCAGCCCGTGCGCCAGCCGCTGCCGCCGAAAAGCACGGCGCCAGCGAAGCGGAAACCACCGTGCGCGTCGACACCGCGCGCCTGGACGAAATCATGAACATGGTCGGCGAACTGGTGCTGGTGCGTAACCGCCTGGTGCGCCTGGGCCTGAACAGCGGCGACGAGGCCATGTCCAAGGCCGTGTCCAACCTCGACGTGGTCACCGCCGATCTGCAGACCGCGGTCATGAAGACTCGCATGCAGCCGATCAAGAAAGTCTTCGGCCGCTTCCCGCGACTGGTCCGCGACCTGGCCCGCCAGTTGAAGAAAGAGATCAACCTGGAGCTGGTCGGTGAAGAGACCGACCTCGACAAGAACCTGGTCGAGGCCCTGGCCGACCCGTTGGTGCACTTGGTGCGCAACGCCGTCGACCATGGGGTCGAGATGCCCGATGAGCGCGAGGCCTCCGGCAAGGCACGCACCGGCCGCGTGGTGCTGTCCGCCGAGCAGGAGGGCGACCACATCCTGCTGTCGATCTCCGACGACGGCAAGGGCATGGACCCCAGCGTGCTGCGGGCCAAGGCCGTGGAAAAGGGCCTGATGGACAAGGACGCGGCCGATCGCCTGAGCGAGTCGGACTGCTACAACCTGATCTTCGCCCCGGGCTTCTCGACCAAGACCGAGATCTCCGATGTGTCCGGTCGTGGCGTCGGCATGGACGTGGTGAAGACCAAGATTTCCCAGCTCAACGGCTCGATCAACATCTTCTCGGCCAAGGGCCAGGGCTCGAAGATCGTCATCAAGGTGCCGCTGACCCTGGCGATCATGCCGACGTTGATGGTGATGCTGGCCAACCAGGCGTTCGCCTTCCCGCTGGTCAACGTCAACGAGATCTTCCACCTCGACCTGTCGCGCACCAACGTGGTCGATGGCCAGGAAGTGGTGATCGTGCGCGACAAGGCGCTGCCGCTGTTCTACCTCAAGCGCTGGCTGGTCCAGGACCACGAGCACGAGGAACAGCACGAAGGCCATGTGGTGATCCTGTCGGTCGGTACCCAGCGCATTGGCTTCGTGGTCGACCAGCTGGTTGGCCAGGAAGAGGTGGTGATCAAGCCGCTGGGCAAGATGCTGCAGGGGACCCCGGGCATGTCCGGCGCCACCATCACCGGTGACGGGCGCATTGCGCTGATCCTCGACGTACCGAGCATGCTCAAGCGTTACGCCGCCCGGCGTATTTGATTTCGGCGGCGCGCCCTGGCGGGTGCGCCGCCTAATGGAGTGTTTATGGCAGTCAAGGTCCTGGTGGTGGATGATTCTGGTTTCTTCCGCCGCCGTGTCTCGGAAATTCTCTCGGCGGACCCGACGATCCAGGTCGTGGGCACCGCGACCAACGGCAAGGAAGCGATCGACCAGGCGCAGGCGCTCAAGCCTGATGTCATCACCATGGACTACGAAATGCCCATGATGGACGGCATCACCGCGGTGCGGCACATCATGCAGCGCTGCCCGACACCGGTGCTGATGTTCTCCTCGCTCACCCATGAAGGCGCCCGGGTTACCCTCGATGCGCTGGACGCCGGTGCGGTCGACTACCTGCCGAAGAACTTCGAGGACATCTCGCGCAACCCCGAGAAGGTCAAGCAGATGCTGTGCGAAAAGGTCCATACCATCTCGCGCAGCAACCGTCGTTTCAGCGCCTATGCCGCCCCGGCCGCCGCGCCAGCCCCGGCCAGCAGCCATGCCCCGACCAGCAGTTTGGCCAGCAGCGCCCCGGCGCGTACCGCCCCGGCCCGAGCCACGGCACCGGCTGCCGCGCACTCGCCGGCGCCCAAGCGCAAGCCTTACAAGCTGGTGGCCATCGGTACCTCCACCGGTGGCCCGGTGGCCCTGCAGCGCGTGCTCACGCAACTGCCGGCCAGTTTCCCGGCGCCGATCGTGCTGATCCAGCACATGCCGGCGGCTTTCACCAAGGCTTTTGCCGAGCGCCTCGACAAGCTGTGCAAGATCAGCGTCAAGGAAGCCGAGGACGGTGACGTGCTACGCCCAGGCCTGGCTCTGCTCGCCCCTGGCGGCAAGCAGATGATGGTCGACGGCCGCGGCACGGTGAAGATCCTGCCGGGCGATGAGCGCCTGAACTACAAGCCTTGCGTCGACATCACCTTCGGTTCGGCGGCCAAGTCCTATGGCGACAAGGTGCTCTCGGTGGTACTCACCGGCATGGGCGCCGACGGTCGCGAAGGCGCGCGCCTGCTCAAGCAGGGCGGTAGCACCGTATGGGCCCAGGATGAAGCCAGTTGCGTGATCTATGGCATGCCCATGGCCATCGTCAAGGCCAACCTGGCCGATGCCGTGTACAGCCTGGACGAAATCGGCAAGCACCTGGTCGAGGCGTGCGTCTGATGGATGTCCTCAGCCTTATCGGCCTGATCCTCGCCTTTGTCGCCATCGTCGGCGGCAACTTCCTCGAGGGTGGCCATGTCGGCGCGCTGCTCAACGGCCCGGCCGCGCTGATCGTGCTGGGTGGCACGCTGGCGGCGGCGCTGCTGCAGTCGCCGCTGTCGTCGTTCAAGCGCGCCTTGCAGATCGTGCGCTGGATCTTCTTCCCGCCACGGGTCGACCTGGTCGGTGGCATCGACCGGGTGGTGAACTGGAGCCTGACCGCGCGCAAGGAAGGCCTGCTGGGCCTGGAAGGCGTGGCTGACGCCGAGCCCGACCCTTATGCGCGCAAGGGCCTGCAACTGCTGGTCGACGGCGCCGAACCCGAGGCCATCCGCAGCATCCTCGAAGTCGACTTCCTTACCCAGGAAGCCCGCGACATCCAGGCCGCCAAGGTGTTCGAGAGCATGGGCGGCTACGCGCCGACCATCGGCATCATCGGTGCAGTCATGGGCCTGATCCACGTGATGGGTAACCTGGCCGACCCGTCGCAGTTGGGCAACGGTATCGCCGTGGCCTTCGTCGCCACCATCTATGGCGTGGCCAGCGCCAACCTGATCCTGCTGCCGATCGCCAACAAGCTCAAGGCCATCACCCTGCGCCAGTCGCGCTACCGTGAAATGCTCCTCGAGGGCCTGCTGTCGATCGCCGAAGGTGAGAACCCGCGCTCGATCGAGCTGAAGCTGCAAGGCTTCATGGAGTAAGCCATGGCCCGCCGTCGTCATACCGAGGAACATGAAAACCACGAACGCTGGCTGGTGTCGTATGCCGACTTCATCACCCTGTTGTTCGCCTTCTTCGTGGTCATGTACTCGATCTCCTCGATCAACGAGGGTAAGTACAAGGTCATCTCCCAGGCGCTGATCGGGGTGTTCAACGACCCCGATCGGACCATGAAACCGATCCCTATCGGCGAGGAGCGGCCGCTGTCGGTGCGCCCGGCCGAGCCGTTGATCAAGGACAGCGAGCAGACCGACGCGGGCCTGGCGCAAAGCAGCGCCGACCCGCTCAAGACCATCAGCGACGATGTTCGCGATGCCTTCGGCGACCTGATCAAGTCCAACCAGATGACCGTGCGCGGCAACGAGCTGTGGGTCGAGATCGAGCTTAACTCCTCGCTGCTGTTCGCCAGCGCCGATGCCATGCCCAGCGATGTCGCCTTCGAGATCATCGAGAAGGTGGCGAAGATCCTCAAGCCGTTCGCCAACCCGGTGCACGTCGAGGGCTTCACCGACAACCTGCCGATCCGCACCGCCCAGTATCCAACCAACTGGGAACTATCCTCGGCGCGGGCGGCGAGCATCGTCCGCCTGTTGGCCATGGAAGGGGTCAACCCGGCGCGCATGGCATCGGTGGGCTATGGCGAGTACCAGCCGGTGGCCAGCAATGACAGTGCAGAGGGCCGTGCGCGCAACCGCCGCGTGGTCCTGGTGATTTCGCGCAACCTCGAGGTGCGTCGCAGCCTGACCGGCAGCGGCAGCGCCAATGCCACCCCCGATGCCGCGCTGCGCCGGGCTGGCACACAAAGTGCACCAGCCACGCCTGCATCGGTGGCGGGGCAATAACTCGTCAATTCTCTGTCGCCGTGTGCCTGTGGGAGCCGGTTTCCACAGGGTTCGGCGACATTAACGAGTCAAGAGTTGTCCTATGAGAGTCTGGGCAGTAGCCAATCAAAAAGGTGGCGTCGGCAAGACCACCACCACCATCGCTCTGGCCGGCCTGCTGGCCGAGGCGGGCAAGCGCGTGGTCGTGGTCGACCTGGACCCCCACGGCTCGATGACCAGTTACTTCGGGCATAACCCCGACGCGCTCGAGCACAGTTGCTATGACCTGTTCCTGCACAAGGGCACGGTGCCCGAGGGCCTGCCCGGCCAGTTGCTGCTGCCCACCAGCGACGAGCGCATCTCGCTGTTGCCGTCGAGCACCGCGTTGGCAGTGCTGGAGCGCCAGTCGCCGGGGCAAAGCGGCCTGGGCCTGGTGATCGCCAAGAGTCTGGCGCAGCTGTGGCAGGATTTCGACTTCGCCTTGATCGACAGCCCACCCTTGCTCGGTGTGCTGATGGTCAACGCCCTGGCCGCGAGCCAGCAGCTGGTGATCCCGGTGCAGACCGAGTTCCTTGCGGTCAAGGGCCTGGAGCGCATGGTCGGGACCCTGGGCATGATCAACCGCTCGCGCAAGCAGGCGCTGCCGTATCAGATCGTGCCGACGCTGTTCGACCGCCGCACCCAGGCCTCGCTGGGCACGCTGAAAGTGCTGCGCGACACTTATGGCGAGCAGGTCTGGCAGGGTTACATTCCGGTTGATACACGTCTGCGCGACGCCAGCCGCAACGGCGTCACGCCGTCGCAGTTCGATGGCAAGAGCCGTGGCGTGGTGGCCTACCGGGCGCTGCTCAAGCACCTGCTCACCTACCGTTCTACCTTGCAGGTGGCGTGATGAACCAGGCCCGGCCTATCACCAGCAAGCCCCAGATGGCCCTGCAGTCCTACCTCGACGGATTGCTGCAGGAAGCCACCGAGACATTCGACCTGCCGGAGCAAGCACCGGCAGTCACCGCGCCTGCGCTGGAAGCGGCGCCCAGCGATGACTTCGAGGCGGCCGTCCGTGAGGAGCAGGCCCGCGACGCCCAGCGTCAAGACGTTCCCTCGTCAGTGCTGGCACGGCCGTTCGCCGAGCCGCAAGCCAAAATCTTGCCCACCGTTCTGCCCCCGGTGCCCCCTGTAGAGGCGCCGGTGGTCAGCGTGGCGGAAACCAGCGTGGTGGCCGAAGCCAGTATTGCGCGACCCACCGAAGCCCCGGCCGCCGAGTTGGTGGCGCCGCTGGTCGAGCTGCATGCCCCGGTCGCGCCTGCTGCGCCGACCCCGCCGGTGACGGTCGATGGGCGTCCGGCCTGGGCCGCCGAGCCATTCGAATGCCTGCTGTTCGACGTGGCTGGCCTGACCTTGGCGGTACCCCTGGTCTGCCTCGGTTCGATCTACACCCTGGCCGGGCAGGAGCTGACACCGTTGTTCGGCCAACCGGACTGGTTCCTCGGCATTCTCACTTGCCAGGCGGGCAACCTCAAGGTGCTCGACACGGCGCGTTGGGTCATGCCCGACCGCTACCGCGACGATTTTCGTCAGGGCCTGCAGTACGTGATTTCCGTGCAGGGCTATGAATGGGGCTTGGCGGTCCACCAGGTCAGCCGTTCGCTGCGCCTGGACCCGAACGAGATCAAGTGGCGCAGCCAGCGCGGGCAACGCCCGTGGCTGGCCGGCACGGTGATTGAACACATGTGCGCGCTGCTCGATGTGGCCGAACTGGCCGAGCTGATCGCCAGTGGCGCGGTCAAGCAGATGAACACCAAACACAACTGAATCAACGCCGCTACTGCCGCGGCTACACAGAGCACACCGCCAAAGGCGGGTTTAGAGGGCTAGGGGAATGAAAAAGTCGTCTGCACAAGGTTCCGAAGATCCGATCCTGCAATGGGTCACCTTCCGTCTGGACAACGAGTCCTACGGCATCAATGTGATGCAGGTACAGGAAGTGTTGCGCTACACCGAGATCGCTCCGGTGCCAGGTGCGCCGAGCTACGTGCTGGGCATCATCAACCTGCGCGGCAACGTGGTGACGGTGATCGACACCCGCCAGCGCTTCGGCCTGATGTCCAGCGAAGTCACCGACAACACCCGCATCGTCATCATCGAGGCGGACAAGCAGGTGGTCGGTATCCTAGTCGACAGCGTCGCTGAAGTGGTGTACCTGCGTCAGTCGGAGATCGAGACCGCGCCGAATGTTGGCAACGAAGAGTCGGCCAAGTTCATCCAGGGCGTTTGCAACAAGAACGGCGAGCTGCTGATCCTGGTCGAACTGGACAAGATGATGACCGAGGAAGAGTGGTCCGAGCTGGAGAACATCTGAGTTGATCTTCGAGGTTGCTGTCATCTTCCTGGCGCTGCTCTGGGCGCTGAGCCTGTGGTTTTTCCTCAACTACAGCAAGCGCCAGCGTGAGCTGGCCGCCCAGCAGGCCGAGGGCGATGCGCTGCGCGACCAGCGCATCAAGGACCTGGCCAAGCGCCTGGACGATTACCAGAACGGCACCGTGCGCATGGGCGAGGCGATCCATGAACTGCGCGCGGTGGTCGCGCCGCTGCCCGAGAAGTTGCAGCAACTCGAGCAGCGCGACCCCAACAGCGTCACCTTCACCCAGGCGGCCAAGCTGGTGGTGATGGGCGCCAGCGTCGAAGAGCTGACCCAGACCTGCGGCTTGACCCAGGCCGAGGCGCAGCTGATGAGCAAGCTGCACCGCGGCGAGTGACGAACCGGGCGACTTTAGTCGCCCGGTTTTTTCAGGGTCAGCTCCAGGAATGCGCGTTGCCGATGTCCACGAGGGCGCTAAGCGCCTGGTCTCTTTTCTCGGCGGCATCAATGTCGCCGAACGGCTCGGCCATGAGGAAGCGGAAGTTGCGTTGAGGCATTGATCTCAGCTTGGCAATCTGTCGCAGAATGCGCAGCCGGGACAGTTCCTCGTTATCTACATCGTCAATCACGTCGTTCAGCAGGCGAGGTCCTGTCATTCTGCTCAACTCCTTGACGTACTCTTCGTAGCCGGCTTGCCCTTGTAGCGGCCTGCTGTCATAGAAATCTGGCCTGTCGAGGAAGCGTTCGCGCATCACCTCGGAGATTCTTTCCAGGGTGTAGTTGTCCGCATGGCTTCCGATTATGCTGGTGCCGTACTCCAGATACATGCCCATGAGGTCGTTACTCATCGGGGCGCTTAGCACCAACCCTTCCTGAGTCGTTCTCAAGATGGTCGAGGCGATCAGTGCCTTGGTGTCCAGATTGTTCGTGGCGATCTGCAAGGTATCATCGACATCCATGTAAATTCCGCCTTCCGCATTGAGTAGCGGGTAACGGAGTACGTCACAGGCCGAGGCGAAGTGTTTCATCTCAATGGCCTTTTTGTATTGGGCGTGGTACTCGGTATCCTTGAAGTCTTTGAAGGGTTGTTCGTCTTCCAGCTTCAATATCTCCAGCGTGTCGCTGTATTGCGCCAAGTTTGTCTCGTTGCTGGCGAATGCCAGTGGGTTTTCCGCTGACAGATACAGCCGATAGCGATATTGGGTGCCTCGCAAGCGTTCGACGTTGGTGCCGACAGTTTTCAGCAGGTCTTCAGGAATCACATTGTCACCCACCCAGATACTGATGATTGTCTTGGGCAGTACTTTCAGTTCGGTGCCGGTGACCGCTGGAATTTCGATCGGCAGCTGCAAGTCGATACCGAGAGCACGCAGTGTCTTCATGCGCATCTCGTTTGTAACCAGGCGGTTGGTGCCCTCCAACGCAACCAGACCGTTGCTTTGATGAGTGACTTGATAGAATGTCGGCTGCCTTTTTTCGGCATCCGACTCGAGAGTGAATGCGTCGTGTTCGCTGTCGTACCGTACAACGACCTTGCGTTCGTCCAGGACTGCTTCCAAGCGCGTGGCGCCAGTTTCTTCATCAATGACTCTGTTTACCCACTGAGCTACGGGGCTATCTCCCGCAGACACGGTTGGCAATGGGAATGAGGGGCGAGAGAAGTAGCGTGCCGGGCCATCTTCCGGTAACCGGGGAGGGTCCATGGGGCTCAGGGAGTAGCCCACCTGATCGTTCACTCGCGTCGGCAGGACGAATCGCCAGTTTTTGCCTGGGAACAGGACTTGCGCGCGGGTCGCCAGTAGCAAGGGCAGCGGTGCGGCATTTAGCAGGCCGAAGGTGATGTTGCTCACGCCGCCAGCCTTGTCCTCGGGCGTCTTGCCGTTGATTGTCTGATCAAGCCCCAGGCCGAACTGCACGATACCTCCGACGGCCAGCAGCGGTATGAGTTCAGGAACCACTAGCGCCAAGGGCGCCAGCAGATTGATCGAGGTCGTCAGGTAGTCACGCCAGCGGGCTTTGGTCACTTGCGCCTTGCTGGTGATCATAAAGTCGGCGTCGGCATAGCTGCGTTTGCGCTGACTCAGTGTGAGGGCTTCGAACAAGTCACCCACGAGCAATGGGCTGTACTTGGGAAGCTTGTAGTTCACGTAGTCCCTGGGGGGCCAAGGACCATCGACGGTAAAACCTGGTCGGTTGGGCGATCGAGTGTGAAAGTGCGGGTAAGTGCCAAGGCCGTCCAGTGCGGTATCCAGCCCACTGAAGTCCAGGCCGTCGGGTGTATCGGCTAGTTTGAAGTACTGACGCAGGCGTTGGCGTTTTTTGCTGTCGCGGCACTGCTCGCCGAACCAGTCTTGCAGGGCGGTCATGCCGTCGAACTCATGGAAGGGCGATGAATTGCCCGGCAGATACACCAGTATCTGCGACTGTTGCGGGTCGGTGATCTGGATCAGGTCGGTTGCGGTGTAGCCATAGACGTTCAAGGGCCTGATCTCCAAGCCAGGATCTCGCGGCATGAGCCCTGCAGCCTGCCAGGCCAGTTGGCGACCAGCGTCGCTCAATGAGCCTTCCTGGACTTGTTTGTTGCAAGCGGCGATGAAACTCATCTGCAAAGATTGCCGATGGGTTTCCTGAGCATTTCTCCAGTAATTGTCCAGCAGCTTGGAGAAATGTGTATGGAAATCCAGGTTCCAGATGTACCGCTGCATGGCCTCGACATCGAGCGGCAGATGTGTGGTGCTGTCGTAGCGTGCGGGAGTGGTCCTGCGGAACAGACCGTTGAACACCGCGAAACGGGAGCTGTTGTCCAATGCTCCTGATTCAGGCAAGTGCTCGACAATAGCCAATGGGCCACTTGGAAAATGGCCAGCCCAGTGGCCAGGGAGCCATTGGCCAATCCAGTTCTTGTCGGTCTCTCCTTGCCAGTTGGATAGAAGCGCCTGGGTGAGGGAAACGCGTTGGGCGATTACAGCTTGGTTGCCACGGTAGTGCAGGGTAACCACGTCGATCTGCTCGGGGTCGAGGTCATGGCCTTGCTGTTGAGCCCATTTACGAATAGCAGCAGAAGCGAGCTGGTCAGGGCGAGGAATGTGTTGCAAGTGGTCGCGGATGAACTGTTCGCCCGCGTCGTTTACGAATGTGGAGGCCATGGGGGTGCACTTATACGAAGAATGAGCCGCCACGGTAGCGAAGGAGTGGGCGTGAATTGTTGTACATACTTACCACTCCGATCTGCGGGAGGAGGGCTTCGTGCGCCTCGCTCCCGCGAGCCATGCCGGTGACTCAGGGCTTGGCCCAGGCGTGATTCCCTCCCACACGTACTAGTCGGTTGAATGGCAATAATTGCCGCGAGACCGCCCGATAACGGTCCAGGTCCACGTACAGGCCGGCGTTGATGCGGGGCATCTGGTACAGATTGGTGATCTGTCTCAGCAGCTTCAGCGTCGGCAGGTGCCGGTCGACCACGTCGGTGAGCAGCCCGGGGCCGGTCAGGCGGTTGAGTTTGCCGGCATAGAGATAGAAGCCCTGCGGGTCCTGGCGCAGGCTGGGGCGGCTGGCATAGAAGCCTGGTTCGGCCAGGTAGCGGCTGCGCATTTCCTCGCTGATCGCCCGCAATGTCGGGTTGTTGGCGTGGCTGCCGATCACGCTGGTATTGAACTGGCAGTTCATGCCGAGCTTTTCATTGGACATCGGCGGGAACAGCAGCAGCCCGTCGTCGCGGGTGCTTAGCTCGACTTGCTCGATGGCTTCGCCGGGTTTGCCGAATGGTTTGCCGGCGGCGACGTGCGGATACTCAACCACCGTCAGCAGGCTGTCGTCCACGTCCATGTAGATGCCCCCTTCGCTATCGAGCATTGGATAACGCAGTACATCCGAGGCTGACGAGAAGTTGCCGCCAGCAATTGCGGCTTGGTACTGGGCATGGTAAGGGCCATCTCGAAAACTGATGAACCAGGGTTGTTGTTCCAGGGTCAGCACTTGCACGCCGGGTGCATGCATGCCCAGTAGGCGCAGGTTTTCGGCGTGGGCGTCAGCGTTGGCCTGGGACAGATAAAGGCGCAGGTTGTAGGTAGTGTCATTCAAACGTTCGGCGTTGTTGCCCAGGTTGGTCAGCAATGGCGCGTCGATGACCTTGTCGCCTACCCAGAGGCTGAGGAACTGCCGTGGAATTGGCCGCATGCCGGTGGTTGGCACGTCAGGTATCGCCACCGGCAGTTGCAGGTCCACGCCGAGTGCGCGCAGGGTGGCGATGCGCATCGGATCGGTGACGACCCGGTTACGCAGGTTCACCTGCAGCAGGTCGCGGCGTCCGGCCTGGGGAATGTAATGGGTCGGGTCGACTTCGTTGAGGTCGCCCTCGAAGATGAAGCTGTCACTCTCCAGGTCGTAGACCATCTCTGCGTTGTAGCCACCCACGGAGGCGGCCAGCAGGTCAGGCGTCCCGTCGTAGCGGGGTACCCGGTCGATGGCTGCATAGGTAGCGGCATCGGCACCCGGGATCGATGCGATGGCATCGGGGATATGAAAGTAAGGCGCGATCTCGTCGACCGGCAGGTGCGGTGGCGAGACTGGACTCAGGGGGTATCCCAAGCGACCGTTGACCCCCTGGGGCGCGATGAAACCCTCGTTCTTGACGCGGTATAGCGCTACCTCGCGGGTCAGCGCGGCGTGCGCCAGCGGCAGGGCATTGAGCAGGCCGAAGGTGGCGTTGCCCACGCCCGCGGCGCGTTCCTGCTGGCCATGAGCATTGATGGCCTGGTCCAGGCCCAGGCCGAACTGGGCGATGCCGCCCAACGCGAATATGGGTGCTAGTTCCGGCACCACGATGGCCAGCGGAGCTAGCAGGTTGATCGCCGAGCTCAGGTAGCCACGCCAGCGAGCTTTGCTCACTTCGCCGTTGCTGGTGATACGGTAGTCGGCATCCTCGTAGCTGCGCTTGCGTTGTTGCCGGGTCAGGGCGAGGAACAGGTCGTCCGCGATCAGCGGGCTGTACTGGTCGGCCTTGTAGTTGACGTAGGTGTGCGGATGCCAAAGGCCTTCGGCGGTGAACCCCGGGCGGTTGCTGGACAGGTGGTTGGGCGCGGGGTACAGGCCAAGCCCGTCCAGCGCGGTGGACAGACCGCTGAAGTCGAGGCCGTCGGGCACATCGGCCAGGGCGAAGTGCTGTTGCAAAGCGGCGCGGGTGCCGGGGTTGCGGCACTGGCTGGCGACCCAGTCCTGCAGCGCGCTGGGGCTGGCGAAAGCATGCAGTGGCGCGGCGTTGCCAGGGATGTAGAGCAGAGTCAGGCCGCTGGCCGGGTCGCTGATCTGCAGCAGGTCGGTGGCGGCATAGCCATAGATGTTGAGAAAGCGCAGGTGCAACGGTGTGGGCGCCTGCTCCAGCCCCGCCGCGCGCCAGGCGAGCCGGCGCGCCCGGTCGTCGAGGCTGCCTTCGGCGACCTGGCGGTTACAGGCGGTGATGAAAGCGATCTTCGCCGCCAGGCGGTGACTGCTCGCGCGGCGCCGCCAGTAGGTATCCAGCATGGTCTTGTAGGTACTGTGCAAGTCGAGGTCCCAGATGAACTGCTGGAAATCTTCCGCCGCGAGCGCGACATGAGTACGGGCGCTGTACTCGCTGGGGACGGTCTGGCGGAAAAGACCGTTGTAGATGCCGTAGGCGCTAGCGTTGGACAGCGGCTTCGGCGGGTCGAGCTGGTCGACCAGGGTGATGCGTTGGCTGTCCGGAAAGCTCCCGGCCCAGGGCCTGCCGAGCGCGGCACCGAGGAGGTTGTTGCTGGACTCGCCTTGCCAGTTGGCCAGCACCGCCTGGGTCAGTGTCATTTTCTGTTGCACGACCCCAACCTCGCCAATGCCGTGGCGCCATTGATGGTGCAGCACGACCACATCGGTACGGTCGGGGTCCAGGGTTTGCCCGCGGCGAGCGGCCCAGTTGCGGATGGCCGTGGCCGCGGCGCGATCAGGGCGAGGGAAGTCCTTGAGGTGGTCGCTTACAAAGCGTACACCGGCATTGCTGACGTAACGGCTGTTCATCGTGGTGACCCAGCATGGATAGGGGGCGCCACGATGATCGATGTGGCCTGCGCGCGAGCGGCAGCGGGTTACCACCCGTTATCAAGGGTGGTAGGGCAGGCCTGGCAGTTGTGGGGTGATATCACGCTCGGCGGCGGGTTCGTCGCTGAAACCGACTGGCACCTTGCCGCGCAACTGCCAGGCGAACGCGATGATTTCGGCGATGGTCAGGTACAGCGCTTCGGGGATCTGCTCGCCCAGCTCTAGGCGCGCCAGCAGGCGCACCAGCTCGGCATTCTCGTAGATCGGCACCTCGTGCTCGCGAGCCAGGGCGAGGATGGCCTCGGCCAGCTCGTCGTCGCCCTTGGCGGTCAGGGTCGGGGCCTGCTGGCCGTCGTAGTTCAGGGCGATGGCCTGGCGGGGTGGCTTTTTGCTCATGCGTTCTCGTCCACCCAGCGTTGTTCCAGGCGTGTGCGCGGGCCTTGCGGCGGGGTGCCAGGGTGGCACTCCAGGTCGCCGACGTCCAGGCCGCGGGCCAGCAGGCGCTCGCGCAGGCTGCCCAACTGGCTGTCGATCAGGCGCGCGGTGTGTTCCTGTTGTGCCCACAACTGGCCGGACAGCCGCCCCTGGGCCAGCTGTGCCTGAACCTGCAACGGGCCGAGTGGCGACAGGTCGAAGGCCAGTTCGATACGCCACAAGGCCTGCAGCGGGTCGTGCTGTTCGCGTTCACGGTCGGCCTGCTGTTGCGGGGTTTCCTCGCGTTGCAGCTTCACTTGCAGGGGAATGAACTCCTGGCCGTGACGCACCGGGATTTCGCTCTGCCAGGTGGTCTGCTGGTTGCCGTTGTCGAGGGTACCGCTCTGCTGCAGGCTCGACAGCGAATGGCTCTGCAGCCGGGAAATCGCCGCTGCTGCCAGGCGCAGCAGTTGCTGCAGGTCGCCTTCGCTTTCCAGCTTCTGCAGCAGCCGCGAGGGCAAGGGGAAAGCGCTGGGCAAGGGCCGTGGGCTAACCTGGCCGAGCATGCCCAGGGCGCTACGGGCCAAGCCCGGCAGGGCGTGGGCAAGGGGCGTGCCGGCCAGGGATGGGGCAGGGGCCAGCGGCGGATGGCCAGGCTGATTGGGCAGGGCCTGGGCCACCAGCCGGATCAACTGCGCCTTGAGGTCGGGGGCGACGCTGGCCGCCTGGCCGCCGAGCAGCTTGGCCTCGAGGAAGGTGCCGCTGTCGTTGAGGGCCTGGGCGAGGTTTTTCGCATCCCCCAGTTGCCGCGCGTCTGGCAGGCTGGCGAGTAGGCGTTCGGCGCTGGCGCGTAGTTCGACACCGGCATCCGGGGTGCTGGCGATGTGTTGCAGCACGTTGAGCAGCCCCGGCAGCGAGGCCTGCTGGGCCTGCTGGGTCGACAGGTGCTGGGTGACCGCCAGCTGGTCCTGACGACCGCTCAGGGGCACGAAGCGCAGTGACTGGTCGCCTTGCACCACGGCGCTGAGCAGGCTACCCAGTGGTAGCCTACGTGGGCTGTCGATGACCAGGGTGGCGCCAGCCTGGCTGCTATTGAGCAGGCTCACCAGCGAGCGAAAGCTGGTGGTTTCGCCAGGCACCGGGGGCAGTGTCTGGCTGGTCAGTACCTTGCCCTGCAACAGAGTGCCAACCGGGACCTGGCGGGTGTCGAGCTGGGTGAGGGTAGCGATAGTGCCGGCGTTGCCCAGTTGCACCATGACCGCCAGGCGGTTGCTGTCGGGCTGGCTGACGATGATCTGGCTACCCGGGGCCAGGGGTTGGCTGGCGTTGGCCAGCACTTGGCTCTGGTTGCCGTTGGCCTGGGTCAGGCGCAGCAGCAGCTGGAAGTCCGGGCCGACCTGGCGCAGGCTTACCACCTCGGCCTCGGCGCTTTCGCCGGGCGGCAACAAGCCTGGCTGGGCCTGCAGCAGGCGCAGCAGTTCGCCGGTCATGGCGGCCTTGGCCACCTGCGGGCTTAGCGCAGTTTGAGCGCCGAGACTATTGATTTCAGTCATGATTGTATACAACCTGTCGAACCCGCCCTCTTGGCAGGGCGGCGCCGCGTGTAATAATGCCGCCTGCCCGCCACTGCCAGTATAACGGCAGGGCTTGAGGCGACTTGAGACACGGGGTGCGATCTGGCCCCACACTGCATAAGGCGATACTGTGACCCTTCACCTCCAAGCCGTGGGCCTGGCCTGCGAGCGCGACTGGCGACTGCTCTTCGAGCACCTGGACTTCGAGCTGCGCCCCGGCGACATGTTGCAGATCGCCGGCCCCAATGGCAGTGGCAAGACCAGCCTGCTGCGTCTGCTGGCCGGGCTGATGCAACCCACCGCCGGGCAGATCCTGTTCAATGGCCAGCCTTTGGCCGAGCAGCGCCACGCACTTGCCAGCATCTTGCTGTGGATCGGCCACGCCGCAGGCATCAAGGACCTGCTGACCCCGGAAGAAAACCTCGCCTGGCTGTGCGCATTGCACAAGCCCGCCGACCGTGACGCGATCTGGCTGGCCCTGGAGGCGGTCGGCCTGCGCGGCTTCGAGGATGTCCCCAGCCATACCCTGTCCGCCGGCCAGCAGCGGCGAGTGGCCCTGGCCCGCCTGTACCTGGACAGCCCGCCGCTGTGGATCCTCGACGAACCCTTCACCGCCCTCGACAAACAGGGCGTGGCCCAGCTGGAAGCGCACCTGGCGGCCCACTGCGAACAGGGTGGCACCGTGGTGTTGACCACCCATCACATGCTCGCTCACAAGCCTGACGGCTATCGCGAGTTGAACCTGGGGCAATGGGCGGCATGAGCGTATTTCTTCTTCTATTGCGCCGCGAGGCGCGCCTGTTGTTCCGCCGCCCGGCGGAGTTGGCCAACCCGTTGGTGTTCTTCGCCATCGTGGTGGCGTTGTTCCCGTTGGCGGTCGGCCCCGAAACGCAATTGTTGCAAACCTTGTCGCCGGGACTGGTCTGGGTCGCGGCCCTGCTGGCGGTACTGTTGTCGCTGGACGGGTTGTTTCGCAGCGACTTCGAGGATGGCTCGCTGGAGCAGTGGGTACTCTCGCCCCATCCACTGGCCATGCTGGTACTGGCCAAGGTGCTGGCGCACTGGATCTTTTCCGGGCTGGCGCTGGTATTGTTGGCGCCACTGCTGGCGCTGATGCTTGGCCTGCCGGCCAGTTGCCTGCCGGTGCTGCTGGCCTCGTTGCTGCTGGGCACCCCGGTGTTGAGTCTGCTCGGCGCGGTGGGCGCGGCGTTGACGGTCGGTCTCAAGCGCGGCGGCCTGCTGCTGGCGCTGCTGATTCTGCCGTTGTATATCCCTGTATTGATCCTGGGCAGTGGTGCGTTGCAAGCGGCATTGCAGAATATGCCGGCCACCGGTCATCTGCTCTGGCTAGCCAGCCTGACTGCCCTGGCCGTGACACTGGCACCCTTTGCGATAGCGGCCGGGCTGAAGATCAGCGTCGGCGAATAACGAGTCCCGGGCATCGCAGCCCGGCCAATACCCTGGATGTACCCTGATGAAAATTAGCTGGACGTGGTTCCACAAGCTGGGCTCCCCAAAATGGTTCTACGCCATCAGCGGCCGCATGCTGCCGTGGCTGGCCGTCTCCGCCGTGCTGTTGCTGCTGGTCGGCATCACCTGGGGCCTGGCCTTTGCCCCCCAGGACTACCAGCAGGGCAATAGTTTCCGCATCATCTATATCCACGTGCCCACGGCGATGCTGGCGCAGTCTTGCTACGTGCTGCTGGCGGTGGCAGGGGTGGTGGGGTTGGTGTGGAAAATGAAACTGGCCGATGTCGCGCTGCAATGCGCGGCGCCCATCGGCGCCTGGATGACCGCGGTGGCGCTGGTGACCGGAGCGATCTGGGGCAAGCCGACCTGGGGCAGCTGGTGGGTGTGGGACGCGCGCCTGACCTCCATGCTGATCCTGCTGTTCCTGTATTTCGGCATCATCGCCCTGGGCCAGGCGATCAGCAATCGCGAAAGCTCGGCCAAAGCCTGTGCGGTGCTGGCGATCGTCGGCGTGGTCAACATCCCGATCATCAAGTACTCGGTGCAGTGGTGGAACACCCTGCACCAGGGCGCCACCTTCACCCTTACCGAAAAGCCGGCGATGCCGGTGGAAATGTGGGCGCCGCTGCTGATCACTGCACTGGGTTTCTATTGTTTCTTCGGTGCCGTGCTGTTGCTGCGCATGCGCCTCGAAGTGCTCAAGCGCGAGGCCCGCGCCAGTTGGGTGCGCGATGAAGTGTTGAACAGCCTGGGCCGGGAGGTCGGCAAATGAGCTTCGCGTCCTTCAGTGATTTTCTCGCCATGGGGCACCATGGCCTGTACGTCTGGTCGGCCTACGGCATCTGCCTGGCGGTGCTGGCGCTCAATGTCGCCGCGCCCCTGCTGGCCCGCCGTCGCTACCTGCAAGAAGAGGCGCGCCGTCTGCGCCGGGAGAGCAAACCGTGAATCCGCAGCGCAAGAAACGCCTGTTCATCATCCTCGGCCTGCTGGCCGGTGTCGGCGTGGCGCTGGGCTTCGCCCTCAGCGCCCTGCAGCAGAACATCAACCTGTTCTACACCCCGACCCAGATCGCCAACGGCGAGGCGCCGCTGGACACCCGCATTCGCGCCGGCGGCATGGTCGAGAAAGGCTCGGTGCAGCGTTCGGCCGACTCGCTGGACGTGCGTTTCGTGGTCACCGACTACACCAAGTCGGTGCCGATCACCTACCGCGGCATTCTTCCCGACCTGTTCCGTGAAGGGCAGGGCATCGTCGCCCTCGGCAAGCTCAACGCCGACGGCGTGGTGGTGGCCGACGAGGTGCTGGCCAAGCACGACGAGAAGTACATGCCGCCTGAGGTCACCAAGGCCCTGAAGGAAAGCGGGCAGGCTGCCACTGGTGGGGAGGTCAAGCCATGAACGCAGCCCTGGTGATCCCTGAGCTGGGCCAGTTGGCGATGATCCTGGCGATCTGCTTCGCCGCCGTGCAGGCCAGCGTGCCGCTGCTCGGCGCCTGGCGCGGCGACCGCCTGTGGATGAGCCTGGCGCGCCCGGCGGCATGGGGCCAGTTCGCCTTCTTGGCGTTCGCCTTCGCCTGCCTGACCCACGCCTTCATGACCGACAACTTCTCGGTCGCCTATGTCGCCAGCAACTCCAACAGTGCCTTGCCCTGGTACTACAAGTTCAGCGCCGTGTGGGGGGCCCATGAGGGCTCGCTGCTGCTGTGGGCGATGATCCTGGGGGGCTGGACCTTTGCCGTGTCGATCTTCTCGCGCCAGTTGCCGCAAGTGATGCTGGCTCGGGTGCTGGCGGTGATGGGCATGATCAGCGTGGGCTTCCTGAGCTTCCTGATCATCACCTCGAACCCGTTCTCGCGCCTGCTGCCGCAGGTACCGGGCGACGGTCGCGACCTCAACCCACTACTGCAGGACTTTGGCCTGATCGTTCACCCACCCATGCTGTACATGGGCTATGTCGGCTTTTCGGTGGCCTTCGCCTTCGCCATCGCCGCGCTGCTTGGCGGACGCCTGGACGCGGCCTGGGCGCGCTGGTCGCGGCCCTGGACCATCGTCGCCTGGGCATTCCTCGGCGTGGGCATCACCCTGGGCTCGTGGTGGGCTTACTACGAGCTGGGCTGGGGCGGCTGGTGGTTCTGGGACCCGGTGGAAAACGCCTCGTTCATGCCCTGGCTGGTGGGTACCGCGCTGATCCACTCGCTGGCGGTTACCGAAAAACGTGGTGTATTCAAGAGCTGGACGGTGCTGCTGGCCATCGCCGCCTTCTCGCTGAGCCTGCTGGGCACCTTCCTGGTTCGTTCCGGCGTGTTGACCTCGGTGCATGCGTTTGCCGCCGACCCGTCGCGGGGCATCTTCATCCTGATCTTCCTGTTGTTCGTCGTCGGTGGTTCGCTGACCCTGTTCGCCTTGCGTGCGCCGGTGGTCAAGAGCCAGGTGGGCTTCGCCCTGTGGTCGCGCGAGACGCTGTTGCTGGCCAACAACCTGGTGCTGGTGGTGGCGGCGTCGATGATCCTGCTCGGCACCCTGTATCCGCTGGTGCTCGATGCCCTGACCGGGGCCAAGCTGTCGGTCGGCCCGCCGTACTTCGATGCGTTGTTCCTGCCGCTGATGGCGTTGCTGATGCTGGTGCTCGGAGTTGGCGTGGTGGTGCGCTGGAAAGACACTCCCGGCAAATGGCTGGCCGGCATGCTGACCCCGGTGCTGATTGGCAGCGCGGTACTGGCGCCGCTGGCCGGGCTGCTGGTCGACGACTTCGACTGGCCGGCCTTGAGTGTGTTCGCCCTGGCTGCCTGGGTGGTGCTCAGCGGCGTGCGCGACATCCTCGACAAGACCCGGCACAAGGGCCTGGTCAAGGGCCTCGGCGGCCTTTCCCGCAGCTACTGGGGCATGCAGTTGGCCCACCTGGGGCTGGTGGTGTGCGCCCTGGGCGTGGTGTTGTCGAGCAACAACAGCGCCGAGCGCGACTTGCGCATGGCGCCGGGTGAAACCGTCGAGCTGGGTGGTTATCACTTCCTGTTCGAGGGCGCCAAGCACTTCGAAGGCCCGAACTTCATTTCCGACAAGGGCACCATTCGTGTTTCGCGCGAGGGCCGTGAAGTGTCGGTGCTGCACCCGGAAAAACGCCTGTATACCGTGCAGCAGTCGATGATGACCGAGGCCGGCATCGATGCCGGCTTCACCCGCGACCTGTACGTCGCCCTGGGCGAGCCACTGGAAAACGGCGCCTGGGCGGTGCGGGTGCATATCAAACCTTATGTCCGCTGGATCTGGCTGGGCGGTCTGCTGACCGGCCTGGGCGGCTTGCTGGCGGCCCTCGACCGGCGCTACCGCGTCAAGGTCAAGACCCGGGTGCGTGAAGCCCTGGGCGTGTCTGGAGCAACTGCATGAAGCGTTGGATCATGGTAGTGCCACTGGCGGTGTTCCTGCTGGTGGCGGTCTTTCTCTACAAGGGGTTGTTCCTCAAGCCCGACGAGTTGCCCTCGGCGATGATCGGCAAGCCGTTCCCGGCGTTCTCGCTGGCCACGGTGCAGGGCGAGCGCAACCTGACCCAGGCCGACCTGCTGGGCCGTCCGGCACTGGTCAACGTGTGGGGCACCTGGTGCCCATCGTGCAAGGTGGAGCACCCATACCTGAACCAGCTGGCCGAACAGGGAGTGGTGATCCACGGCGTCAACTACAAGGACGACAACGCCGCCGCGCTGAAATGGCTGGCCGAGTTCCACAACCCCTACCAGTTGAACATCGCCGATCCGCAGGGGTCCCTGGGCCTGGACCTGGGCGTGTACGGCGCGCCGGAAACTTTCCTGATCGACGCCAAGGGCATCATTCGCTACAAGCATGTCGGCGTGGTTGATGCCACGGTGTGGCGTGAACAGCTGGCGCCGCTGTACCAGGGCCTGGTCGACGAGGCACGGCCATGAAGCGCTGGCTTGCCGCCGTGGTGTTGGGGCTGGGCCTGGCCGGGATGGCCAAGGCCGCCATCGACACCTATCAGTTTCGCGACGACGCCGAGCGTGAGCGCTACCAGCAGCTGACCAAGGAGCTGCGTTGTCCGAAATGCCAGAACCAGGACATCGCCGACTCCAATGCACCGATCGCCGCCGACCTGCGCCGCGAGATCTTCCGCATGCTCGGCGAAGGCCAGAGCAACCAGCAGATCGTCGACTTCATGGTCGACCGCTATGGCGACTTCGTGCGCTACAAGCCGGCGCTCAGCGGCCGCACCTGGCTACTCTGGTTCGGCCCGGGGATCCTCCTGGCAGGGGGCTTCGTGGTGCTCGCGGTGATCGTCCGCCGGCGCCGTGGCCAAGCCGTGGCCGGCAATACCGAACTGTCCGCCGACGAACGCGAGCGTCTCGCCAAACTGCTGGAAAAAGAACGTACCCATGACTGAATTCTGGCTTAGCGCGGGCCTGCTGTTGCTCGCCGCCCTGGCTTTCCTGCTGTTGCCGATCCTGCGCGGCCACCGCCGCCAGCAGGCCGAACAGGACCGTACGGCCCTCAACGTGGCGCTCTATGAAGAGCGTGTCGCCGAGCTGGCTGCCCAGCAGGCTGCCGGTGTGCTCGATGCGCGGCAACTGGCCAAGGGCCGCGACGAGGCGGCTCGCGAGCTGCTGGCCGATACCGAGCGCGACGAGGTAGCCCGCCAGGGTCGTCTGGGCAAGGTCATCCCGCTGTTGGCGGCGATCCTGGTGCCAGTCATGGCGCTGGGGTTGTACTTGCACTTCGGCGCGGCGGACAAGGTCGAGTTGACCCAGGAGTTCGCCCAGGCGCCGCAGTCGATGCAAGAGATGACGGCCCGCCTCGAACGGGCCGTGCAGGCGCAGCCTGATTCGGCTGAAGGCTTGTACTTCCTCGCGCGCGCCTACATGGCCGAGCAACGCCCGGCCGATGCCGCCAAGGCCTTCGAACGTGCGGTGGCCCTGGCCGGGCGCCAGCCAGAGCTGCTCGGACAATGGGCTCAGGCGCTCTACTTCGCCAGCGACAAGCGGTGGAGCAGCCAACTGCAGGGGCTGACCGACGAGGCACTGCAGGCCGACCCGCGTGAAGTGACCAGCCTGGGCTTGCGCGGCATTGCCGCCTTCGAGGGCGAGCGCTATCAGGAGGCCATCGACTTCTGGAACCGCCTGCTGGCCCAACTGCCGGAAGGGGACGCCTCGCGCGCCGCGTTGCAGGGGGGTATCGATCGCGCTGCCGACAAGCTCAAGGCCGGCGGTGGCAAGGTCGCCCAGGCCGCGCGCCTGAAAGTACGGGTCGAACTGGCCGCCGCGCTCAAGGACAAAGTGCGCCCGGACGACACCGTGTTCATCTTCGCTCGCGCGGTCAAGGGCCCGCCCATGCCGTTGGCGGCCAAGCGGGTGACGGTGGCGCAGTTGCCGATCGAAGTGGAGCTGTCGGACGCCGACGCGATGATGGCGCAGATGAAACTGTCGGACTTCGCCGAAGTCCAATTGGTAGCCCGCGTCTCCCGCGCCGGGCAGCCCACCCAGGGTGAGTGGAAGGGCCAGAGCGCGCCATTGGCCACCGCCACCCAGGGCACCCAGCATCTGACCATCGACAGCCCCGACTCATAAGAGAGCACCTCCATGAACAGCACCGTCCGCCTGACCCTGATCTGCCTGGCCCTGGGTCTTGGCGCGTGTACGGTGCACCAGCCGGGCGAGCGCGAGCCGCTGCCGCCGATCGAGACCACGCCGCCACCGCACCAGGGGCCGGTGGTCAAGCCACTGCCGGGCGGCCAGCCCGGTAGCCAGCCGAGCAAGCCGGCGGCGCTGCCCAAGCCGATGCCGCGCACCTCTGCCAGCTTCGCGCCGCCACCTGGCGGCGCCAGCCACTGGGACCCCAAGTTGGGCGTCTATGTGCTGGAGAAGCAGCCTAACACCTTCTACCGCCAGCGCACCTATTACCGCTGGAACAACGGCTGGAGCTGGTCGCTGAGCCCTAGCGGGCCGTGGCAGGACACTGACAGCAGCGGTGTGCCGGGCGGGCTGGGACGCGCGTTCGGGCATTAATCAATAGCTTTTACCCGGTGACAGGACCGGCTGCATCGACAGCTGGCATACTCCCCCTTCGCATTCAACCGGAGGGTGGCATGAGCAAGACAGTCCTGGTGCTGGTGGAAACCGTTGATGACTACCTCCCCCTGCTGGAGCAGGCCGGCTACCGCCTGATTCGCGCGCCGTCGCCGCAGATGCGCGCCGATGCCATTGCCCGGCATGCCGAGCAGATCGATGCCGTGCTGACCCGTGGTCCGTTGGGTCTGAGCGCTGCTGAAATCACCACCCTGGTCAATCTGCGGATCATCTGCGTGATCGGCGCCGGCTACGAGCAGGTCGACCTGGCTGCCGCCGCGGCGCGTGGCATCATCGTCACCAATGGCGCCGGGGCCAATGCCGGCCCGGTCGCCGACCATGCCATGGCCTTGTTGCTGGCGCTGCTGCGCGATATTCCCCGGGCCGACGCCAGCACTCGGCGTGGCGAGTGGAACCGGGTGATCAGCCCGTCGGTGAGTGGCAAGCGCTTGGGTATCATCGGCCTGGGCGCGGTCGGCCAGGCCATTGCCCGGCGGGCCAGCCAGGGGTTTGACATGAATGTCAGCTACCACAGTCGCACGCCCCGTGCCGAGCTGCCCTACACCTGGTACGACAGCCCGTTGCATCTGGCCGACGCTGTGGACATTCTGGTGGTGGCCACGCCCGGTGGCAATGGCACCCGCCACCTGGTCGATGCCGCGGTACTCGAGGCGCTGGGCGCCGAGGGGTACCTGGTCAACATCGCCCGGGCCAGCGTGGTCGATACCGACGCATTGGTCGGCGCCTTGCGCGGCGGCGTGATCGCCGGGGCGGCGCTGGATGTATTCGATGACGAGCCAGCAGTGCCGGATGCTCTCAAGACACTGGGCAACACGGTGCTCACGCCGCACGTGGCGGGGCAATCGCCGGAAGCGGCGCGTGACACGGTGGCCCTGGTGCTGAGCAACCTGCAGGCGTTCTTCGCCGGCGAGCCGGTGTTGACCCCCGTTTATGCCTGATCCCTTTCTTAATGCCTGCCTGACGGTGTGTCGGGCTTGAGGAGCCTTTGCATGCAACTCGAAATTTTCCAGGTCGATGCCTTTTCTGCCGTGCCGTTTGGCGGTAATCCGGCGGCGGTCATCCCGCTGGAGCAGTGGTTGCCAGACGATGTGCTGCAGCGCATCGCCGAAGAAAACAACCTGTCCGAGACCGCATATTTCGTACCCAACGGTGAGGCGTTCGACCTGCGCTGGTTCACCCCGGCGGTGGAGGTCGATCTGTGTGGGCATGCCACGTTGGCGGCGGCCTGGGTGTTGTTCGAGCAACTGGGCGAGCGGGCAGAGGTGTTGCGGTTCAATACCCGTAGCGGTGAGTTGCGGGTCAGCCGTGATGCCGATGGGCTGCTGGCGATGGATTTTCCGGCCAAGCAGCCGGTTGCGCAGGACTTTCCGGCCGGGTTGCTGGAGGCCCTTGGGCTGACTGAGGCGCGGGCGTTGTATCGGACTGACGACTTTATCGTGGTGATCGATGATGTTGACTTGATCGAGGGGCTCAAGCCGGACTTCGTGGCGTTGTCGGCGTTCGATGTGCGGGGGATTGCGGTGACGGCGCCGGGGCGGGGGTTTGATTTCGTCACGCGGTGGTTTGGGCCGCGGGTTGGGGTCAATGAAGATCCTGTGACGGGGTCGGCGCATACGTCATTGGTGCCCTATTGGGCTGAGCGGTTGGGCAAGAACAGCTTGCGCTGTGAGCAGGGGGGCGCGCGCAAGGGGCAGTTGCACTGTGAGTTGCCGGGGAATGGGCGGGTGATTATTCGTGGGGCGGGAGCGCTTTATATGCGTGGGGTGGTGTTTTTTTGAGTTGCTAGTTGCTAGTTGCTAGGTTCTGGTGTGGGCTTTTGGGGATGTGTGCTCATTCATGGTTTGTAGGGGCGCCTACATCGCTGTTTCGCCTTGCGGCGACTTACTTAATGAGATGGTCACCCCGGCAC
>NZ_JBMDJI010000005.1:0-224743 GCF_057809115.1 Pseudomonas sp. FG47
CCTTCGCAAGGCCTGCGTTCGGCCTCCTGAAGTCGCGAAGTTACGGGCGGCGCTTACACTGGCGCAGCTGTCGCACGTGGGCTATGGCGCTAGCCTCTCGTTCGGCAACGGCAACGGCAACGGCAACGGCAACGGCATCGTAGGCAGGCCAAGCTTGTAGTTGCTTGACGACGCCTCGCCCTGGCAGGGCGCCTACAAAAATTTGCCAATACCACTATCACCCGCTTTTACCTAACCGCCACAGAACCTTCGCACAGCCTGCCTAGCATGGCCCCCATCGCTTCGATGAGGACCGGCCATGAACAACGTCACCCCAGGCGCACAGATGAAAGTGCGTGGTATCCACAAACGCTTCGGCGCCTTCACCGCGCTCAACGACGTGTCCCTCGACGTCGCCGCCGGCGAGCTGGTGTGTCTGCTCGGCCCCTCGGGCTGCGGCAAGACCACCCTGCTGCGCTGCATCGCCGGCCTCGAGCGCCAGGACCGCGGCACCCTGCACATCGGCCACCGCGACATCTCCGAACTGCCGCCCCAGGCCCGCGACTACGGCATCCTGTTCCAATCCTACGCGCTGTTCCCCAACCTCACCGTCGAGGCCAACATCGCCTACGGCCTGACCGGCGACAGCCGCGACGCCACCCGCCAGCGGGTCGCCGAAATGCTCGAACTGGTCGGCCTCTCGGGCAGCGAAAAGAAATACCCCGGCCAATTGTCCGGCGGCCAGCAACAACGCGTCGCCCTGGCCCGCGCCCTGGCACCCAAACCATCGCTGCTGCTGCTCGACGAACCCATGTCGGCACTCGACGCCCGGGTGCGCGAGCACCTGTGCACCGAGCTGCGCCAACTGCAACGCCAGCTCGGCATCACCACCCTGATGGTCACCCACAACCAGGACGAAGCCATGCTGATGGCCGACCGCATCGCCGTGATGAACAACGGCCAGGTCGAGCAATACGCCACCCCCCAGGAAATCTACGACCAGCCGGCCACGCCGTTCGTCGCCGAGTTCGTTGGCCAAGGCAACTGGCTGCCGTTCCAGCGCAGCGGCGACAACCATGCCCAGGTCGGCGGCATGCACATGCGCCTGGCGAGCAACGCCGGCTGTGCCAGCAGTGGTCGGCTGTTCTGCCGCCCAGAGGCGATCACCGTCAACCCGCTGGTGCACGAGGAAAACCTGTTTCCGGCCAAAGTTCGCGAAGTCACCTTCCTCGGCAACCGCTGCCGCATGAGCTTCGAACTCATGGCCCTGCCGGGCCACGCGCTGCTCGCCGAGGTGGCGCCAGAGGCCATGCCACGTCTGGGCTCGCAGGACATCTGGGTGGCGCTGCCGCCGCAGAGCCTGCAGGTGTTTGCCTGAGATGGCCGCGTCCATGACCCAGCCGCTCATCCATGCCAAGGCGGCGCCGCGCACCGGCGTCGCCCTGGGTGACCGCCTGTTCGTCGTCGGCGGCAAGGGATTGCTGTTGGCCCTGCTGGTGTTCGCGGTGCTGATGCCGCTGCTGGCGATCTTCTGGAAGGGCTTCAGTGGCGAGGCTGGCCAGGGTGGCGGGCTGCTGGCTGCCCGTGAACTGTTCGCCAGCGCGAACTTCCACTGGCTGCTGGGCAACAGCCTGTCGGTGGCCTTCACCGTCGCGGCCATCGTCGTGCCGCTGGCCTATCTATTCGCCTACGCGCTGCAACGCACGCTGATTCCGGCCAAGGGCGTGTGGCGTGGCATCTCGCTGCTGCCGCTGCTGGCGCCGTCGATGCTGCCGGCCATCGCCCTGGTCTATCTGTTCGGCAACCAGGGCCTGCTGCGCGGGCTGCTCAGCGACAATATCTACGGCTTCTGGGGCATCGTCCTCGGCGAGGCCATCTACACCTTTCCCCATGCCTTGATGATCCTGCTGTCGGCGCTGTCGCTGGCCGACGCACGGCTGTTCGATGCCGCCTCGAGCATGGGCGCCGGGCCTGTCCGGGCGTTCTTCAGCATCACCTGGCCAGCTACGCGCCAGGCAGTGTTCGCCGCCTTCTGCCTGGTGTTCACCCTGACCATCACCGACTTCGGCGTGCCGGTGGTGGTGGGTGGCGATTACCAGGTACTGGCGCTGGAAGCCTACAAGGCGGTGGTTGGCCAGCAGCAGTTTGGCCGCGGCGCGCTGATCGGAATGGTGCTGCTGGTGCCGGCGCTGCTCAGCTTTGCCGTCGATGCCTGGCTTCGCCGGCGCCAGGGCCAGGGTATGAGTGGCCGCGCCCAGGTGTTCGAGCCCAAGCCGTCGAAGCTACGCGATGGCTGCTACCTGGCCATCGTGCTGCTGGTGTGCGCGGTGCTGCTGGTGGTGATCGGCATGGCGGTGTACTCGTCGCTGGTCAAGTTCTGGCCCTACAACCTGTCGCTGTCGCTCAAGCACTACATGTTCGACGACACCGCCGGTGGCGGCTGGCTGGCCTATCGCAACAGCGTGACCATGGCCCTGTGCACTGCCTTGATCGGCAGCGTGGTGATCTTCACCGGCGCCTACCTGATGGAAAAGACATCGGGGCTGCGTCCGCTCAACCAACTGCTGCGCCTGCTCAGCTTCATTCCCATGGCGGTACCGGGCTTGGTGCTGGGCCTGGGCTACGTGTTTTTCTTCAACCTGGCCGGCAACCCGCTGCATGTGTTCTACGGCAGCATGGCGCTGCTGGTGGTGTGTACCATCGCCCACTACCTGACCACCGCGCAGATGACCGCCACCACCGCCCTGCGCCAGCTCGACGGCGAGTTCGAAGCCGCCGCGCTGTCGCTCAAGGCGCCGCTGTACAAGCATTTCATGCGCGTCACCGTGCCGATCTGCCTGCCGGCGCTGCTGGACATCATCCGCTACCTGTTCGTCTCGGCGATGACCACGGTGTCGGCGGCGATCTTCCTCTACAGCCCCGACACCATCCTTGCCGCCGTCGCCGTGCTGAACATGGACGACGCCGGCAACGTCGGCGGCGCCGCGGCCATGTCCACTCTAATCCTGCTTACCAGCGCCGCCGCTTCCCTGCTCCTTGCTGGCGCCTCACGCGGCCTGTTGCGCCGCTCCCAGGCCTGGCGCCAGCGCGCGCCGGGTCACTGACCGACTGCCCATACCCATAGGAAACGCATCATGTTCAAGCTCCTTGCACTTGCCGCTGCCGTATCCGCCGCCTTCACCCTGCAAGCTTCGGCCGCTACCCAGCTGACCGTCTACACCGCCCTGGAGGCCGAACAGCTCAAGAGCTACAAGCAGGCCTTCGAGAAGGCCAACCCGGATATCGAGATCAAGTGGGTACGCGACTCCACTGGCATCATCACCGCCAAGCTGCTGGCCGAAAAAGACCGCCCGCAGGCCGACGCGGTATGGGGCTTGGCGGCTTCCAGCCTGGCCATCCTCGACCAGAACGGCATGCTTGAAGCCTATGCACCGAAGGACCTGGGCAAGATCTCGACGAACTACCGCGACGCTGCCAACCCGCCAGCCTGGGTGGGCATGGACGTGTGGGCCGCGACTATCTGTTTCAACACCGTGGAGGCCGAGAAGCAAGGCCTGAGCAAACCGGTGAGCTGGCAGGACCTGACCAAGCCCGAGTACAAGGGCAAGATCGTCATGCCCAACCCGGCCTCGTCCGGCACCGGCTTCCTCGACGTGAGCGCCTGGCTGCAGACCTTTGGCGAGCCGCAGGGCTGGGCCTACATGGACGCGCTGCATCAGAACATCGGCCAGTACGTTCATTCCGGCTCCAAACCGTGCAAGCTGGCGGCGGCGGGCGAGTTCCCGATCGGGATTTCGTTCGAATACCCGGCGGTGCAGCTCAAGCGCCAGGGTGCGCCATTGGACATCGTGCTGCCGAAGGAGGGCCTGGGCTGGGAAATCGAAGCCACGGCGCTGATCAAAGGCTCGCCCAAGACCGACGCGGCCAAGCGCTTGGCTGACTTCTCGGCCAGCCCGGCGGCGATGGAACTGTACAAGGAGAACTTCGCCGTACTTGCCGCCCCGGGGATCGCCAAGCCGCAGACCGAGCTACCGGCCGATTACGAGCAGCGCCTGATCAAGAACGACTTCGCCTGGGCCTCGAAAAACCGTGACCAGATCCTCAGCGAATGGCGCAAGCGCTATGACGGCAAGTCGGAGCAAGTCGCGCAGCAGTAGGCCGCGGCCTCGTTCGCCGGCAAGCCGGCTCCTACCGGTCGCTGTAGGAGCCGGCTTGCCGGCGAACATTCCGTGCATCAGGAGCATGCCAGTGCTCTGCGACGGCGAGGACATGGGCGGCGATGGCGTGGTCAGCCACGAACGCATTGGCGCCGTCTACAGCTCCTCTACCAGGGCATCCAACTGCTCCTGGCGCTCGGCCTGGTTGACCTTGGCCCCGGGATTGAGCGTCGACCATTGCGGATGCGCTCTCGCCTTGCTCAGCGCCTCCGGCAGCTTGCCCTCGCGCCATGCCTTCTCGTCCGGTGCTTTCAGGCGAATGCTGTCCTGCGCCGCATGCCCACGCCCCTCCAACGCTACCATCAGTTGCTGCTGACGTAGCGCCAGCAAGCGCAACACCGTGTCGTCCACGGTCAGCTCACGTTGCCCCTTGAGCTTGCCCATCAGCCGCGATCCATAGTTGCGCGCGGTCTGCAGCGCACCGCCGGCAATCGCCCCGGCCAGGGCGGCGGCGCCGAGGGTCAGGCCGCCCACCAGCAGGTCCACCCCCGCGCCCGCCGCCGCGCCTGCGGCCACGCCGCCGCCCAGGCGCACGCCCAGCAGCTTCAAGGTCTCGGGGTTGAACAGGTCATCGCCCCAGCGGCCATCGAGCAATGGCAGGTCACCGGCGTTGGCATCTTCGCGGCGGAAGGCGTAGAGCTTGAGCAGCGCCTCGACGCAGCGCTGCTCGCGCTGGCGCACGTCCTGACGCAGGGCCGCGATGGCCTGGGCCTCGGCGGCAGGTTCGGCGACGACGCCGCGCCGGCAGGCGGCGCAGTCGAGCAGCAATTCGGCGATCAGGCGCTTGCCGCTGTGCCGGCGGGCCAGGCGCTGGGCCTGCTGGTCGTCGATCAGCCGGCGCAGGGCTGGGCCGGCATCCTCCAGCAGCAGCGCCAGGCTTTCATAGAGGCGGCGCTCGCCATCCTCGGGCGGCGCCACGCTGTCGAACCGCACCAGTGCGTGCAGGCCCAGGCGAGCCAGGGCCTCGCGCCATTCCGGCTCGCGATGCTGCGGGCTGGCGACGAAGTTGAGCACCGGCAGCAGCGGTTTGCCACAGCCGGCCAGTACCTCCAGTTCGTCGCGGTACTTGGCCAGCACCGGTTCCCGGGCGTCGATCACGTACAGGCCGGCGTTGCTCGCCAGCAACTGGCGCAACACCTTGGCCTCCTGCTCGAAACGCTGGCGCGCTTCGCTGCCCTGGAGAAAACGCTCCAGGCGGGCCGGGCCGTCCAGGCGCTCGCCCGGGCGTTCCAGGCGTTCGAGGTAGTCGAGCAGGGCGATGGCGTCTTCCAGGCCGGGTGTGTCGTACAACTCCAGCAGCGGCTCGCCATCCACCGACAGGCGTGCGCCTTCGACATGGCGGGTGGTGCTGGGGCGGTGCGAGACCTCGCCGAAACCGACATCGCGGGTCAGGGTGCGTAGTAGCGAAGTCTTGCCGACGTTGGTGTGGCCGACCACCGCCAGTTTCAGTGGCTCAGTCATGGCCTTGCTCCAGCCAGGTCAGGGGGAAGGTGTCGGCGTAGGGCAGGCCCAGGCGTTCCAGCGCATCGTGCCAGTCGCCCAGGCGCGCGGCGTCCAGGGCCTCGCCGGGTTGTGCCTGGAGCAGCCAGATCCGCGTTGCGCCGGCGTTGCGCGCCAGTTCGGCGAGCAGCGCCAGGCTGCCGCGGTCCGGCGAACGGCGTGGATCGCAGGCGATGGTCAGGCGTGCCGGGGGGAAGCGGCTGAGTTGTTCCAGCAACTTGTTGCGCGATTCGCGGCTGTCGAGCACGCCGGCATCGGTCACGCCCTTGGGCAGTGCGGGTGGCCAGGGGCGCTGGTCGTCCAGCTCCAGGCCGACCAGCAGGGCACCGCTGCTGCCGCTTTCCAGCTGCCCGGCCGCGAAGCGTGGCAGTGCCTCGGGCGCGGCGTCCTGCACGCCGATCCGCTCGCTGCGTGGCATCAGGCCTTCGCGCAGTTGCGCGTAACCGGGCAGGTTGAGGTCCAGGGCCAGGCGCGCGCGGCCCTGGCGCCAGCGCCACAGGCACAACGCGGCCAGCACCAGGCGCGGCAGCAGGCCGTAGACCAGCACCACGCCGAGCAGCCAGCTGGCCCAGGCCTGGCGTGCCAGGTCGAGGGCCGGCAGGCTGTCGCCGCTGGCGCGGATCATCGCGGCGTCCGGCACGTTGAAACCGAGCAGCGCGGGCAGGGCGCCCAGGGCCTGGGTCAGGCGAATGAAGGGTTCGGCGGCCAGTAGCGTGGTTTCCCAGACGAAGCCATAGCGCCGCGTCGCCAGCAGCGCCAGGAGCATGCCCAGGGCGCTGAGCATCGCCAGCAGCCACAGACCATGCACCAACAGGCCGAGCAGCCAGCGGTTCAGGCGCTGGCGCTGCAGCAACACCAGCAGCGCCGGGGCCAGTTGCGCAGCCTTGGCATCGCGGGCGAAGCGTTCGCTCAGCCATAGCCACAAGCGCCCCAGCGCCGCCCCTTGGTCGCCGGCGAAGCAGAAGCCCAGCGCCCAGCCGATCAGCAACAGCAGGTTGACCCCGAGCAGGCTGCCCAGGGCCCAGAACACGTTGACCGGGCGCTGGCCGTCGCCCAAGGCCGCCATGCCGAGGCCGGCGCCGCTGATTCCGGCAAACAGCAGCAGGGCCAGCAGCGCCAGGCGCGCGCCCTGCTTCCAGTGGTGCAGCGCCGTGGTCATGCCGTCGCGCTCGGCCAGCCACAGGGCGCGGGTTTCGATACGCGTCGCCAGGTCGCCGCCCAGTTGGCGGGCACGGCGGTTGGCCTCCTGGTCTTCCAGGGGCTCGGCGTGTTCCTCGCGCAGGCGCACCGCTTCGGTGAGCCAGCGCTTGTCGAGTGGCGTCAGTGCGGTCACAAGCTCTTCCATTGCACAGGTCAGGGCGCAAGCATAACCCACGTGCCCGATGCTATCCTCGCCGGCATGAATACATCACTCCCCCTCAGCCTGATCGCGGCGCTCGCCGAGAACCGTGTGATCGGCATCGATAACTCCATGCCCTGGCACTTGCCGGGGGACTTCAAGTACTTCAAGGCCACCACCCTGGGCAAGCCGATCATCATGGGGCGCAAGACCTGGGACTCGCTGGGCCGGCCACTGCCGGGGCGCTTGAATATCGTGGTCAGCCGCCAACCGGGGCTGCAGCTCGAAGGCGCCGAGGTGTTCGCCTCGCTGGAGCAGGCGCTGGTACGCGCCGAGCAGTGGGCGCGGGAGCAGGGTGTCGATGAGCTGATGCTGATCGGTGGCGCGCAGCTGTATGCGCAGGCGCTGGAGAAGGGGCTGGTGAGCCGGATGTACCTGACCCGGGTCGAGCTGTCGCCGCAGGGGGATGCCTGGTTCCCCGCAGTCGACGACAGCCAGTGGCACCTGGCCTCGAGCGCGGCTCAGGCTGAAGAGGGTAAGCCTGCCTATCACTTCGAGGTGTGGGACAAGGCTTGAGATTGCTGGGGCTGCTGCGCAGCCCTCTCGCGACACAAGGCCGCTCCTACAGGGAATAATCGGCGCGGCGCGATTAGATGTAGGAGCCGGCTTTGCCGGCGAATGCGGCCTCAGGAGTGGTTCAACTCGGCATGCTCATCGTCGCCCAGCACCTGCTGGTCGGTCTGCTTGAGCAACTGGCTGGTGACCACGCCGGCGGTCATCGACCCATTCACGTTCAGCGCCGTGCGGCCCATGTCGATCAGCGGTTCCACCGAGATCAGCAACGCCACCAGCTCCACCGGCAGACCCATGGCTGGTAGCACGATCAGCGCGGCGAAGGTTGCGCCGCCGCCGACCCCGGCGACACCCGCCGAGCTCAGGGTGACGATGGCCACCAGGGTGGCGATCCACAGCGGGTCGAAGGTATCGATGCCCACCGCCGGGGCGACCATCACCGCCAGCATCGCCGGGTACAGGCCGGCGCAGCCGTTCTGGCCGATGGTGGCGCCGAACGAGGCGCTGAAGCTGGCGATCGACTGCGGCACGCCCAGGCGCCGGGTCTGTGCCTCGATGCTCAGCGGAATGCTGGCGGCGCTGGAGCGGCTGGTGAAGGCGAAGGTCAGCACTGGCCAGACCTTGCGCAGGAAGCGCAGCGGGCTGACGCCGGTCAGCGCCAGGATCACCCCGTGCACCACGAACATCAGGCCCAGGCCGATGTACGAGACCACCACGAAGCTGCCCAGCTTGAGGATGTCCTCGAGGTTGGAGCTGGCCACCACCTTTGCCATCAGTGCCAGCACGCCATAGGGGGTGAGCTTCATCACCAGGCGCACCAGGCGCATCACCCAGGCCTGCAACACGTCGATGGCCGACAGGGCGCGCTCGCCTTTGTCCTTGTCATCCTTGATCAGTTGCAGCGCGGCAAGGCCGAGGAACACGGCGAAGATCACCACGCTGATGATCGAGGTCGGCTTGGCCCGGGCCAGGTCGCCCACTGGGTTGCTGGGGATGAACGACAGCAGCAGTTGCGGAATGTTGAGGTCGGCGACCTTGCCCGCGTAGTCGTTGTGGATGGCTTGCAGGCGCGCGCTTTCCTGGACGCCGGCCACCAGGCCCTCGGCGCTTAGGCCGAACAGGTTGGTCAGGGCGATGCCGATCAGCGCGGCGATGGCGGTGGTCAGCAGCAGGGTGCCAATGCTCAGCACGCTGATCCGGCCCAGTGACGAGGCGTTGTGCAGACGGGTCACGGCGCTGAGGATCGAGGCGAAGATCAGTGGCATGACGATCATCTGCAACAGGCCGACGTAGCCGTTGCCGACCAGGTCGAGCCAGGCGATGGTGGCCTTGAGCACTGGGTGGCCCGCGCCGTACAGCGTGTGCAGGACCAGGCCGAAGAGCACGCCCAGCACCAGGCCGAGCAGGACCTTTTTAGCCAGGCTCCAGTCGGTGCGGCGGGTTTGCGCCAAGCCCAGCAGCAGGGCCAGGAACGCCAGCAGGTTGAGTGACAGGGGCAGGTTCATTGAAGCTCCAGTTGAAGGCGGAAGAGGCATCGCCTCTGTGAGCGATTACGAACGGAAATGCTAACAGCCTGAAAACAAACGAATTTATACCCAAAAGTAATTTACATAGTCGTTTATGGAATAACGACGTGTCGTTATTGGCAATCAACATGGCGTTTGTGGTTGCGTCGGCGTCGGTACCGAGCGTCTGGATGTCACAAATCGGGTCTAGGGTTGAGCGGCCACGTCTTTGGGAGAACTGCACATGATGTCTGCTCCGAGAATCCTCGCCGCCAGCCTGGCCTTGCTGTTGAGCGCCAACAGCTGGGCGGCCACCGAGCTCAAGCACTGGCCAGCCGAGGCCGCGAAACAGCTGGATGCGATGATTGCCGCCAATGCCAACCAGGGCAACTATGCGGTGTTCGACATGGACAACACCAGCTACCGTTTCGACCTCGAGGAGGCGTTGCTGCCGTTCATGGAGAACAAGGGCTTGTTGAGCCGCGACAAGCTCGACCCTTCGCTCAAGCTGATGCCGTTCAAGGACACCGCCGAGCACAAGGAGAGCCTGTTCAGCTACTACTACCGCCTGTGTGAAGTCGACGACATGGTCTGCTACCCGTGGGTGGCCCAGGTGTTCGCCGGTTTCACCCTCAAGGAACTGAAGGTCCAGGTCGATGAGCTGATGGCTTCGGGCAAGCCGGTGCCGGCGACCTACTTCGACGGCGACCAGGTCAAGACCACCGAAGTGCAGCCACCCAAGGTCTTCACCGGGCAGGCCGAGCTTTACAACAAGCTGATGGAGAACGGCATCGAGGTCTATGTGATCTCTGCGGCGTCCGAAGAATTGGTACGCATGGTCGCCGCCGACCCCAAGTATGGTTACAACGTCAAACCGCAGAACGTCATCGGTGTCAGCCTGCTGCTCAAGGATCGCCAGAGCGGCGCGCTGACCACCGCGCGCAAGCAGATCAGCGCTGGGCACTACGACCCCAAGGCCAACGAAGGCCTGGAACTGACCCCTTACCTGTGGACCCCGGCCACCTGGATGGCTGGCAAGCAGGCAGCGATCCTCACCTATATCGACGAGTGGAAGAAACCGGTGTTGGTGGGCGGCGACACGCCGACCAGCGATGGCTACATGCAGTTCCATGGCGTCGATGTGAACAAGGGCGGCATCCACCTGTGGATAAACCGCAAGGCCAAGTACATGGACCAGTTGAACGGCATGATCGCGAAGAACGCGGCGGCCCAGGCCAAGGAAGGCTTGCCGGTGACGGCGGACAAGAACTGGGTGATCGTCACGCCGGAGCAGATCCAGTAGTCGCTACGCTACGTTGTGAATAACACTTTATAAATACTATTCATGCAGGTTGGATCCAATGCAGGATGCCATCAAATTGATGGCATCCTGCATTGAGGTGTTCAGTGGCAACTGCAATTCGCGATCAGTCCTTTGTCTATCACCTAACGAGCTTCGATAACGTTCCCTCGATTCTCCGGTCGGGGCTGCTGCCCAGGTCAGCCCTTGGACGCGACAAGTTCAAGGATGTGGCCGATCCTCAGATCATTGAAGGCCGCAGCCATGAGTCACTGGAAGACTACGTTCCATTTCATTGGTTTGCGAAAAATCCTTTTGACGGTCGCGTCCACTATGATCGTCCGTCGGATGTCTTTGTCCTCATTGCTGTTTACCGGACCCATGCGCGCCAGAACAACTGGCGTGTCATTCCTCGACACCCTTTGGCTGGAGGCAGATTCGAGCTGTTGGAGTACGATGCAGGCGTGAGGGCTATCGACTGGGATAAGATGGAGGTCCGTGACTACCATGATCCATCTTGTCGCCATGTTTGTATGGCGGAATGTCTTTCTCCTGGTCCAGTTCCTGCCACTGATTTTTCGAAGATTTTCACCCCGTCCGCAGAGATCGAGCACCTGGTGCGTCAGCATGCTCATGACGCTGGCCTGGACGGATTATGGGTCGGCGCGAATCCGAATATGTTTTCAGCTAGATGATCTACAGCAACCTAAATCCTGACAAAGCGCTCATCTGGCGGATTGTCCATCGGGACAACCTGAGCCATGTGCTGGATCATGGGCTGCATGCCATGGGGGCCGGAAAGCGCTTTGAAAATTACGTGAACATCGGGAACCCTGAGCTGATCGGCAAGCGTTCACAACGGAAGGTGATGTTTGCCCCAGGCAGCACCTTGGCTGACTACGTACCGTTCTACTTCACGCCGTTCTCCGTGATGATGAAGAACATTCAGTCAGGGTGGGGTGTGCAGCAAAGATTGAACGAGGAGATCGTGATCCTTGTCTCCAGCCTGTACCATGTCCAGTCGCTAGGCCTTCGCTTCGTGTTCACCGATGCGCATGCCTATCCGGACTGGACTGGCTATTACGACGATCTTCAGCATCTCGACAAGATTGACTGGAAGCTCCTGCAGCACCGTGATTTCAAGCGGGATCCGGATGACCCTCGGAAAATGGAGCGTTATCAGGCCGAAGCCCTCATTTACAGACACGTTCCAGTCGCTGGCCTTCTCGGAATTGTCTGCTACAACGAAGCTGTGAAACGTCGTGTCGATCAGGAGGTTCAGCGGCGCAACCTGAACCTTCCCGTACATGCTCGACCTGGGTGGTATTTCCAATGATTCGCTTTACGCAAGGTAACCTGCTGGAGGCCAAGGCCGAAGCGCTGGTTAATACGGTCAACACTGTGGGGGTGATGGGTAAAGGCATTGCGCTTATGTTCAAGGAGCGCTTTGCGGAAAACTATCGCCTTTATGCTGCTGCCTGCAAAGCGGACGAGGTGGTCACTGGGCGCATGTTTATCACTGAGGTTCGCGAGTTGGATGGGCCGCGCTGGGTCGTGAATTTTCCGACTAAGCGGCATTGGCGTTCACCTTCTCAAATCGCCTGGATCACCGAGGGGCTACAGGACCTACGGCGTTTCATTCTCGCGAATGGTGTGGAGTCTATTGCAATACCACCCCTGGGTGCTGGTAATGGTGGGCTGCCATGGGCTGCCGTGCGTGAGCAAATTGAGGCGACTCTTGGAGATATTGATGCTGATGTGTTGGTTTTCGAACCTATAGGCAAGTATCAGAATGTCTCCAAGCGTAGTGGAGTAGAAAAACTCACGCCGGCCCGGGCACTTATCGCGGAGTTGGTTCGTCGCTATTGGGTGCTGGGGATGGAGTGCAGCTTGTTGGAGATACAGAAGCTGGCATGGTTCCTGGAACGGTCAATCGAGCGTTTCACGCCTGAAGACAACCCGCTGGATTTGCAATTTTCCGCTCACAAGTACGGCCCGTACGCGAACCGCCTGGAGCATCTGCTGGATAATCTTGACGGTAGCTATTTGCACTGTGGGAAACGTATAGGTGATGCGGGGCCCTTGGATGTCATCTGGTTTGATGAGAGCCGCAAGCCTTTTGTACAGGCTTATCTGAACAGTGAAGCGAAGACTTACTTACCTGCGTTGGAATTCACTTCGGACCTGATTGATGGTTTCGAGTCTCCTTTCGGTATGGAGCTTTTGGCGACGGTTGACTGGCTCTTGCATAAGGATGGGGTCGAGCCAACGGTTGATGCCATTCGAGCCGGGTTGAAGCATTGGTCGGGTGGAAGGGGGGCGGCATCCCGGAAGAACAAGCTTTTCGACGACGACTCCTTGGCAATTGCCCTCAAGAAATTATCGGTTTTCCAGTCGCAGGGCGCCGCGTCATTACATTAGTCAATAACCTGCTTGATTAAAAAAACCGGCGCACCAGGCGCCGGTTTTTTCATACGTTCAGGCCTCAAAGCCCTTCGAGCATCGCCTTGTTGCGCACCGCGCCCTTGTCTGCGCTGGTGGCCAGCAGGGCATAGGCCTTCAACGCGGTGGTCACTTTGCGTGGGCGTACTTCGGCCGGTTTCCAGCCCTTCTTGTCCTGCTCGATGCGGCGTGCGGCCAGCTCCTCGTCGCTGACCAGCAGGTTGATCGAGCGGTTGGGGATGTCGATCAGTACCTTGTCGCCATCGCGCACCAGGCCGATGGCGCCGCCCGCGGCAGCTTCCGGCGAGGCGTGGCCGATGGACAGGCCCGAGGTGCCGCCGGAGAAGCGGCCGTCGGTGAGCAGGGCGCAGGCCTTGCCCAGGCCCTTGGACTTCAGGTACGAGGTCGGGTAGAGCATCTCTTGCATGCCTGGGCCGCCTTTCGGGCCTTCGTAGCGGATGATCACGATGTCACCGGCTTTCACCTCGTCGGCGAGGATACCGCGCACGGCGCTGTCCTGGCTTTCGAAGATCTTCGCGGTGCCTTCGAACACCAGGATCGAGTCGTCGACCCCGGCGGTCTTCACCACGCAGCCGTCCAGGGCGATGTTGCCGTACAGCACGGCCAGGCCGCCTTCTTGCGAGTAGGCGTGCTCGACGCTGCGGATGCAGCCGTTTTCACGGTCGTCGTCCAGGGTTTGCCAACGGGTCGACTGGCTGAAGGCGGTCTGGGTCGGGATGCCGGCCGGGCCTGCCTTGAAGAAGGTGTGCACGGCTTCGTCATCGGTCTGGGTGATGTCCCATTTGGCGATGGCTTCTTCCATGCTGCGACTGTGCACGGTCGGCAGGTCGGTGTGCAGCAGGCCGCCACGGGCGAGCGATCCGAGAATGCTGAAGATGCCGCCGGCACGGTGCACGTCTTCCATGTGGTACTTCTGGATGTTCGGCGCCACCTTGCACAACTGCGGTACTTTGCGTGACAGGCGATCGATGTCGCGCAGGTCGAACGCCACCTCGCCTTCCTGGGCCGCGGCCAGCAGGTGCAGGATGGTGTTGGTCGAGCCGCCCATGGCGATGTCGAGCATCATGGCGTTCTCGAACGCCTTGAAGTTGGCGATGCTGCGCGGCAGCACCGATTCGTCGTTCTCGCCGTAGTAGCGCTTGCACAGCTCGACGATGGTGCGCCCGGCGGTGAGGAACAGCTGTTCACGGTCGGCGTGGGTGGCCAGGGTCGAGCCGTTGCCTGGCAGGGCCAGGCCCAGGGCTTCGGTCAGGCAGTTCATCGAGTTGGCGGTGAACATGCCGGAGCACGAGCCGCAGGTCGGGCAGGCGCTGCGCTCGTACTCGGCGACTTTCTCGTCGCTGGCCGAGGAGTCGGCAGCGATGACCATGGCATCGACCAGGTCCAGGCCGTGGCTGGCCAGCTTGGTCTTGCCGGCTTCCATCGGGCCGCCGGAAACGAAGATCACCGGGATGTTCAGGCGCAGGGCGGCCATCAGCATGCCGGGGGTGATCTTGTCGCAGTTGGAGATGCAGACGATGGCGTCGGCGCAGTGGGCGTTGACCATGTACTCGACGGCGTCGGCGATGATCTCGCGGCTGGGCAGCGAATAGAGCATGCCGTCGTGGCCCATGGCGATACCGTCGTCCACGGCGATGGTATTGAACTCTTTCGCCACGCCTCCGGCGCGTTCGATCTCGCGGGCGACCAGCTGGCCCAGGTCCTTCAGGTGCACGTGGCCCGGGACGAACTGGGTGAACGAGTTGGCGATGGCGATGATCGGCTTCTTGAAGTCTTCGTCCTTCATCCCGGTGGCGCGCCACAGGGCGCGGGCGCCGGCCATGTTGCGGCCCTGGGTGGAAGTCTTGGAACGATAATCAGGCATGGAGCGCTCCTGGCGGCTTAATCAGGTCACTAATAGGGGAGTGAGCTTCTCTTCTCCTAATGCGCCGAAGGCCGATTGCCACAGGCAAGGATGGGAGTCGAAGGACCGCGCGGGATCGCCGCAGGCTCGACCAGAGCTCATAAACCCGCCGGGGATGACTGGCGATGAATAGGCCGATTCTACACCGCTGGCGCGGCGAGGGAATGCAGATGTGCAGGCCTGGAGAGGGGATTGCAGCAGGAAAGGGCCGCTTGGCGGCCCTTTTTGGCAGAGATCAGCTGTTGGGCAGCAAGCGGCAGGTGATGCTCTTGATGTAGCGGGTCTCGGCGATCGCCGGGTGCACCGGGTGGTCCGGGCCCTGGCCGCCGCGCTCGAGCAATTGCAGGTTGCGGTCCAGGTGGCGGGCGCTGGTCAGCAGGATGTTGTGCAGGTCGTCCTCGGGCAGGTGCATCGAGCACGAGGCGCTGACCAGGATGCCGTCCTTGTTCAGCATGCGCATGGCCTGTTCGTTGAGGCGGCGATAGGCCGCTTCGCCGTTTTTCAGGTCTTTCTTGCGCTTGATGAAGGCGGGTGGGTCGGCAATGATCACGTCGAAGCGCTCCTCGGCGGCCTTCAGCTCGCGCAGGGCCTCGAACACATCGCCTTCGATGCAGGTCAGTTTTTCGCTGATGCCGTTCAGCGCGGCGTTGCGCTCGACGCCGTCCAGGGCGAAGCCCGAGGCATCCACGCAGAACACTTCGCTGGCGCCGAACGCGCCGGCCTGCACACCCCAGCCACCGATGTAGCTGAACAGGTCGAGCACGCGCTTGCCCTTGACGTAGGGGGCCAGGCGCGCGCGGTTCATGCGGTGGTCGTAGAACCAGCCGGTCTTCTGCCCTTCGCGCACCGGGGCTTCGAACTTGACGCCGTTCTCCTCCAGCGGCACCCAGTCCGGCACTTCGCCGTAGACGGTGTCGACATAACGCTCGAGGCCTTCGGCGTCGCGGGCGGCGGAATCGTTCTTGAACAGGATGCCACTGGGCTTGAGCACCTGGACCAGGGCGGCGATCACGTCGTCCTTGTGCGCTTCCATGGTGGCTGAGGCCAGTTGCACCACGAGAATGTCGAAGAAGCGGTCGACCACCAAGCCTGGGAGCAGGTCGGAATCGCCGTACACCAGGCGATAGCACGGCTTGTCGAACAGGCGCTCGCGCAGCGACAGGGCCACGTTCAGGCGGTGCACCAGCAGCGACTTGTCCAGCGGCAGCTTGGCGTCGCGCGACAGCAGGCGGGCGCAGATCAGGTTGTTCGGGCTCACGGCCACCACGCCCAGGGGCTTGCCGCTGGCGCTTTCGAGAATGGCCTGCTGGCCGGCCTTCAGGCCCTGCAGCGGGGTCGCGGCAACGTCGACTTCATTGCTGTAGACCCACAGGTGGCCGGCGCGCAGGCGGCGGTCGGCGTTGGCTTTGAGACGAAGGCTGGGCAGGGACATGACGTCGCTCCGGGAAAAAAGAGCGGGAGTATACCGCGTCGGCCCCGGATGCGCTGTGGGCCGCGACCAAGCGTGGGTTTATCGCTTCATCCTGTGGGAGCCAGCAAGGCTGGCTCCCACAGCGCTAAAGAAATTCTTGGATCCAACGATCCACTGATAGTTACCCTGCCGGAGTACAGGGTTAGAATTCCCCGTCCCCAGCGAGAGTGCACGCATGTCCCAGGAACTTACCGCCGAACAGATCCAGCAAGCCCTGCAGGGCATTACCATTCCGCCGCAGCCGCAGATCATGGTCGACCTGCAGTTCGAGCAGTACATGCCCGACCCGGACCTGGAGACTATCGCCAAGCTGATCGCGCAGGACCCGGGCCTGTCCGGTGCGTTGCTCAAGCTGGTCAATTCGGCGCAGTTCGGCCTGGCCAACAAGATCGGTTCGATCCAGCGCGCGGTGAACCTGCTGGGCAGCCGCTCGATCATCAACCTGATCAACGCCCAGTCGATCAAGGGCGAAATGAGCGACGAAACCATCGTCACCCTCAACCCGTTCTGGGACACCGCCCAGGACGTGGCCATGACCTGCCTGACCCTGGCCAAGCGCACCGGCATCCAGGCGGTGGACGAGGCCTACACCCTGGGCCTGTTCCACGATTGCGGCGTGCCGCTGATGCACAAGCGCTTCCCCAACTACATGGAAGTGCTGGAAGAGTCCTACGCCAAGGCCAATGACGAAGTTCGCGTGGTGGACACCGAAAACCGCGTGTTCAACACCAACCATTCGGTGGTCGGCTACTTCACCGCCAAGTCCTGGCGCTTGCCGGAGCACATCAGCGCGGCCATCGCCAACCACCACAACGCCGTGGCGGTGTTCCGCGACGAGTCCTCGCGCAACACCCAGACCCAGCTGAAGAACCTGTTGGCGGTGCTGAAGATGTCCGAGCACATCTGCGCCTCGTACCGTGTCCTGGGCAACCAGAGCGTCGATCACGAATGGAACATGGTCGGCCCGCTGGTGCTGGACTACATTGGCCTGACCGAATACGACTTCGAGCAGCTCAAGCAGAACATTCGCGAAATGGGCGGGCACTGAAGCATGCCGGAATTACCAGAAGTCGAGACCACCCGCCGCGGTATCGCCCCGCACCTGGAAGGCCAGCGGGTCAGCCGCGTGGTGGTGCGTGACCGGCGCCTGCGCTGGCCGATTCCGGAAGACCTCGACGTGCGCCTGTCGGGGCAGCGCATCGTCAGCGTCGAGCGCCGGGCCAAGTACCTGCTGATCAATGCCGAGGTCGGCACGCTGATCAGCCACCTGGGCATGTCGGGCAACTTGCGCCTGGTCGAACTGGGCTTGCCGGCGGCCAAGCACGAGCATGTGGATATCGAGCTGGAGTCTGGGTTGATGCTGCGCTACACCGACCCGCGGCGCTTTGGCGCCATGCTCTGGAGCCTCGACCCGCTCAACCATGAATTGCTCATACGCCTGGGGCCGGAGCCGTTGACCGAGCTGTTCGACGGCGAACGTCTGTTCCAGCTGTCGCGCGGGCGGTCGATGGCGGTCAAGCCGTTCATCATGGACAACGCGGTGGTGGTGGGGGTAGGCAATATCTACGCCACCGAGGCGTTGTTCGCCGCCGGCATCGACCCGCGCCGCGAGGCGGGCGGAATTTCCCGGGCGCGTTACCTGAAGCTGGCGATCGAGATCAAGCGCGTGCTGGCGGCGGCCATCGAGCAGGGTGGCACCACCTTGCGCGATTTCATCGGCGGTGATGGGCAGCCGGGGTACTTCCAGCAGGAACTGTTCGTGTATGGGCGCGGTGGCCAGCCGTGCAAGCTGTGTGGCAGCGAGCTGCGCGAGGTGAAGCTGGGGCAGCGGGCGAGCGTGTTCTGCCCGAAATGCCAGCGTTGAGTAACTACGTGCAGCGATCCCTGTGGGAGCGGGCTTGCCCGCGAACACCGGCGTAGCCGGTGCCAGGCACCGCGTTGCCTGGTTCGCCCGCAAGGCTGGCTCCTACAGGAATTTGAACCGGATCAGTCGACGACTGCCGCCTGCCCCACGCCTCTGGGATCACTGGCCGCCTCGACGGTCCCGCCAGTCTTGTTCCAGTACAGCACCTGCTGATTTCCGTACTGGCGCCCGACATCCTTCAGCCGGTACCCACGTCCTTCAAGCTCGGCCTTCTGCCGTGCACTGAACGTCCCCGGCTCATGCTCCAGCACATCCGGCAGGTACTGATGGTGATAGCGCGGTATTGCCGGCCACTCGGCCACCGGCCTGCCTTCGAGCAAACCCATCACCGATAGCAGCACCATGCTGGGTATGCGGCTGCCGCCGGGGGTGCCGAAGCTGGCGAACTGGCCGGGGCTTTCGATGAAGGTCGGGCTCATGCTCGACAGCGGCCGCTTGCCCGCCGCCACGGCGTTCGCCTGGCTGCCTGCCAGCCCGTAGCTGTTGCTGCCGCCAGGATCGGCGGCGAAATCGTCCATCTCGTTGTTCAGCACCAGGCCCGTGCCGGGCACGCTGAAGGCTGCGCCAAACGGCAGGTTGACCGACAGCGTGGCGGAGACGGCATTGCCCTGGGCGTCGATCACCGAGAAATGCGTGGTGTGGTCGCCTTCGCGCCAGGCCGGCGCGGGGGGCAGGGCGCTGCTCGGCGTGGCCTGGTGCACGTCGATGCTGTCGGCCAGGCCGCTCAGGTAGTGCCGTGCCAGCAGGCGATTGACCGGGTTGCTGACGTAGTCCGGGTCGCCCAGCAGGCCGCGGTCGCGGTAGGCGCGGCGTAGCACCTCGATCACGTAGTGGCTGCGCTGCACCGGTTCGGCGCTTTGCCAGGGCAGGCGCTGGAGCATGGCCAGGCTCTGGGCCAGGGCGATGCCGCCGGCCGAGGGCGGTGGGCTGCTGATCAGCTCGCGCTGCTCGGCCAGTGGGTAGCGCAGTGGTTCGCGCCAGGCGCTACGGTAGCTGGCCAGGTCGTCGAGGGTCCAGATGCCGCCGGCCTGGCGCACGCCATCGACCAGGCGCTCGGCCAGCGGCCCGCGATAGAAACCGTCGCGACCATGCTCGGCCATGCGCAGCAGGGTGGTGGCCAGCTCCGGCTGGCGGATCAGCGTGCCCAGGGCCGGCACGTCATTGGCGGTGAGGAACAGCCGGGCGCTCTCGGCGTCGTCACGCAGGGCGTTCAGGCGCATGGTCGCGCGGTCGCGGTAGATGCGGTCGACGGCAAAACCCTGGTTGGCCAGGCGAATGGCCGGGGCCAGGCTGTCCTTGAGCGGCAGCTTGCCGTGGGTGGCGGCGAGGTCGGCCAGGGCCTGGGGCAGGCCGGGAATGGCGGCCGCCAAGGGGCCGTTGATCGACAGGCCCGGCTGCACCTTGCCGTCCTTGAGGTACATATCGGCACGCGCAGCGGCGGGGGCGCGCTCGCGCGCGTCGAGGAAGGCATAGCGTGGCGTGTCGCCCGCTTCGCGCAACAGGAAGAATCCGCCGCCGCCCAAACCCGAGCCATAGGGCTCGACCACGGCCAGCGCGGCGCTGATGGCCACCGCGGCATCGAAGGCGTTACCGCCCTGCTGCAGGATGTGCTGCGCCGCCGCGGTGGCCTCGTGGTGCGGGCTGGCGATCGCCGAGCGGCCCGGGCCGGCGGCCAGGGTAGCGCTGGCCAGCAGCGCGAGAACGGCGCCGAGGGCTGCGTGGCGTATCGCGGCGACGAACGGCATCAGGCCTTGCCGGTGATCCGGCGGTACTTGGCCATCAGTTCGTCTTCGGTTTCCGGGTGGGCTTCATCCAGCGGGATGCAGTCGACCGGGCAGACCTGCTGGCACTGCGGCTCGTCGTAGTGGCCCACGCACTGGGTGCACAGGTTCGGGTCGATCACGTAGATCTCTTCGCCTTGCGAGATGGCGGCGTTCGGGCACTCGGGTTCGCAGACGTCGCAGTTGATGCAATCGTCGGTGATGATCAGGGACATGGGGACTCCGGCCTGGGCGTCGGGCCCGGGCATGTTTCAAAGCGATGGGGGCAATTGTGCCGGATTCGCGCCCGCAGTGCACGCGGGCGCGACATCCTGCCCCGTGGCTTACTTGCGGAAGCGCTCGGTCAGCGCGTCGGCCACGGCCGGGTGGACGAACTTGGTGATATCACCACCCAGCGCGGCGATTTCCCGGACCAGGGTCGAGGAAATGAACGAGTAGCGCTCCGACGGCGTCAGGAACAGGCTCTCGACGTCCGGTGCCAGCTGGCGGTTCATGTTGGCCAGCTGGAACTCGTACTCGAAGTCGGAGACCGCGCGCAGGCCACGCAGGAAGACATTGGCGCCCTGCTCCTTGGCGAAGTGCGCCAGCAGGGTGGAGAAGCCGATGACTTCGACATTGGGCAGGTGCTTGGTGACCTCGCGGGCCAGCTCGACCCGTTGTTCCAGCGGGAACAGGGGGTTTTTCTTGGGGCTGGCCGCCACGGCGATGATCACGTGGTCGAACAGTCGCGAGGCGCGTTCGACCAGGTCGCCATGGCCTTTGGTAATGGGGTCGAAAGTACCCGGGTACAACACTCGGTTCATCGCGTCATCCTGGCTGGAGTGCGTTGGGGAGTCGGATGGTAGCGCAGCGATTGCGCCCGGCCAAGTCGCGTGGCCGGCCGATGGCACTATAGACAGTACGGCCATTGGCTGTCATGCGCGTGCTGCCAGGCGGCCGATCAGTGCGTCGCTGAGCCGCGCGGCCAGGGCATACACCGATAACTGCGGGTTGGCGCCGATGCTGGTGGGGAACAGCGAACCATCGTGGATCGACAGGTTTTCCAGCTGGTGGTGGCGGCCGAGGCTGTCGCAAACGGCCTGGCGCGGATCTTCGCCCAGGGCGCAGCCGCCCATCACATGGGCGCTGCCCAGGCGCATGCGCAACAGTTGCAGGGGCAACTGGTCGATCATCGCCTGGGCTTGCCCGACCGTGTCGACATAGCGGGCGTCGCCGTGCACCGGCAACACCCGGCGGGCACCGGCGGCGAACTGGATCTGCGCCATGCTGTGCCAGGCGCGACGCAAGCCGTCGCGCAGGTAGTCGGTAACCGGGTAGTCGAGCACGGGCGAGCCGTCGCCGCGCAGTTCCACCTGGCCGCCCGGGCTGTCGGGGTGGAAGCCGTCGCGCAGCAGCGCCAGCATCACATGGGTGTGGGGCAGCTCGGCCATGCGCAGGGCGTTGTCCTGGCCATGACCGCCCAGCAGGGTGCTGGCCAGCGCCGGGTGCAGCGGCGGCACCTCGAGCTTGTAGCCGACCGGCCCGGCGACGCCCGCCTGCCATTGGAACTGGTCGCTGTAGATCGACTGCGGGGCGCCGTAGTAAGGGTCGATGCGTGCCTGGAACTGCGCGGCGCTGAAATTGACCAAGTGCAGGAAGGTGCGTTTGCCCAGGCGCTGGTGCGGGTCCGGCGCTTGGGAGCGCAGCAGCAGGGCCGGGCTGTTGATGCCACCGCCGGCCAGCACGTAGTGGCGGGCGCGCACGCGCACATGGCGCCCCGTGGGCTGGATACCCTGGGCATCGAGAGCCTGGCACTGCAGGTGGTCGATGCGCTGGCCGTCGTGGCTGAAACGTTCGGCGCGGGCCAGGTAGAGCAGCGCGCCGCCGTTGTCCAGGGTGGCGGGGATGCTGGTCACCAGCATCGACTGCTTGGCGTTGACCGGACAGCCCATGCCGCAATAGCCCAGGTTCCAGCAGCCGCGCACATTACGCGGGATCACCGCCCAGCGATGGCCTAGGGCTTCACAGCCGCGGCGCAGCACGTCGTTGTTGGCATTCGGCGGCAGGGCCCAGGGGCTGATGCCCAGGCGTTGCTCCATGCGCGCGAACCAGGGGGCCATGGCGGCGCTGTCCAGGCCTTTGACCGCGTGCTCCCGGGCCCAGTGTTCGAGGGTTTGCGGCGGTGTGCGGAAGCTCGAGGTCCAGTTGACCAGGGTGGTGCCACCCACTGCGCGGCCCTGGAGGATGGTAATGGCGCCATCCTTGCTCAGGCGCCCGAGGCCTTCCTGGTAGAGGTCGGCGTAGGCCTGGTTTTCCAGCAGGTGGAAGTCGCTGCTGGTCTTCAGTGGGCCTTCCTCGATCAGCAGCACCTTCAGCCCGGCGGCGCTGAGCAGCTCGGCAGTGGTGGCGCCTCCCGCGCCGCTGCCGATCACGGCGACGTCGGCCTCGAGGGTCTGGTCTTGCTCCAGGCGTGAACCGTCATGGGTGGTCCAGCCTCGTTCGAGGCCTTGGCGAAACGGGTCTGGCACGGGCATGGGCTTCTCTCTGGCGCCTATCGGGTGGTTGAAACCATGGGAGCGATGAGTCAGATCCTGGGTGGTCCGGGGTAGCCGCAGGCCGCCCAGGCTTCGGGGCGCTCGTACCAGGCCATCAACAGCAATTGCAGTAACGACGCATGTCCCTGGCGCAGCAGGCCCAGGGAACTGTCGCGCCAGCGTTGCAGAAACGCCTCGACCTGCGTGGCGTCAGCGTTTGCCCAACTGCCCCAGACCCCGGTCAACGGCCCGCGGGTCAGGGGTAGGCTCAGCACATCGAACAATTGCCGGCTGAGTTTGAGCATGGCTGGCGACAGTGCTGCCAGTTTGTGGTCGAGGCTATGCAGTACCAGCTCTGGGGTCGCCTGGGTGCCGGCCAGCACCACCGGGATCAACGCCCGCAGCAGCGCCAGGTCGTCCTCGCGCAGCGTGTGGTAGCCGGACGAGGGCGTCTGCTGGCTGCAACCGACCAGGCTGGTGGCGCCCAGGAACAGCGTGGCCCCCATGCCGAAGCGCAGCAACTGGCGGCGTTGCATCAGCGGATGAACAGCTTGTAGACCAGGCGTTGCAAGGCCTTGCCATAGGGCGGGTAGATCAGCCGAGCCGCATTGATGCGCTGCTTGGCCAGCACCGCCTTGGCCTTGCTGAAGGTCAGGAAACCCTCGTGGCCGTGATAGTGGCCCATGCCCGACGGGCCGATACCGCCGAACGGCAGGTCATCCTGGGCCACGTGCAACAGGGTGTCGTTGAGGCACACCCCGCCGGAGTGGGTGTCGCGCAGCACCCGCGCCTGTTCGCCGCGGTCGTAGCCGAAGTAGTACAGGGCCAGCGGGCGCGGGCGCTGGTTGATGTAGGCCAGCGCATCGTCGAGGCTGTCGTAGGGCACCAGTGGCAGCAACGGGCCGAAGATTTCCTCGTGCATCACCTGCATGGTGTCGTCCACCCCCAGCAGCAGGTGCGGCGGCAGGCAGCGACCTTGACGCTGCTCTTCGGGGTACAGGTCGAGCACCTGGGCGCCGCGTTCGCGGGCGTCGCTCAGCAGGTGTTCCAGGCGTTGCAACTGGCGTGGGTTGATGATCGCGGTGTAGTCGGGGTTGTCGGTCAGGCGCGGGAACTGCCGACGCACGGCGCGTTGGTAGGCGTCGGCGAAGGCGCCGAGGCGATTGCGCGGCACCAGTACGTAGTCGGGCGCGACGCAGGTCTGGCCGGCGTTGAGGTTCTTGCCGAAGGCGATGCGCTCGGCGGCGGTGTCCAGCGGCACATCCGCGGAGACGATGGCTGGCGACTTGCCACCCAGCTCGAGGGTTACCGGGGTGAGGTTGTGCGCGGCAGCCTGCATGACATGGCGGCCGACGCCGGTGGCGCCGGTGAACAGCAGGTGGTCGAAGGGCAGGCGGGAGAAGGCCTGGCCCACCTCTACCTCGCCCAGCACCACACTGACCAGGTCGGCGGGGAACACCCGTTCGAGCAGGTCCTTGAGCAGCAGGCCGGTGGCGGGGGTGGCCTCGCTGAGCTTGAGCATCACCCGGTTGCCGGCGGCCAGGGCGCCGGTCAGCGGGCCGATGGCGAGGAACAACGGATAGTTCCACGGCACGATCACCCCCACCACCCCCAGCGGCTGGTACAGCACCTTGGCGCTGGCCGGCTGGAACGCCAGGCCCGCGCGCCGGCGCGAGGGCCGCATCCAGCGCTGCAGGTGTCGCTCGGCATGGCGCAGGCCCTGTACCGAGGGCAGCAGCTCGGCGATCAGGGTCTCGTCGCGGCTGCGGCCGGAGAAGTCACTGTCGATGGCGGCGACCAAGGCGTCCTGTTCTTTCACCAACGCTTCGCGCAGGCTCTTGAGCCACTGTCGGCGTTGCGCGGCCGGGGGCATGGAGTTGCCGGCGAATGCCTGGCGCTGGGCGGCGAACATCGTCTCCAGGGCGAGGTCGGATGTAACAGGAGGCGGGGTGGTGATCGAGGTCATGGCGCGGGCACCCGTGGTTGGTCGTGAATAGAGCCTATACTCTAATTCTTTCCACGGTGAGTGGTTGTTCTGCCAGATCAGCGGACATTTGCGCAGTTCGGCCCTGACGGCACCGGTCAATAGTCCGTAAGATGGCCCTTCATCAGAGAACGCCCGGAGACTGGAGCTGAGCATGGCCCCGCGCATGAAGACCCGAGAGCGCATCGTGCAGAACAGCCTGGAGCTGTTCAACCAGCAGGGCGAGCGCAGTGTCAGTACCAACCACATTGCCGCGCACATGGAAATCTCGCCCGGCAACCTGTACTACCACTTCCCCAACAAGCAGGCGATCATCGCCCTGTTGTTCAGCCAGTACGAAGAGCTGGTCGACAGCTTCCTGCGCCCGCCCCAGGGCCGTGTCGCCACCGTCGAGGACAAGCGCTTCTATCTCAAGGCGCTGCTGGCGGCGATGTGGAACTACCGCTTCCTGCACCGCGACCTCGAGCACCTGCTCGACAGCGACCCGGAGCTGGCCGCCCGCTACCGGCGCTTCTCGCGGCGTTGCCTGCAACAAGGCCAGGCGATCTACCGCGGCTTCGTCGAAGCCGGGATCCTGGCCATGGATGGCGCACAGATAGAATCGCTGACCATCAATGCCTGGATCGTGCTGACCTCCTGGGTGCGTTTTCTCAGCACTACCCGCGAGCATAGCGCGCACCTGGGTGAAGAAGCGTTCATGCGCGGCGTCTACCAGGTACTGGTGCTGGAGCTGGGCTTCGTCACCCCGGCCGCGCGCAGTGCCGTGGACACCCTCTGCGAAGAATTCCATGTACCTTTCAACCAGGCCCTGGAGCACTGAGCCAAGGCCTTCGAGTCACTTGTCAGGAGATTGTCATGCCCTTTGCGCAACTGATCACCCCGCAACAACTGGCCGAACGCCTGGACGCCCCCGGCCTGGTGATCCTCGACTGTCGCTTTGCCCTGGAAGATGTCGACTACGGTCAACGCAGCTATGCCGAGGGACATATCGCCGGCGCGCATTTTGCCGACCTGGAGCGTGACCTGAGCGGGCTGGTGGTCAAGGGCCGCACCGGGCGACATCCGCTGCCAGACCCGCAGCGGCTGGTCGAGCGCCTGCGCGAGTGGGGTGTGGACAATGACAGCCAGGTGGTGCTCTACGACGATGGCCCGGGTGCTTATGCCGCCCGTGCCTGGTGGCTGTTGGCCTGGCTGGGCAAGCGCAGCGCGGTGTTCATCCTCGATGGCGGCCTCAAGGCCTGGCATGCCGCGCATTTGCCGCTAAGCCTGGACCCGCCGCCACGGCGCGAGGGCACGTTCAGCGGTGAGCCGGACATGAAGCTGCTGATCGACGCCAAGCACTTGGCCGAGCGCCTGGGCGAGCCGGACTTGACCCTGATCGATGCTCGCGCGTTGCCGCGTTTCCGTGGTGAAGTCGAGCCGCTCGACCCGGTGGCCGGGCATATTCCGGGGGCCCAGTGCGCGGCGTTTACCGACAACCTCGATGCCGATGGGCGATTCCTGCCGGCCGTGCAGCTCAAGCAGCGTTTTGCCGAGAAACTGGGCGATCGCTCGCCAGCGCAGTTGGTGGCCTATTGCGGCTCGGGCGTGACTGCTTGCCACAACCTGTTCGCCCTGGCGCTGGCGGGCTATCCGTTGGGACGTTTGTATGCAGGTTCCTGGAGCGAGTGGATCAATGATTCGCAACACCCCGTGGCGACCGGCGACTGACCTGGACCTGTAGGAGCCAGCCTTGCTGGCGATGCAAGGCGCAGTCTTGCCAGAAGGCCCATTCGCCAGCAAGGCTGGCTCCTACAGAGTCACCGCCCCTGCAGCAGCCATTGTGGAATCCGTCGCTCCAGGTAATACCCCGGATTGCGCAGGCTGCCGTCCACGAACCCAACGTGGCCACCCCGGCTGTGCAGCTCGAACTGTGTCCCTGTGGCCAGCTCATTGGCATTGGGCAGGCTGTGGCCGAACACGAATGGATCGTCGCTGGCGTGGATGATCAGCGTCGGCGTGCGGTTTTCGCCCAGGTAATAGCGGCTGGAGGCCCGCCGATAGTAATCGTGGGCGTCGTTGAAACCATTGAGCGGCGCAGTGACCCGCCCGTCGAAATCCCAGAACGTGCGCAGGTTGCGCAGCGAGCCGAGGCGCTCGAGGGCGGCCAGCCCTTCGTGGTGGCCCTGGTCGCGAAAAAGCCGCTGCTTGTTGTGCACGTAGCCGCGCATCTCGCGCATGAAATGCGCCTGGTAGACCTTCGAGAAACCCTGGCCGATACGGTCGGCGCACTGGTCCAGGCGAAACGGCACCGACACGGCCACCGCCGCCTCCAGCAAGCTGGCCGAGCCACTTTCCCCCAGGTACTTGAGCAGCACATTGCCGCCCAGCGAATAACCCACTGCATACAGCGGTGCCAGCGGTCGCTGGGCACGCAGGTGACGGAGGGTCTCGGCCAGGTCTTCGCTGGCGCCGGAGTGGTAGCTGCGCGGCAGCAGGTTGGGCTCGCCCGAGCAACCGCGCCAGTTCAGCGCGACGCTGGCCCAGCCGTGCGCCTGCAGGGCTTGCTGCAGGCCTTTGACATAGGGCGAGTGGGATGAGCCGGTCAGGCCGTGCAGTACCAGCACCAGCGGTGCCTCAGGCCGGTGCGGGCCGTGCCAGTCGAGGTCGAGGAAGTCGCCGTCGGCCAGCCACAGGCGCTCGCGCTGGCGCGAAAGGTCGGGGAGTTTGCGCCACAGTGGCCCCCACAAGGTTTGCAGGTGGGGGTTGGACAGGCCGGTGGCCGGGCAGAAGGTGGCGCTGAGGCTGGGCATGCTGGGGGCTCGTGTTGTGCCCGCCTAGAGTGCCATGAAACAGCGCCACTGTACCTGCGCTATTGGTCGGTTGTCGTCGGTGCTGGCAACGGCTGCTGATCCAGCGATGGTCCTGCGCTCACCGCGACGATGGCATCGAGGTCCAGCAACTGCAGGGCCTGGCGCACATCATCCACGGTGAGGCTCAGCAACCGATCGACGTAAGTGGATAGATGGTCGTCCGGCAAGTCCTGCTGGCCCATTTTTGCCAAAAGCCGACTGAGTGTCTGGTTGCGGGCGACTTCACGCAGGCGCGTGCCGGCCAGTTGCCGGCGGGCCAGGTCCAGTTCGGGAAGGGTCGGGCCTTGAGTGATGAACTGGCTGAGCACCTCGCTCACCAGATCCTGGGAGGCATCGTTGTAGCGCGCGTCGATCTCCCACTCGATGACCAGTATCGTCGCTGCTTGCAGCGGTATCAGGGTCGATCGCACATCGTAGGTCAGGCCACGCTGCTGTCGCAGTGTGCGCATCAGTCGTGATTCCATGCCCACGCCCAGTACCTGGTTGGCCATCACCATGGCCAGATACGTCTGCGTACCGGCTCGCAGCGGGTGGCGTAGGGGGACGGCCAGTAGTGCCGTGTCGCTGGCGCCCGCTTGTTCCACATGGATGATTTCCGCTACCGGGGCCGGCACGGGGGGCGTATCGATAGCTGTCCAGCCCTGTGGCAGCGCCTGGCAGATGCGTTCAGCCAGGGTTTCGGCCTGTGCCCGGGACAAGTCACCCACCAGCGATATCTGCAGGTTGCTCGCCGAGTAAGCGCGTTGGTGGAAGGTCTTGACGGCGTCGACGTTGATGGACGCTATGCCTGCTTGGGTGGCGCTCAAGGCATGGGCATAGGCATGGCCCTTGAACAACTGCCGAAAGGCTTCGTCGCGAATGCGTGATTGCGCTGAAGCGTCTGTCGCGGCTTGTGCTGCCAGCACCTGGCGTTTGATGCGGGCCACGGCGGCGTCGCTCAATGCAGGTTGCGCGACCATGCCGATCAACAAGTCGACCGCCGGTTCCAGTACGGCGCTGTCGGACAGGCTGCGCAGGCTCACGCTGGCATGCTCTGCGCGCAGGCGCTTGTCGATGGTAACCCCCAGGCTTTCCAGGCGCTCGTTGAATTGATTGGCAGTCAGTGCCTGGGTGCCTTCGTCCAGGGTGTACAGCGTCAAGGCGGACAGGCCTGGTGAATCGCCATCCAGCGCGCGGCCAGCCTTGAACTCGAGCACAAGGTCGACCAGGGCAAGCTGGTGGCTCGGCACGAATCGAACCGAGGTCCCACTCTGGGTGTGCCAATGCTGTACGGGCTTGCTGATCGGCTCGAGCTGGTTCAGGTCCAGGTCCCGGGTCGAGCTGAATTGTTCCGGGATGATGCCGGTGGTTTGCGTTGATTCGCTTCGGATGATGTCATTCATCGGCGTGCTGCTCCTTGCGTTGCAGGTATGTAATGGTCATGCGTTCGCGTGTCAGCCAGGCTTGGGCCGCCTCCTGCACCTGGGCGGCGCTTACCTGGCTGATAAGCCGTGTTTCCTGGTCCAGCAGGTGCGGGTCCTGCCCGCCGACATAGGCTTGGCCAATGGCTGTGGCTTGCTGATCGATGTCGTCTCGCCTGAAGGTCAGTTCGGCCAGCAGGCGAACCTTGGCTCGTTTGAGCTCTTGTGCCGTCGGCGGGGTCGTGCGCAGCAGGTCTATCTGTTCCAGTACGCGCTCGGCTGCGGCGTGCACGGTGGTTTTGGCTGAGGTGTAGGCGGCGAGGGTCCATAAATCGTCACCGCGGCTCAGATGGGTGTAATCGGAGCGCACCCCCAGTAACAGCTCCTCGGTGGTTACCAACTGGCGGGCCAGCCGGGAGCTGGTGCCTTGGGTCAGGATGTGGCAGATCAGGCGCAGTGCATGGGGCTGTGCAGGGAGGATGGCGGTTGCCAGGCTGGGTGCATTGAAGCTGATCAGCACACCATCGCGCAGGCCCGGCAGCGTCAGGGTCTGTTCGCGACGATGCAGCTCGGTGGCGGCACGGGGGATCGTGCGGGGCGGTAACGGTTGCGCTGCGATGTCGTTGAAATGGCGCGTCACCATGGTTTTCAACTGCGCCAAGGTCATATCGGCGACCACCACCAATGCCGCGTTGTTGGGGCGGTACCATTGCCGGTGCCAGTCACGCATGGCTCGGCTGGTCATCCGCTCAAGGTCCTTGCGATGTCCGATCACCGGCGTCGCGTAAGCACTGCCCGTGTGGGCAAGGGCATTGTGCTGTTCGTATGCCAGGCCGAGTGGCATGTTATCGACCTGCGCGCGGCGTTCGGCCATGACCACTGCGAGTTCACGGTCGAAAGGTGACTCGCCCAGCGTTGCACTCGCCATTGCGTCAGCCATTGCTTCCAGGGCGATTTCCATGCGCGAAACGGGCAAGGTCATGTAGAAGCAGGTTGCATCGTGGGTGGTAAAGGCATTCGCAGCGCCGCTCAGATGCTCGATCAGGCGTGAGTACTGGCCGGGTGCGAGTTTGCTGCTGCCCTCGAACATCATGTGTTCCAGCAGATGGGAAAGCCCGGACTGGCCCGTGGGTTCCAGGCTGGCACCTACCTGGTACCACAACTGCGCGCAGGCCAGCGCAGTGCGACGGTCTACGCGCAGGTAGACCTTGAGGCCGTTGTCGAGGGTGAAGTGTTGCAGTGTCGGGGCTGTGGTAGCGCCCGTAGGGGAAAGTGATGGCATGACAGGGTGGCTCCTTGACGGCGGTATGCCGGAGCAGTGTCATGCCAGTGAGGTGCCCGCCTGCGTTACATAGTGCTGCAGGCGGGGCGCCGGTGTTTCAACCGCGTTGCCACAACGCGTAGTGCACCTGCCCGGTCTTTTTCTCGCGGTGCAGGCGCCAGTTACCCGGTATCGGCAGTGAGGAGGGCACGGCTTCGCTTTCGGTGTAGATCCACGCCTGCTCGCGCAGCCACTGGCCTTGTTCCAGCAGGTTGCAGGTGTTGGCCAGCAGGTCCTGGTGGAACGGCGGGTCGAGGAACACCACGTCGAATTGCTGCTTGGCCGGGCCTTGCAGGTAGCGCAGGGCGTCGGTCTGCAGGATCTGCCCGCGCGGGCAGCGCAACACTTCGAGGTTGTCCTTGAGGTTGGTGATGGCCGCGGGGTTGCTGTCCAGCGCCACGGCATCCTTCGCGCCACGGGATAGCGCTTCGAGCACCAGCGCGCCGCTGCCGGTGAAGGCATCGAGCACCAGGGCGCCCTCGATGTAGGGCGCTAGCCAGTTGAACAGGGTTTCGCGCACTCGATCAGGGGTCGGGCGCAGGCCTTCGCCTTCCGGCACGGCCAGGCGCCGGCTGCGCCATTCTCCGGCGATGATGCGCAACTGGCCGGGGCCCTTGCTGGCGCCTGGGGCCGGGCGCGCGGGAGTGTTGGGTCTTGCCATTAGTGCTCCGGTACGCCGAGCGGCTGCTCGGCGGGTTTGTCAGTGGGGGCCGGCAGCGGTTGCTGCGCCACCTTCGGGCCGACGGTGACGATCACCAGCTTGTCCGCCGCGAGATGCTTGTTCATCGCGGCCTTGACCTGCTCGACGCTCAGCGCCTGGGACTGTTGCATGAAGTCCTCCAGCCAGCTCAGCGGCAGGTTATAGAAGCCGATGGCGCCCAGTTGGCCGACGATGCTGGCGTTGCTGGCATTGGACAGCGGGAAGCTGCCGGCCAGCTCGCGCTTGGCGTCGTCCAGTTCCTGCTGGCTCGGGCCGTTCTTCAGGTACTCGGCGAGGATGTCCTGAACCAGCTTGAGCGTGCCTTCGCTAAGCTCGGCGCGGGTCTGCAGGTTGATCATGAACGGGCCGCGCACCTGCATCGGGCTGAACACCGAGTACACGCCGTAGGTCAGGCCGCGTTTTTCGCGCACTTCGCTCATCAGGCGGGTGCCGAAGGCGCCGCCGCCGAGGATCTGGTTACCCAGCGACAGGGCGGGCCAGTCCGGATCGTTACGGTCGATGCCCAGCTCGGCCAGCATCAGGTGGGTCTGCTTGGACGGGAAATCGATGTGGGTCACACCTGGCTTGGGTTGCCGCGGCTGCTCGGGCTTGGCCAAGGGCTGCCCCTTGGGCAGGCCGGCCGATACCTGGTTGGCGATGGCCTCGGCCTCGCTGCGGCTGAGGTCGCCGACCAGGGCGATCACTGCGTTGCCGGCGGTGTAGGCCTTGGCGTGGAAGGCGCGCAGTTGTTCCAGGGTGATGCCGGGGATGGTCTGCGCGGTGCCGTCGCTGGGGTGACCATATGGGTGGCTGCCGTACAGGTTGGCGAAAAGCGTCTTGCCGGCGATCTTGCCAGGGTTCTGCTTCTCGTACTCGAAGCCGGCGAGCATCTGGTTCTTGATGCGCTTGAGGGCGTCCTCGGGGAAGGTCGGTTTGCCGACCACCTCGGTGAATAGCCTGAGTGCTGGCTCGCGTTTGTCAGCGACGCTGAGGCTGCGCAACGAGGCCACTGCCATGTCACGGTAGGAGCCGTTGCCGAAGTCGGCGCCCAGTCCTTCGAAGCCTTCGGCGATAGCGGTCACGTCCTTGCCCGCCACGCCCTCGTTGAGCATGGCGTTGGTCAGGCTGGCCAGGCCAGGGACGCTGCCGTCCTGGCTGCTGCCGGCGGCGAAGGTCAGGCGCAGGTCGAACATTGGCAGCTCGCGGGCTTCGACGAACAGGACGCGGGCGCCTTCGGTGGTGGTCCAGTGCTGGATGTCCAGTTGGCGGCGGCTGGGCGCCTTGCCGTCGAGCTCGGCCAGCGATTGCAGGGTATTGGCCGGGCGGGCGGCGGTGTCCGGCTTGGCTGCGTTATCGGACTGGGCCGGGCGGGCCAGCAGGACGGCAACGGCCACCACCAGCACGATGATCGCCAGGCCGAACAGGGTGTAGCGCGGTGCGCTGCGATCACTCATGAGCGGACTCCTCGGGCAGTACATGGGCAACGCTCAGGCGTTCGCGGGTGAAGTAGGTACGGGCGGCGGCCTGAATGTCCTGCGGGGTGACGCGCTTGAGATCGTCGAGCTCGCTGTCGATCAGTTTCCAGGACAGGCCGACCGTCTCCAGCTGGCCGATGGTGGTGGCCTGGCTGCTGATGGAGTCGCGCTCGTAGACCAGGCCGGCGATTACCTGGGCGCGCACGCGCTCCAGTTCCTCGGTGCTGGGTGGGGTGGTCTTGAGTTCGTCGAGCAGTTCCCAGACGCCTTTTTCAACCTCGGCCAGGGTCTTGTGCTTCTGCACGTTGGGCGTGGCCGAGATCAGGAACAGGCTGTCGCCGCGGGTGAAGGCGTCGTAGCTGGACGAGGCGCCGGCCACCAGCTCCTGGCCGCGCTCCAGGCGCGCGGGCATGCGGGCGCTGTAGCCGCCGTCGAGCAAGGCCGAGATCAGGCGCAGGGCGTTGACGCTGCGCGGGTCCTTGGCGGTGGCCAGGGCCGGGACGTTGAAACCGTAGATCAGGCTGGGCAGTTGCGTGCGCAGGTGCAGGGTCAATTGGCGCAGGCCCGGTTCGGCCAGCTCCAGCGGCAGCTTGCTCGGCGGCACCGCACGCTTGGGGATGGGGCCGAAGTACTTCTGCGCCAGGGCTTTCACTTCGTCGGGCTTGACGTCTCCGACCACCACCAGGGTGGCGTTGTTCGGCGCGTACCAGGACTCGTACCAGTGGCGCAGTTCCTCGACCTTCATGCGCTCGAGGTCGGCCATCCAGCCGATGGTCGGGGTGTGGTAGCCGCTGGCCGGGTAGGCCATGGCGCTGAACAGCTCGAAGGCCTTGGCGTTGGGCTGGTCGTCGGTGCGCAGGCGGCGTTCTTCCTTGATCACCTCGATTTCCCGGCTGAACTCGTCGGCCGGCAGGCGCAGGCTGGCCAGGCGGTCGGCTTCGAGTTCGAAGGCCACCGGCAGGCGGTCGCGGGCCAGCACCTGGTAGTAGGCGGTGTAGTCGTCGCTGGTGAAGGCGTTTTCCTCGGCGCCGAGGTCGCGCAGGATGCGCGAGGCCTCGCCGGGGCCAACCTTGGCGCTGCCCTTGAACATCATGTGCTCGAGGGCGTGGGACAGGCCGGTCTGGCCCGGTGTCTCATAGCTGGAGCCGACCTTGTACCAGATCTGCGAAACCACCACCGGGGCGCGGTGATCCTCGCGCACGACCAGCTTCAGGCCGTTGTCGAGGATGAATTCGTGGGTGGGTTGCACATCGGCGGCCAAGGCCGCGAGCGGCAGGCACAACGTGCCGAGCAACAGGCCTGCGGCGCGGCGGGCTAGAGCATTCATACGGTGTTTAACCTGTTCGGCGGCCCGCTTGGGTTTAGCGTCGGCGGGCCAGGAGGTGCTAGGATACTGATCCGGTTGCCTGGCGACCATGCCTGTCGCCGTTCTGGCCCGCAGGCCCTTACGACAAAACGTTGCGCATGAACCAGATGGCTCCACGGTAGTCTGTTCTGCGTGACTCGAGAATTCCCGATGCGCCGCTGCTGGCCCATCGCTACCCTGAGATAGCCGTCTTCCATGTTTGGTTCCAACGACGACAAAAAAGCGCCGGCCGAGGCTGGCGAGAAGAAAGGCCTGTTCAGCTGGTTTCGCAAGAAGCCGCAGCCCACTGTCGCCGAACAGCCGCAAACCCCTGAAGCGCAGGTCGTAGAGCCGACGGCGCCGGTCGAACCGGTACCTGCGGTCGAACCGCCTGCTGCCGTTGAACCTGTTGCGCCGGTGCCCGCAGCGCCTGTGCCCGAGCCTGTGCCCGAGCCTGTGGTTGTCACGCCGTTGCCGACCCCTGTCGCAGAGCCGGTCGCGTCCGTGCCTGTGCACGCGCCTGTAGTCGAGCCGATGACCGCCGAGCCCTTGCCGATTCCGGTCGTCGAGCCCGTGGTCGCCGAGCCCGCCCCGGCGCCGCTGGCCGAACCAGCTGCGCCGGTGAGCAACCTGGTGCTGCCGGTTGCCGAAGAGCCGGTGGCGCTGGTCCCTGACCTCGAGCCCAAGGCGCCACCGGCTATTCCGGAGCGCCCGGCGGCCGAGCCGGAGGTGGTCGTGGCCGCCGTGGTGGCACCGGTGGTGGCTGAATCTGTCGTCACGGCCGTGGAGCCAGAGCCTGCCCCTGTCGTCACTGAGCCCGCCAAGCCTGGCTTCTTTGCCCGCCTCAAGCAGGGCCTGTCGAAGACCAGTGCCAGCATCGGCGAAGGCATGGCCAGCCTGTTCCTGGGCAAGAAAGTCATCGACGACGACCTGCTCGACGAGATCGAGACCCGCCTGCTGACCGCCGACGTCGGTGTCGAGGCCACCTCGACCATCGTCCAGAACCTGACCCAGAAAGTTGCCCGCAAGCAGTTGGCCGACGCCGACGCGCTGTACAAGTCGCTGCAGGAAGAGCTGGCCGCGTTGCTGCGCCCGGTCGAGCAGCCGCTGAAGATCGAGGCGCAGAACAAGCCCTACGTGATCCTGGTGGTTGGCGTGAACGGCGCCGGCAAGACCACCACCATCGGCAAGCTGGCTAAAAAGCTGCAGCTCGAAGGCAAGAAAGTCATGCTCGCCGCCGGGGACACCTTCCGCGCCGCCGCGGTGGAGCAGTTGCAGGTGTGGGGCGAGCGCAACCAGATCCCGGTGATCGCCCAGCACACCGGCGCCGACTCGGCCTCGGTGATCTTCGACGCCGTGCAGGCCGCCAAGGCCCGCAACGTCGATGTGCTGATCGCCGACACCGCAGGTCGTCTGCACACCAAGGACAACCTGATGGAAGAGCTGAAGAAGGTCCGTCGGGTCATGGGCAAGCTTGATGTCGAGGCGCCGCACGAGGTGCTGCTGGTGCTCGACGCCGGTACCGGGCAGAACGCCATCAGCCAGGCCAAGTACTTCAACCAGAGCGTCGAGCTGACCGGTCTGGCCCTGACCAAGCTGGATGGCACCGCCAAGGGCGGCGTGATCTTCGCCCTGGCCAAGCAGTTCAACATCCCGATTCGCTTCATCGGTGTGGGCGAGGGTATCGACGACCTGCGCACCTTCGAAGCCGAACCTTTCGTCAAGGCGCTGTTCGCCGAGCGTGAACCTTCATGATCCGATTCGAACAGGTAGCCAAGCGCTATCCCAATGGCCATGTCGGCCTGCACGAACTGAGCTTCCGGGCGCGGCGTGGCGAGTTCCTGTTCGTCACCGGCCACTCCGGCGCCGGCAAGAGCACCTTGCTGCGGCTGTTGCTGGCCATGGAGCGTCCGACCAGCGGCAAGCTGATGCTGGCGGGGCAGGATTTGGGGCAGATCAGCAACGCGCAGATCCCGTTCCTGCGTCGGCAAATTGGCGTGGTGTTCCAGAACCACCAGTTGTTGTTCGACCGCACCGTGTTCAACAACATCGCCCTGCCGCTGCAGATTCTCGGCCTGTCCAAGACCGAAATCGCCAAGCGCGTCGACTCGGCGCTGGAGCGTGTGTCGTTGAGCGACAAGGGCGAGCTGTTCCCGGCCGACCTGTCCACCGGTCAGCAGCAGCGCGTCGGCATCGCCCGGGCCATCGTCCACCAGCCGGCCTTGCTGCTGGCCGACGAACCCACCGGTAACCTCGACCCGCGCCTGGCCGCGGAGATCATGGGCGTGTTCGAGGACATCAATCGCCTCGGCACCACGGTATTGATCGCCAGCCACGACCTGGCGCTGATCGCGCGCATGCGCCACCGCATGCTGACGCTGCAACGCGGCCGCTTGATCGGCGATGGGGAGGCCGGGCAATGAGCACCACACGTACACCAAAGGTTTCCGAGCGCGTCGCGCCAAAAGCCGCCGATCCGCAGCCGTCGAAGCAAAAGCGTGGCGATCACGATGACGATGGCCCGGACTTGCGCAGCCTCCTGCACGCCTGGCTGGAAAGCCACCGTGCCAGTTTGGCCGACAGCTTGCGCCGCCTGGGCAAGCAGCCGATCGGCAGTTTCTTCACCTGCCTGGTGATGGCCGTGGCGCTGAGCATGCCCATGGGCCTGTCGTTGTTGCTCAAGAACGTCGAGAAACTCGGCGGTTCCTGGCAGCGCGCGGCGCAGATCTCGCTGTACCTCAAGCTCGATGCCAGCAGCCGCGATGGTGAGGCCCTGCGTGACGAGATCAAGGGCATGCCCGGTGTCGCCGAGGCCCAATACGTCAGCCGCGAGCAGGCGCTGGAAGAGTTCCAGCAACAGTCAGGCCTGGGCGAGGCGCTGCGCGAACTGCCGGACAACCCACTGCCCGGCGTGGTGGTGGTGACCCCGACCGAGGTCGACAAGCCAGCCCTGGAAGCCTTGCGTCAGCGCCTCTCCGAGCTACCTCGCGTGGAAGTGGCGCAGCTGGACCTGGTGTGGGTCGAGCGCCTGGCGGCGATTCTCAAGCTGGGTGACCGGTTCGTCTTCGGCCTGGCGGTGATGCTGATTTCCGCGTTGCTGTTAGTAATCGGTAACACAATTCGTCTACATATCGAAAACCGTCGGGTCGAGATCGAAGTGATCAAGCTCGTCGGTGGCACCGACAGCTACGTACGTCGGCCTTTCCTGTATATGGGCGCCCTGTATGGACTGGGTGCGGGCGTGCTGGCCTGGGGTATCCTGGCGTTCGGCCTGAACTGGCTGAACGACGCGGTGGTCGGGCTTTCCGGCCTGTATGGCAGTGATTTCGCCCTGGGTGGCGTACCGGCCTCTGATGGCCTTTCACTCTTGATCGGGGCGGTACTGTTGGGGTATATCGGTGCATGGATCGCAGTCGCTCGTCACTTGAACGAGCTTGCACCGCGATAAATGTTTCATAGCCAGTATTGACAAATTTTTCATCCTGGAACTTGTACAACGGTTCCTTGTCTATGCTGGCAGTGCCCAAAAGGCATGAGTCTGTAAGCCGGAGGTACTTGAATGACCAATTCGTTGCAACCTGCCTATGCCCTGGTTCCCGGTGCAAACCTGGAAGCCTACGTGCACACGGTCAACAGCATCCCCTTGCTGACGCCGGAGCAGGAGCGTGAACTGGCCGAGCGTCTCTACTACGAGCAGGATCTCGAGGCCGCTCGGCAAATGGTGATGGCCCACCTGCGTTTCGTTGTCCACATCGCCCGTAGCTATGCAGGCTACGGGCTGGCCCAGGCCGACCTGATCCAGGAAGGCAACGTTGGCCTGATGAAAGCGGTAAAGCGCTTCAACCCGGAAATGGGCGTGCGTCTGGTGTCCTTCGCGGTGCACTGGATCAAGGCCGAGATCCACGAGTTCATCCTGCGCAACTGGCGCATCGTCAAGGTGGCCACCACCAAGGCCCAGCGCAAGCTGTTCTTCAATCTGCGCAGCCAGAAGAAGCGCCTGGCCTGGCTGAACAACGACGAAGTGCATCGCGTGGCCGAAAGCCTTGGCGTTGAGCCCCGTGAAGTACGCGAGATGGAAAGCCGCCTGAGCGGTCATGACATGGCCTTCGACCCAGCGGCCGAAGCCGACGACGACAGCGCCTTCCAGTCGCCTGCGCATTACCTGGAAGACCACCGCTACGACCCGGCCGTGCAACTGGAAGACGCTGACTGGAGCGACAACTCCACCAGCAACCTGCACGAAGCCCTGCAAGGCCTGGACGATCGCAGCCGCGATATCCTTTACCAGCGTTGGCTGGCCGAGGAGAAGGCCACCTTGCATGAGTTGGCCGAGAAGTACAGCGTGTCGGCCGAGCGTATTCGCCAGCTGGAGAAGAACGCGATGAACAAGGTCAAGGCATTGATCACGATCTGATCGGCGCTTGGCTGGGTCGAAAAGGCCGCTTGCCTCCTGGGCAAGCGGCCTTTTCATTTGTCTTTCAGGTATCGCCTAACCCTTGTAGGAGCCGGCGTGCTGGCGAACACCGGCGTAGCCGGTGCCATCCATCGCGGTCAACGCCGGTGTGCAGGATCGAGCTGCATCAGGTAGCTCGGCCCGCCCAGTTGGCTCATTTGCCGGCGGATCCAGCCGGCGCGGCTGGCCACATAGGCACTGGGGCGGCTGGCACTCCACTTGATCGGGCTTGGCAGCACCGCGGCCAGCTGCGCGGCCTGTTGTCGTGTCAGGCGGCTGGCATCCACGCCGAAGTGATAGCGCGCCGCAGCCTGGGCGCCGAACACGCCTTTGCCCCATTCGGCGCTGTTCAGGTACACCTCGAGTATCCGCTCCTTCGACCAGAACAGCTCGATCAGCGCGGTGAACCAGGCCTCCAGGCCCTTGCGCAGCCAACTGCGCCCGGACCACAGGAACAGGTTCTTGGCCACCTGCTGGGTCAGGGTGCTGGCGCCACGCACCTTGCCGCCACGCTCGTTGTAGGCCAGCGCCGCCTGGATCGCGGGGATATCGAAGCCCCAGTGGCTGGCGAACTTCTGGTCTTCGCCGGCGATGACCGCCACCTTGAGCTCGTCGGAGATATCCGACCACGGCGTCCAGTCACGTTGCAGGTCGATCGGCTCGCCGCTGGCCCATGACTGCACCTTGCGTTCGACCATCAGCGCGGTGCCGGGCGGCGGCACCCAGCGCAACACCAGGACCACGGCGATGCTGCCAGCAGCGAACCAGAGCAGGGCGCGGGAAAGGCGGCGAAGAAGGGATGACAGCATGGTGATGGCTTGGCCGGACCGTTGGAACGGGCCATTATACAGACCCCTCCAGTGGAGTCGTCCCATGCTTCGCAGCTTCCTGATGCTCGCCGCGTTCTTCGGCTTTACCGGCGTCGCCCTCGGCGCTTTCGCCGCTCATGGCTTGAAAAGCCGCCTCAGCGCCGACTACCTGGCGATCTTCCATACCGGTGTCACCTATCAACTGGTGCATGCCCTGGCGATCCTTGGCGTGGCGGTGCTGTCGGCGCACTTGCCCGGGCGCCTGGTCGGCTGGGCCGGTGGCTTGTTCGCCGTGGGTATCCTGCTGTTTTCCGGTAGCCTCTACGCCCTCACGCTCAGCGGCCTGGGCAAGCTCGGCATGATCACCCCGCTGGGTGGCCTGTGCTTCCTTGCTGGCTGGCTTTGCCTGGGGCTGGCCGCCTGGCGGCTGGGCTGACCGGTCGGTCCACAATCGCGACTAATGGCGTGTGTCGCCCTTGGGTTGCAGGGCGGATCGGGGCTAGAATGCGGGCCCCCAAAGAACAATGGTGGCCGTGCGCATGCGCATTCAATTGAACGGTGAACCTTACGAACTGCCCGCAGGCGAGAGCGTCGCGGCGCTGCTGGGCCGGCTGGAGCTGGCCGGCCGCCGGGTGGCGGTGGAACTGAACCTGGACATCGTGCCGCGCAGCCAGCATGAGAGCACGCAGCTCAAGGACGGCGACCAGGTCGAGGTGGTCCACGCCATCGGTGGCGGCTAACCGCCCCTGAAACCTCGCCAGCAAAGTCCCGCAATCTTTCCTGAGGAACAACGATGAGCAACGTTCGCAGCGACAAGCCCTTCATCCTGGCCGGGCGCACTTTCCAGTCGCGCCTGCTGGTAGGCACCGGCAAGTACCGTGACATGGAAGAAACCCGCCTGGCCACCGAGGCCTCGGGTGCCGAGATCGTCACCGTCGCCGTGCGCCGTACCAACCTGGGCCAGAACGCGGGCGAGCCGAACCTGCTCGACGTGCTGTCGCCAGACAAGTACACCATCCTGCCGAACACCGCCGGTTGCTTCGATGCGACGGAAGCGGTGCGCACCTGCCGCCTGGCCCGTGAGCTGCTCGATGGCCGCAAGTCCCATGAGTCCAGGACGCTGGTGAAGCTGGAAGTGCTGGCCGACCAGAAAACCCTGTTCCCCAACGTCATCGAAACCCTCAAGGCCGCCGAAGTGCTGGTCAAGGAAGGTTTCGACGTGATGGTCTACACCAGCGATGACCCGATCATCGCCCGTCAGCTGGCCGAAGCCGGCTGCATCGCCGTCATGCCGCTGGCCGGCCTGATCGGTACCGGCCTTGGCATCTGCAACCCGTACAACCTGCAGATCATCCTGGAGGAATCCAAGGTGCCGGTGCTAGTCGATGCCGGCGTGGGTACCGCCTCCGACGCCACCATCGCCATGGAAATGGGTTGCGAAGCGGTGCTGATGAACTCGGCCATCGCCCATGCCCAACAGCCCGTACTGATGGCCGAAGCCATGAAACACGCCATCGTTGCCGGTCGCATGGCCTACCTGGCCGGTCGCATGCCGAAAAAACTCTATGCCAGCGCCTCTTCGCCGCTGGATGGTCTGATCAAGTAAGAGCTCCTGATGACTGAATCGCAAGAAACGCCGATCTCCGAAGACGGCGAAACCCGCCCGCACCGCCGTATCAAGAGCTTCGTGATGCGCGCCGGGCGCATGACCGAAGGCCAGCAGCGTGGTCTGGACCAGGGTGGCCCGCAGTTCATCCTGCCGCTGACCGACAGCCCGGTGGACTACGACCAGGTGTTCGGCCGTTCGGCGCCGCGCACCCTGGAGATCGGCTTCGGCATGGGCCACTCGCTGCTGGAAATGGCCGCCGCTTCGCCCGAGCTGGACTTCATTGGTGTCGAAGTGCACCGCCCGGGTGTCGGCGCGCTGCTCAATGGCGTGCTGACACAGGGGCTGAAGAACCTGCGGGTGTACGACTGCGATGCCATCGAAGTGCTCAACCGCTGCGTGGCGGACAACAGCCTTGACCGTCTGATGCTGTTCTTCCCCGATCCGTGGCACAAGGCGCGTCACCACAAGCGCCGGATCGTTCAGCTGGAGTTCGCCGAGCTGGTGCGCCGCAAACTCAAGCCCAGTGGCGTGTTCCACATGGCGACCGACTGGGAGCCCTATGCCGAGTACATGCTGGAAGTGATGAGCGCAGCGCCCGGCTATCGCAACCAGGCGGCTGATGGTACCTACGTGCCACGCCCGGAAGAGCGGCCGATCACCAAGTTCGAGCGTCGCGGCGAGAGGCTAGGGCATGGGGTGTGGGACCTGAAGTTCGAGAAGGTGGCCTGAGCTTCCCGCGCGCCTCTTTCTTACACTGGCTGCCGACACCTGGTCGCGGCTGTATAGCACATGTTATGTCTTCGCCGTCTAGCGGCTGTGTGAGCCTTCTGGTCCCGGGCATTGAAGCCCGACTCGGCCAGGAGGTTCACCATGTGCGTCGCGCGTTATTTCTCTTCTCCCCTTCGTTCGCTACTGACCGCTGCCATGCTGGGTATGACACCCGGTGTCAGTGTCGCGTCGGAGCCCCTTGACCACGGGCTCGATACCTCTGCTATGGGGCTGTATCAACGCACGGTAGGGAGTGACGGGGCGTTCGGTCTGCGTCAAGTTACCCAGGGCACGGCATTTTTGTTCGACAGTGGCAGCGACGCCGCACCGGCTCTGTTGGTGACTAGCGGGCATGCGCTGCATGACGACGGCGATTTTGTCGGCGCGCAGTTGGCCGGGGTTGGCCAGATTAGTTTCGGTAGCGTGCCAGGTCGTTACTTTCAGGTCGCGCACGTGCGTTACCTGTCCCGCCGGGGTCTGGACTTCGCCATCCTCGAATTGCCCCAGACTCAGGGTGAGCTCAAGGCCTTGGGGCTTACGCCAATGACCCTGGCGGGGCGCAAGGCGCTCGATGGCGAGGTGGTTATCGCGACGACGCGCCTGAGCGGCAGTCAGAATGGCGTCGCCAGTTGGCCAGTGCAGGACCTGCCCTGGATCAACATGCAAACCGGCGAGGGGGTCTTGTACCGACACCTGCTGCGAGTGGAAGGCGCAAGCCTGCGTGATGGCGATTCCGGGAGCCCGGTAGTGGATGCCAGTCATGCCGTGGTCGCAGTCTTGCACACCGATCTTGAGGGGGCCGCGCATGCCGCTGACCTGAGTTTTCTCCCGGCTTGCTTGATCCAGGGGCGGTTCAATGCCCAAGCCCCAGGTTGCGGCTTGGGAAACACCTTCAATGCCATAGTGGAAAAGGACGAGGACAACCGCTTGATCTACAAGCAGTCCGATCACAGGCCGATTGTCATCGATCCGTCCGTGTACGCGACGACGTCCTTTTACCAGGCCAAGCTTGCGCAATGGCCGGAACAGTGCGAGGGCTCAGAAGGGTATGGCCCTGTGCGCGCATCGGGGGAGGCGCTGAACCTGTCGGTGGCCGGTTTTATCCTGGCGCCCGCCAATCCAACCGTACTGGCGCTGTGTGTATGGGGGCGCGCGACGGATGGGCCAGAGCCTGCCAACCGCAATGCCTTGGCCGTGCCGGTGCTGGTGCACCCGCCCGGGCCTGCGGCGCAACCGGAACTGAAGGTCAGCGCGCCTTACCTGGACTTTTATGGGCGCAGGGCCTATCGAGTGAGTGTTCCCTCAAGGCACATTTTGTTCCAGCGGGTGGAGTTCAAGCTAGGGCCTTGGCGGCGCACCGATTGTGCGAACCCCCTTCACTACGGCGATTTACCTGGCACGGGGACCGGGAAGATCATCATTCGACAAGATAGCCGGCTGTGTGCCGTGGGGATTGATCATGCAGGGCAGCGTTCGGTAGCGGTAGAGGCCAGGTTGCAACCTTGAATATCGATGACCGCAGGTTGCGCCCAAGCTCAACCGCGGCGGTCTGCCACCACGCCGATCAGCACTAGCACCACCAGCAACACCGGCGCCAAGGCATAGTTGTTGAACTGGGCCAGCCCTTTCACCACCCAAGGCGTCGCGTAGATCAGCGCCGCGCCACTGCCGATCATCACCAGCAGGGCCATGAACGGCACGCGCAGGGCGCCCGCCAGGCCGCCCAGGCGGCCTTCCACCCAGCTCTTGATGTCGGTGCCGAACAGCACCAGCAGGCAGCCCACCAGGGCCAGCGAGATCTCCGACAGGTTGCTGCGGCTCCAGCGGGAAACGGTCGAGAGCAGGTCCAGTACCAGGTCCATGGGTCATCCTTAATTCAAGAAGTACTGCAGCAGGTCGTTGAGGAACAGCTGGCCGCGCGGTGTGGCCGCCAGCCGATCCGGTTCGACCTGCAAAAGGCCTTTTTGTTCGGCATCGCGGCGGGCCTGGGCAAGCTGGGTCAGTGGCAAGCCAGTGCGTTGGCTGAACAGCTCGGCTTGCACGCCATCGGTGAGGCGCAGCGCGTTCATCAGGAACTCGAAGGGCAGCTCAGCGGCCGGGAGCAACTTTTCACCGGCTTTGAACGGCTTGGCCGGGTTGAGATAGTCCTTGGGCAGGCGGGTCTTCCAGGTACGCAGGATGCGGCCGTCGGGGAACGACAGTTTGCCATGGGCGCCGGCGCCAATACCGATGAAGTCGCCAAAGCGCCAGTAGTTGAGGTTGTGCCGTGCGGCCCGGTCGGCCTGGGCATAGGCCGAGACTTCGTATTGCTGGTAGCCATGTGCAGCCATCAACGCCTGCCCGGCCTCCTGGATGTCCCAGAGGATATCGTCCTCGGGCAGCTCCGGTGGCTGGTTCCAGAACACGGTGTTGGGCTCCACCGTCAGTTGGTACCACGACAGGTGCGTTGGCGCCAGTTCGATGGCCTGGCGCAGGTCGCCAAGGGCGTCGTCGAGCGACTGGTCTGGCAAGCCGTGCATCAGGTCCATGTTGAAGTTGTCGAAGCCCGCGGCGCGGGCCATGTCGGCTGCGCGCACCGCTTCGGCGCCATTGTGGATGCGCCCGAGTCTCTCGAGCTTGTCGGGCTGGAAACTCTGCACGCCGATGGACAGCCGGTTGATGCCGGTCTGGCTGTAGGCCTTGAACTTCTCCTGCTCGAAGGTGCCCGGGTTGGCCTCCAGGGTGATCTCGATGTCCGGGGCGAACGGGATACGCTGTTCGACACCGCGCAGCAGGCGCCCCAATGCATCGGCGCTGAACAGGCTGGGGGTGCCGCCGCCGAAGAAAATCGTGCTGATAGGGCGGCCCTGAACGGCAGGCAGCTCCTGGTCGAGGTCGGCCAGCAGGGCATCGATGTATTCGGCTTCCGGCAGCGCCGGGCCGGCCTGGTGCGAGTTGAAGTCGCAGTACGGGCATTTGCGCACGCACCAGGGAATATGGATATAGAGCGACAGCGGCGGGAGTTCGGGAAGGATCAGGCCCGCCGGCTGTACCAACAGCTTTTCGCTCATGCCAGGCCCAGACGCTGACGCAGCAGGGCCATGGCGCGGGCGCGGTGGCTGAGTTGGTTCTTGTCGGCAGGGGCCAGGTCGGCGCTGGAGCATTTGCGCTCCGGCACCCAGAACAGCGGGTCGTAGCCGAAGCCGTGTTCGCCGCTGGCCTCGAACAGGATACTGCCGTGCCACAGGCCTTCGCAGAGGATCGGCAGCGGGTCGTCGGCATGCCGTACCAGGGCCAGCACGCAGACGAACTGCGCGCCGCGCTGGTCTTCAGGCACATCCTTGAGCGCATCGAGCAGCTTGGCGTTGTTCGCCGCGTCGCCCTTGCCGTCGGCGTAGCGCGCCGAGTAGATGCCCGGCGCGCCGCCGAGGAAGTCCACCGCCAGGCCCGAGTCGTCGGCCAGGGCCGGCAGGCCGGAGATGCGCGCGGCGTTGCGGGCCTTGAGTATGGCGTTCTCGACGAACGACAGGCCGGTCTCCTCCGGCTCTACCTGGCTGAATTCGCCGATCGAACGCAGCTGCACGGACTCGCCGAGCATGGCTTGCAGTTCCTTGAGTTTGCCGGCGTTGTGGCTGGCCAATACGAGTTGCTGGAAATTCATCATTCGCCTGGGAACACTTCCTGGTTGAAGCTGAGTGTGTGGCTGACGCCGCCGGATTCGATGTTGAGGTCGAAGGTGACGGTCTCGGCCTGGTCGATCTTGAACTGGGCGATATAGTAAACCGCGCCCTGGTCGGTGATCTGCTTGAACGACAGTGGGTTGCTGCGCCCGGTCAGGTCCTTCACGGTGCCGCTGATCACCGCCATGGCCGGCTTGCCGGCCTTGAGCACGGCGATGTTGAGCACGCCCTGGTTCTTGCTGCGGGTCAGGCCCGTGGCTGCGGCGATCTCCGGTTGCAGCATGCTCGAGGTGAAGGCGCTGTAGTGCACCGTCACGTCGCCGAAGTCCTGCTTGCGCTCGGGCCTGGCGGCATCGGCAGCCAGTACCGGCAAGGCCAGGCACAGGCTGATCAGAAACAGTGCTAGTCGACGCATGATCGCATTCCTCCGTTGACAAGAGTCAGACCGCGAGCTGGTGCTCCTGCAGGCCCGGGCTGCTGACCCGATAGATACCAATTTCACCTAGAAGATTAGGCCAAAGCCGGCCGCCCAACCCATTACGGTGCAGGCGGTCGACGGCCAGGCGGTCGAGCACCTTGGCACTGCGTTCGTGGCACAGGTTCTCGAAGTCTTCGAAGGTGCAGAAGTGGATGTTCGGGGTGTTGTACCAGGTATACGGCATGAAGTCCGATACCGGCATGCGACCCTTGGTCGCCAGGTACCAGCGGCAGCGCCAGTGGCCGAAGTTGGGGAAGGTGATGATGCACTGGCGGCCCACCCGCAGCATCTCGTCGAGGATCCGGTCGGGGTATTCCACGGCCTGCAAGGCCTGGGTCATGACCACCACGTCGAAACTGTTGCTGGCGAAGTTGCCCAGGCCCTTGTCGAGGTCCTGTTCGATCACGTTGACGCCCTTGGCCACGCACGCGGCGATGTTGTCGGCGTCGATTTCCAGGCCATAGCCGGTGACGTTCTTGCGCTCGCGCAGCGAGGCCAGCAGTTCGCCGTTGCCGCAACCGAGGTCGAGTACCCGGCTGCCGGCGGGGATCCAGTCTTGGATGATTTCCAGGTCGGCTCTCATGGGGTCCTCAGACGGCGATGCGGTTCATGTAGTTGGCGAAACCCTGCATATAGCGGGGCGTCGGGATGAGGAAGGCGTCGTGGCCGTAAGGCGAGTCGATGTCCAGGTAGCAGACGTTCTTGCGCGCGGCCATCAGGGCGTCGACGATCTCCCGCGAACGGGCCGGCGAGAAGCGCCAGTCGGTGGTGAACGACATGATGCAGTAGTCCGCCGTCACATGTGCCAGGGTCGCCGCCAGGTCGCCGCCGTGGGCGGCGGCCGGGTCGTAGTAGTCCAGTGCCTTGGTCATCAGCAGGTAGGTGTTGGCATCGAAGCGCCCGGAGAACTCCTCGCCTTGGTAGCGCAGGTAGCTCTCGACCTGGAATTCGACGCTGTGGAAGTCGTAGTTGAGCTTGTCGCTCTTGAGCTCGCGGCCGAATTTCTCGCCCATCGAGTCGTCCGACAGGTAGGTGATATGGCCGACCATGCGTGCCAGCATCAGGCCGCGTTTGGGGATCACACCCTGGTCCTGGAACGAACCACCGTGGAATTCAGGGTCGGTGAGGATCGCCTGGCGCGCCACTTCGTTGAAGGCGATGTTCTGTGCCGACAGCTTGGGCGCCGAGGCGATGTCCACGCAGTGGCGCACCCGGTCGGGGTAGGTGATGGTCCATTGCAGCGCCTGCATGCCGCCCAGGCTGCCGCCGACGATGGCCGCCCAGGTCTGGACGCCTAAGCGATCGGCCAGGCGTGCCTGGCTGTGCACCCAGTCTTCCACGGTCAGTACCGGAAAGTCGGCGCCGTAGGGCTTGCCAGTGGCTGGGTTGAGGCTGCTGGGGCCGGTGCTGCCGTTGCAGCCGCCGAGGTTGTTCAGGCTGACCACGAAGAATCGGTTGGTATCGATTGGCTTGCCGGGGCCGATGCAGCTGTCCCACCAGCCCGGCTTGCGGTCGGTGGCGGCATGGTAGCCAGCGGCATGGTGGTGGCCGGACAACGCATGGCAGATCAGCACGGCATTGCTGGCGGCGGCGTTGAGGGTGCCATAGGTTTCGTAGATGAGCTCGTACGAGGCCAGGGAGCGGCCACAAGCCAGGGCCAGCGGTTCATCGAACCGGGCAATTTGCGGTGTTACCAGACCGACGGAATCTTCGGGAAGGACAGTGGACATCGACCCTGCTCACGCTTGACGGAGGCGTAAGTCTAAAGAGCGCTACCCCCAGCGGCAAGCAAAGGCTTGCCGCTGGAAGTGTCGATGTAGCGGGGCGGATCAGATCATCCGCCACAGCTCCTGCGGCATGCCGGCGTAGGCGGCCAGTTGCGGCATGAGGAACGACTGGATCACCTGGATGGCGATGAAGGCGAAGATCGGCGAAATGTCCATGCCGCCGAGGTTCGGCACCAGGCGGCGGAACGGCGCCAGCACCGGCTCGCTGATCTGGTAGGCCAGCTCGGCGGCCGGGTTGTGGCTGTTCGGCGCGACCCACGAGACGATGACCATGACGATCATCGCCACCCAGAATATTTTCAGGAACAGCGAGGTGATGCCCAGGATCGACCACATCAGTAGGTGCAGGATGTCGCCGAAAGTGCCGTAGGTGACCATCAGCACGAAGGCCATCAATAGCGCCTGGATGATGATCGACAGCAGCAGCGACGAGGTGTCCAGGCCGGCGATGCTGGGGATCACCCGGCGCAGCGGCTTGAGCAGCGGCTGGGTGGCGCGCACGGCGAACTGGCTGAGTGGGTTGTAGAAGTCGGCCTTGACCAGCTGCAGCACGAAGCGCAGCAGGACGATCACCAGGTACAGGCTGACCAGGGTTTGCACCACGAAGATCGCGGCGCCGGACAGTGCATTCATCAAAGGCTCCTTATTTGCCCAGTTGTTCGGCCAGTTCGGCGGAGCGGGTCGCCGCGGCTTGCAGTGCCTGCTCGACGATCGCCTCGAAACCGCTGGCCTGGAACGACTTGATCGCCGCTTCCGTGGTGCCGGCCGGCGAGGTCACGCGACGGCGCAGTTCGGCGGCGTCGACGTCGCTGGACACCGCCATGCGCGCGGCGCCCAGGGCGGTTTGCAGGGTAAGTTGCGAGGCGGTTTCGCGCGGCAGGCCGAGTTTCTCGCCGGCGGCGGTCATGGCTTCGATCAGCAGGAAGAAGTACGCCGGACCGCTGCCGGAAACGGCGGTGACGGCGTCCAGTTGCTGTTCCTGTTGCAGCCACAGGGCGGTGCCCACCGCGGACAACAATTGCTCGGCTTGCTGACGTTGTTCGGCGGACACTTGCTCGGTTGCATACAGGCCGCTGACGCCCTGGCGCAGCAGCGCCGGGGTGTTGGGCATGCAGCGCACCACCGGGACCGCGCCCAGCCAGGCCTGCAGGCTGGCGCAGGTGATGCCGGCGGCGATCGAGACGACCAGTTGGCCGGGTTGCAGGTTGGGTTTGAGCGTTTCGCAGACCGCCTTCATTACCTGCGGCTTGACCGCGAGGACGATCACGTCCACGCCATCGATGGCCTGGGCGTTGCTTTCGAAGGCTTCGATGCCATGTTCGGCCTGGATCCGCGCGCGGGTCTCGGCACCCGGGTCGCTGGCACGAATCTGCGCGGCGTCCAGGCCCTGGGCACGCAGGCCGCCGATCAGGCTGGCGGCCATGTTGCCGGCGCCGATAAAGGCAATACGAGTCTTGCTCATGTCAGGTCCTTGAGGGAAAGAGTGAGTTAAGCATGGATTCAGGCCTGGCCGTAGTCGCGGGCACCGAACAGGGCGGTGCCGATGCGGACCCAGGTCGCACCCTGGGCGATGGCGGCTTCCAGGTCGTGGCTCATGCCCATCGACAGGGTGTCCAGGCCAAGGTCCAGTTGCGCCTGAAGCTGGCGCAGCGTGGCGAAGGCGGCCTCTTGCTCGGCGCGGTCCTCGGTTGGCTCTGGAATCGCCATCAGCCCGCGCAGGCACAGGCCGGGCAGGGCCTTCACCGCCTGGGCCAGGGCCGGCAGTTCGGCGGGCGCGCAACCGGACTTGCTGCCCTCGCCACTTACATTCACTTGCAGGCAGATGTTCAGTGGCGCCAAGTCGGCAGGGCGCTGCTCGGAGAGGCGTTGGGCGATCTTCAGGCGGTCCACGGAATGTACCCAGTCGAAGTGCTCGGCGATGGCCTTGGTCTTGTTCGACTGAATGGGGCCAATGAAGTGCCAGATCAAGGGCAGGTCGGAAAGTGCCTGTTGTTTGGTCAGGGCTTCCTGAAGGTAATTCTCACCCACATCGCGCAGGCCGGCCGTGTAGGCCTCGCGGATAGCGCTGGCGGGCTTGGTCTTGCTCACCGCCAGCAGCTGGACGCTGGCTGGATCGCGCCCGGCGGCCCTGGCCGCGCTGTCGATGCGGCGGGCAATGGCGGAAATGTTGTCTGCTAGGGTGGACATGGTTCGTCGCCGACGGTTTTGGGGTCTGCGGCATTCTACCTGCTTGATCGCCGTTGGGGAGTCTCATGGATGTGACCGCGCTGCTGGGCCAGGCCGTTGCCGCCGGTGCCAGCGACCTGCACCTGGCCGTGGGCGAACAGCCATTGCTGCGTCTGGCTGGCGTGCTGCAGCGGTTGGACCTCGCGCCGTTGACAGCACAGGGGCTGGAACAAGGCATGGCCAAATTGCTGAATGATGGCCAGTGCCAGCAATGGCGAAGCGCAGATGAACTGGACCTGGCGTTGAGCCTGCCTGGCCTGGGCCGATTTCGGCTAAACCTGTTTCGTCAGCGCAATGGGCTGGGTGCCAGCGTGCGCTTGATACCGGCACAGGTGGCGGATATCGAGACGCTTGAACTGGCGGAGGTCTTTGAGCATGTCGTTCGATATCGGGAAGGCCTGGTGCTGGTGGGCGGGCCGACCGGCAGCGGCAAGTCCAGTACATTGGCGGCGCTGGTCGACCGCCTGAACCGCGACCATGCGCTGCACATCGTCACCCTCGAAGACCCGATCGAAGTTATCCACAGCAGTCAGCGCAGCCTGGTCAGCCAGCGCGAGGTCGGGCGTCATAGCCGAGACTTTGCCCAGGGCCTGCGCAGTGCGCTGCGCCAGGATCCGGATGTGATCATGATCGGTGAGCTGCGCGACCTCGAGAGCATTCGCCTGGCGCTGCGGGCGGCGGAAACCGGGCATTTGGTATTGGCCACCGTGCATACGCGCTCGGCGCTGAACAGCATCGACCGGTTGGTGGAGGTATTCGCGCCGGAGGAAAAGCCGCTGGTGCGCACGCTGCTTGCCGACTCGCTGCGCCTGGTGGTCGCGCAGGTGCTGGTCCAGCGTCGCGATGGCGGGCGGGTGGCGGCGCGCGAGGTGCTGGTGGCGACGCCTGCGGTGCGCAACCTGATCCGCGAGGGGCGGATGACGCAGGTCTACTCGTTGATGCAGGCTGGCGGGGCGATCGGGATGCGGACGATGGACGCGGCGATGCAGGTGCTGAAGGTGCGGGGTGTGCTGTAGGAGCCGGCTTGCCGGCGAGCACCCAGGCGCTGCGGCGCCTGCTCGGCCAGCAGGGCTGGCTCCTACAGGGTGCCGTGGCTTAGCGTTTGGCCAGGCGCAGTGCCTGTTGGTCTTTGGGTAGCACGCGCTTGGCCACTACGTAGTGTTTTTGCCAGTAGGGCTTGTCCAGGCTGTCGATACTCACCCGCTTGCCGGTGCGCGGCGCGTGGATGAAGCGGTCGTTGCCCAGGTAGATGGCCACATGGTTGACCCGGCGGCTCTTGATGTTGAAGAAGATCAGGTCGCCTGGCTTGAGGTCACCCTTGGCCACCTTCACGCCCTGGCCCCGAGCCATGGCGTTGGATGTGCGGGGCAGGTCGACATCGGCCACGTCGTTGAAGGCGTACTTGACCAGGCCACTGCAGTCGAAGCCCTTCTTCGGGCTACTGCCGCCCCAGCGATAGGGCGTGCCCAGTACGTTAACCGCGCGGCTGAGCACTTCGCTGCTTTGCTTGGGTGACATTGCCACGGCCTGCAGGCCCGCGGCCTGTTGCTTGGCGGCATTGCCAGGGCGGGCACGCAGGGTGGTGTTGCGGTATTGAACCGGGGCGCGTTTCACCGTGGCATCGGCATTGGCCGTGTAACCGGTGAAACCGCTGGGGAGTCGTTGCTCACGGTTGGTGGCGTGGGCGGCCAGGGGCAATAAAAGGCAGAGGGTCAGCCATGTCTTGAAAAAAGGTGGCATAGATGAAGCTCTTATAGGTGTTGGCGCGCAACTTTATAACAGCTTTTTGATCAAATTCTGATCCGTTGGTCGCTCAGCCACGTACCATATGTCGGGTCAACACGGAAAAGTCACATTTTCCGTTAGAAAATTTTCGGCTAACCCACGAGGGCTTCGAATGAATGGTTATCAACAGGGTGTGCCCGCGCACGACACCCACAGCAAGGTCCTCGGCTACCTGCTGTGGATCTTCGGCTTCACCGGCTCGCACCGTTTCTACTATGGCAAGCCGATAACCGGGACGATCTGGTTCTTCACCCTCGGTTTGCTGGGCATCGGCTGGTTGATCGACTTGTTCCTGATCCCATCGATGGATCGCGAGGCGGACACGCGCTTCGAGTCGGGCGGCGTGGATTACAACCTGGCGTGGATCCTGTTGACCTTCCTGGGCATTTTCGGCGTGCACCGGCTGTACCAGGGCAAATGGATCAGTGCGTTGATCTACCTGTTCACCGGCGGTTTGTTCCTGCTCGGTGTGCTGTATGACTTCTGGACACTCAACAGCCAGATTTCCCAGGTCAACGCCGAGCGGCGCCGGGTTTGATAGCGGCAAGCTGCGAGCCACAAGCTGCAAGAAGAGGTACAGGTCGATCCTGCTTTTTCTTGACGCTTGAGGCTCGTGGCCTGGCGCTTACTGGCGGCGCTGTTGCAACAGCAGGTTGCTGAAGCCTGCCCCGGCCAGTTGCTTTTGCGCCACGGTCAGCTGTTCGCGGTTGCTGAACGGGCCGACCATCACGCGGTACCAGGTCTCTTCCTTGACCGTCCCCGACTCAACCTTCACCGCCTGGCCGAGCAGGATGATCTGTGCACGGACCTTGTCGGCGTCCGCCTGCTTGCGGAACGAGCCGGCCTGCAGGAAGAACTGGGTGGTGGCCGCCGGCTTGATCACCGGTGGTGCCGGTGGCGGTGTCTGGCCCAGCAAAGCGGCCTGGGCGCGGGCGGTGTCGATCTTCGCCGCCTCTGCAGGGGTGACCGGAGTGCTCGGCACCGGTGGCTGCGCCGGTACCGGCGGGGTTTTCTCCGGCACGGCCTCGGGCGGCACGATCACCTCCGACTCCGGCAGCAGGGTGTAGAAGTCGTACTTCGGCTTCACCGGCTGCTGGGGTGTCGGTGTGGTGGTCTTGCTGGCCTCGGCGACTCGCTCCGGTTTCTGCTGCTCGGGCTTGGCGCGCTTGATATCGCCGCCGCCGGGTTCGAGCTTCATCAGGAATACGATAAAGGCGCCCACGGTCAGGCCGACCGCCAGCCACACCCAGCCGGGAATCGGCTGCTTGGCGGGTGGCTGGTGGCGGCTGGCGCCGCGCTTGGGCGCGGGTTTTTTCTTTGCAGCCAACTTACATGCGCTCCAGGGTTTCCAGGCCGAGCAGTTCCAGGCCCTGCTTGAGGGTGCGGCCGGTCAGGGCGGCCAGGCGCAGGCGGCTCTGCTGTTGTTCGGCGGTATCGGCGGAGAGGATCGGGCAGTTCTCATAGAAACTGGAGAACAGGCCGGCGAGGTCGTACAGGTAGCTGCACAGTACGTGTGGAGTACCTTTTTCGGCAACGTTGTTGAGGATTTCGCCGAACTGCGCCAGGCGCGCGGCCAGGTCCTGTTCGTGCGCGGCTTGCAGGACGATGGTGCCGTCGATCTCGCCAAAGCCTTTGCCCAGCTTGCGGAACACGCCGGCCACCCGGGTGTAGGCGTACAGCAGGTACGGTGCGGTGTTGCCTTCGAAGTTGAGCATCAGTTCGAAGTTGAAGCTGTAGTCGCTGGTGCGGTGCTTGGACAAGTCGGCGTACTTGACCGCGCCGATGCCGACCACCTCGCCGATGTGGCGCAGTTCGTCCTCGGCCAGCGAGGGGTTCTTTTCCTTGACCAGCGCGTAGGCACGGTCCTTGGCCTCGGTGAGCAGGTCGATCAGCTTGACGGTGCCGCCATCGCGGGTCTTGAACGGGCGGCCGTCGGCGCCGTTCATGGTGCCGAAGCCCATGTGCTCCATCTTCATCGGGTGGCCGACGAAGCCGGCGCGGCGGGCCACTTCGAACACCTGGTTGAAGTGCAGGGCCTGGCGCTGGTCGACGAAGTACAGGGCGCGATCAGCCTGCAGCTTGTTGCTGCGGTAGCGCACGGCGGCCAGGTCGGTGGTGGCGTACAGGTAGCCGCCGTCGGCCTTCTGCACGATCACCGGCAGTGGGTCGCCCTCGGCGTTCTTGAATTCGTCGAGGAACACGCACTGGGCGCCCTGGTCCTCGACCAGCAGGCCCTTGGCCTTGAGGTCGGCGACCACGTTGGCCAGGTCGGCATTGTAGGCGCTCTCGCCCATCACGTCGGCCATGGTCAGCTTGACGTTGAGCAGCTCGTAGGTTTTTTGGCAGTGCGACAGCGAGATGTCCTTGAAGCGCGTCCACAGCGCCAGGCACTCGGGGTCGCCGGCTTGCAGCTTGACCACCAGGCCACGGGCGCGGGTGGCGAACTCTTCGGACTCGTCGAAGCGTTTCTTCGCGGCGCGGTAGAAGTTCTCCAGATCTGACAGCTCGTCACTGGTGATCGGGTTTTCCTGGAGGTAGGCCATCAGCATGCCGAACTGGGTACCCCAGTCACCCACGTGGTTCTGGCGGATGACGTCGTCGCCGAGGAACTCCAGCACCCGCGCGACGCTGTCGCCGATGATGGTCGAGCGCAGGTGGCCGACGTGCATTTCCTTGGCCAGGTTCGGTGCCGACATGTCGATGACGACTTTCTCGGCCGGGCCAGCCTTGCGCGCACCCAGATGGGCATCGGCCAGGGCGGCGTCGAGGCGCTGGGCCAGGGCGGCGGTGTTCTGGAAGAAGTTCAGGAAGCCGGGGCCGGCGATCTCGACCTTGGTGATGTCAGGGCTTTTCGGCAGGGCGTTGATCAGCTTCTCGGCCAGGTCGCGCGGCTTCATGCCGGCCGGCTTGGCCAGCATCATGGCGATGTTGCTGGCGAAGTCGCCGTGGGTCTTGTCCCGGGCGTTTTCCACCTGGATCGCCGGCGTCAGCCCTTCAGGCAGCACACCGTCGGTGACGAGTTGGGTGAGGGCTTGCTGGATCAGCTGGCGAATGGTGTCTTTCATGAGGGTCTCTTTTCGACCGCAAGCGCGGTGGAGCGCTTCGATGCGCAGGTGGAAAAACTGGGCATTATCCGTTGCCCGGCGCGGGTTGCCAACCTTTGAGCGGATAGCGCCAAGCTTCAAGCTGTAAGCCGCAAGCTGCAAGCGTCAGTGCAGGGCTGCTTTTTCTTGAAGCTTGCAGCTTGTCGCTTAGTACAGATCGACCGGATCGACATCCAGCGACCAGCGCACTTGGCGCCCCGATGGCATCTGCTCCAACACTAGCAACCAGGCGCTGATCAGTCGATGCAGGGGCGCCCGGGCATTGGCCTGGAGCAATAGTTGCGCGCGGAACCGGCCCGCCCGTCGCTCCATTGGCGCAGGCACCGGGCCCAGCAGCTCGATGCCGTGCAGGCCTTGCTCGCGCAGCAGGCGCTCGGCGGCGCTGCAAGCCTCGTCGAGGAAACCCTCGGCCTGGCCCGGCTTGTGCGCATCGGCGCGTAGCAGGGCCAGGTGGGCGAACGGTGGCAGGCCGGCGGCGCGGCGCTCGCTCAGGGCCTGCTCGGCGAAGGCGAAGTAGCCCTGCTCGGTGAGTTGCACCAGCAGTGGGTGGTCGGCCAGGTGGGTCTGCACTATCACCTTGCCGGGCTCCTCGGCGCGGCCGGCGCGGCCGGCCACCTGGACGATCAGCTGGGCCATGCGCTCGCTGGCACGGAAGTCGCCGGAGAACAGCCCACCGTCGGCATCGAGGATGGCCACCAGGGTCACCCGCGGGAAATGGTGCCCCTTGGCTAGCATCTGGGTGCCGACCAGGATGCTCGGCTGGCCGCGCTGGATGGTGCTGAACAGCTGGTGCATGGCGTCCTTGCGCGAGGTGCTGTCGCGGTCCACGCGCAGGACCGGATACTCGGGGAACAGCACCTTCAGGCGCTCTTCGGCGCGCTCGGTACCGGCACCCACCGGGCGTAGGTCGACATGGGCGCACTGGGGGCACTGCAGCGGCAGGCGCTCGTCATAGCCGCAATGGTGGCAGCGCAGCACGCCCGAGCGTTGGTGCACGGTCATGCGCGCGTCGCAGCGCGGGCATTCCGACAGCCAGCCGCAGTCGTGGCACAGCAGGGTCGGGGCGAAACCGCGGCGGTTGAGGAACACCAGCACCTGCTGGCCGGCCTCCAGGGTCTGGCGGATGGCCTGTTGCAACGGGCCGCTGATGCCGCTGTCCAGCGGCAGGCTGCGCACATCCAGGCGCAGGAAGCGTGGTGGCTTGGCGCCGCCGGCGCGTTGGTTCATGCGCAGCAGGCCGTAGCGGCCGCTGTGGGCGTTGTGCAGGCTCTCCAGCGACGGCGTGGCCGAGCCCAGCAGGATAGGCACGTTCTCCTGGTGCGCGCGCACCACCGCCAGGTCGCGGGCGTGGTAGCGCAGGCCTTCCTGCTGTTTATAGGAGCCATCGTGCTCCTCGTCGATGATGATCAGCCCGGGGTTCTTCATCGGCGTGAACAGTGCCGAGCGGGTGCCGATGATGATATCGGCCTCGCCGTCGCGGGCCGCCAGCCAGGCGTCCAAGCGCTCGCGGTCGTTCACCGCCGAGTGCAGCAGGGCGATACGGGCGTTGAAACGCTGTTCGAAGCGTTGCAGGGTCTGCGGGCCGAGGTTGATCTCGGGGATCAGGATCAATGCCTGCTTGCCGGCCTCGAGGGTCTCGCGGATCAGTTGCAGGTAGACCTCGGTCTTGCCGCTGCCGGTGACTCCGGCCAGCAAATAGGCGTGGAAGGCGCCGAAGCCCGCGCGTACGGCCTCGAAGGCAGCACGTTGTTCTTCGTTGAGCGGCAGCTCTGGCTGGGCCAGCCAGTGTTCGTGGCGCGCGGCCGGCAAATGGCGGCGTACTTCGACCTGCACCAGTTCCTTGGCCAGCAGCAGGTCGAGGCTGTCCTTGTTCAGGCCGAGCTTGCCCAGCAGCGCGTGAGCGACACCGTGGGGGTGCTGTGACAGGGTCTTGAGCGCTTCGCGCTGGCGCGGCGCACGGGCGATGCGAGGGTCCTCCAGGCGCGCGCCGGGGGCAACGTGCCAGAAACGCTCCTGGCGGGCCTCGGCCGGCTCGCCTTGGCGCAGCAGCGTCGGCAGGGCCCAGCTGAGGGTATCGCCGAGGCTGTGCTGGTAATACTGGGCAGTCCACAGGCACAGCTTGAACAACGCTGGCGGCAGCGGCGAGGTTGGGTCGAGCAGAGCGCTGGCGGGCTTGAGCTTGTCGGCCGGCACTTCGCTTTTGTCGGCGACCTCCACCAGTACGCCGATCATCTCGCGTCGGCCGAACGGCACACGGATGCGCATGCCGGGGGCCAGCGCCTGGCGCGCCATGCTCGCGGTGGCCCGGTAGTCGAACAGGCGACGCAGGGGCGAGGGCAGGGCAAGGCGCAGGATGACGTCGGACACGCGGAAGGTCTCTGGAGGGCGTTTCACAAATCAGGCGAGCCTAGCAGACGACAGCCGGTGCAAGCGACAACTTGCGCTGGCACCGTGCTCTGGTATTATTCGCCGCCTAATTACGTGCGGTATTCAACAATAGGTGTTGGGTGGCGGCACGCAGCTCGAGGAAGTGACCATGAAAGCAGATATTCATCCGAACTACGAAGCGGTTGCAGTCACCTGCAGCTGCGGCAACAAATTCGAAACCCGTTCGACCCTGGGTAGCACCCTGGCGATCGACGTTTGCAACCTGTGCCACCCGTTCTACACCGGTAAGCAGAAAGTCCTGGACACCGGTGGTCGCGTACAGAAGTTCGCCGATCGCTTCGGTATGTTCGGTACCAAGAAGTAATCATGCGCATGGCGAATCTCTCGAGGTTCGCGCTGTTGCAAAAGAAGGCGCCCCTTGTGGGCGCCTTTTTTGTGGGCGCGATCTGGCATTTTCCAGCCCAGGCGTTCTGCCCGTTGCCCAAGCAGGCGCAGCAGGTGGAGGTGCGCACAGTGGTCGATGGCGACACCCTGCGCTTGGTCGATGGCCGCAGTGTGCGGCTGATCGGTATCAATGCGCCGGAAATCGGCCGCAAGGGGCGTACCAGCGAACCCTATGCCGAGGCGGCCAAGCGGCGCCTGCAGGCCTTGGTCAAGGCTAGCGACGGACGGATCGGGCTGGTGCCGGGGGCTGAGTCCAGGGACAAGTACGGGCGCACCCTGGCGCACATCTATGGCCGTACTGGCGACAATTTCGAAGCACAACTGCTCAGCGAAGGCTTGGGCTATCGGGTTGCCATTGCTCCCAACGTCAGCCTGTCGGGCTGCCAGCAGCAAGCCGAGCACACGGCGCGCAGGTCGGCTGTCGGGCTATGGCGGCAGTCGCCGGTGCTGCGCGCCGGGGACATCCGCCAGTCCGGCTTTGCCGTCATCAGCGGTAAAATCACAAATATCGAGCGCAATCGTGGTGGTACCTGGCTGGAGCTCGACGACCACGTGGTATTGCAGGTCCCCGCTCGTCTGCAACGCAGCTTCCCTGCCAGCTTCTTCGCTAACCTCAAGGGACGCCAGGTCGAGGCGCGCGGTTGGGTGCTGGATCGTTCCCGCAAAGGCGGGCTCAAGCCCGGGCAGCGACGCTGGCTGTTGCCATTGACCGATCCGAGCATGGTGGAGCCTAAATAGTTGTAGACAGTTTGCTATTGGATTGTACACACTGGGCCCGGTAAGCCCCGTGGGTTATAGCGTAAAGTCGTAGGCCAGAGGCCTTGACACCGAGTGACCGGGCAGTCTTGTCGCCCCCCGGCTCTTTGCGTATCCTCGGCGGTCCGTCAGAACAGTAAACAGCGGAATGCCCATCATGTCAGACCTGAAAACCGCCGCTCTCGAATACCACGCTCAGCCTCGTCCGGGGAAACTGAGCGTCGAGCTCTCCAAGCCCACCGCCACTGCCCGCGACCTCGCCCTGGCCTACAGCCCAGGCGTCGCCGAACCCGTGCGTGAGATCGGTCGTGATCCAGAGCTGGCCTACAAGTACACCGGCAAGGGCAACCTGGTCGCGGTGATTTCCGATGGCACCGCCATCCTCGGTCTGGGTGACCTCGGCCCGCTGGCCTCCAAGCCAGTGATGGAAGGCAAGGGTGTTCTGTTCAAGCGTTTCGCCGGTATCGACGTGTTCGACATCGAAGTCGAGTCCGAGAGCCCGCAGGCTTTCATCGACACCGTACGCCGCATCTCCATCACCTTCGGTGGCATCAACCTCGAGGACATCAAGGCGCCAGAGTGCTTCGAGATCGAACGCACCCTGATCGAGCAGTGCGACATCCCGGTGTTCCACGATGACCAGCATGGCACTGCCATCGTCACCGCGGCCGGTATGATCAACGCCCTGGAAATCGCCGGCAAGAAGCTCGAAGACGCCAAGATTGTCTGCCTGGGTGCCGGTGCCGCCGCCATCTCCTGCATGAAGCTGCTGGTGAGCATGGGTGCCAAGGTCGAGAACATCTTCATGATCGACCGCAGCGGCGTGATCCACGCTGGCCGTGACGACCTGAACCAGTACAAGGCCCAGTTCGCCCACGCCACCGACAAGCGCACCCTGGCCGACGCCCTCGACGGCGCCGATGTGTTCGTCGGCCTGTCCGGCCCGAACCTGCTGAGCGCCGAAGGCCTGAAGTCGATGGCGGCCAACCCGATCGTGTTCGCCTGCTCGAACCCTGATCCGGAAATCAAGCCAGAGCTGGCCCACGCCACTCGCAGCGACGTGATCATGGCCACCGGTCGTTCCGACTACCCGAACCAGGTCAACAACGTACTGGGCTTCCCGTTCATTTTCCGTGGTGCCCTGGACGTTCGCGCCAAGCGCATCAACGAAGAAATGAAGATCGCCGCCGCCATCGCCCTGAAGGACCTGGCCAAGCAGCCGGTGCCGCAGGAAGTGTGCGAGGCCTACGGTGTGCAGGCCCTGGAATTCGGCCGTGAATACATCATTCCGAAGCCTCTGGACGCACGTCTGATCACCGTGGTTTCCGATGCCGTGGCCAAGGCCGCCATCGAATCCGGCGTGGCTACCCTGCCGTATCCGAAGCACTATCCGCTGAAAAGCGTGGATGACGTGTTCAACGGCTGATCCAGCCGTAGCGACATGAAAAAGCCCCGGCTCGTGAGAGTCGGGGCTTTTTGTTTGCCGATGTCCGGCTGACGCGGTCCCTTGTAGGAGCGGCCTGTCAGGTTTAGAACAGATCCATCGGCGCTGCTTCATCCGCTGGCAGCGGGCTGCCTGGTGCCGCGCCATTGCCCAGTTCGTCCACCGAAGGCGGCGAATCTTCGGCCTTGAACAGCTCGAAGTAGGCATTCGGCGTGCTCGGTGTGGCGGCGCGGCCGCTCACTGGATCAACGCGCAGGCTGAGAATTCCCTCGGGCTCGGCGGGCGCATGCTCGGGCATGCCCTTGAGGGCGGCGCCCATGAAACTCATCCAGATCGGCAGGGCCACGGTGCCGCCGTACTCGCGGCGGCCCAGGGTTTCCGGCTGGTCGAAACCGACCCATACGGTGGTGACGTAGTCGGCGTTGTAACCGGAGAACCAGGCGTCCTTGGACTCGTTGGTGGTACCGGTCTTGCCCGCCAGGTCGGTACGGCCCAGGGCCAGCGCCCGGCGGCCGGTGCCACGCTTGATCACGTCCTGCAGCATGCTGGTGAGGATGTACGCGGTGCGCCCGTCGATGATCTGCTCGGCCACTGCTGGCGCCTGCGGCGCAGCCGCGACCTGGCCGTAGGCCGATGGCGCCTCGCCGGGTACCGGTGCGACGTTGATCGGCTGCTCGGGAGCGGCGAGACCGGCCTGGTCCTGGCTGCCCTGGGGCACGCGAGCCGGGTTGGCGGTGAACAGCGTCTCGCCGTTGCGGCTGTCGATACGCTCGATCAGGTAGGGGCTGATCTTGTAGCCGCCGTTGGCGAAGGCGCTCCAGCCGGTGGCGATCTCCATCGGGGTCAGCGTCGCGGTGCCCAGTGCCAGCGACAGGTTGCGCGGCAGGTCCTGCTTGTTGAAGCCGAACTTGGCGATGTAGTCGATGGTGCGGTCCACGCCCATGGCTTGTAGCAGGCGGATCGACACCAGGTTACGCGACTTGTACAGCGCCTCGCGCATGCGGATTGGGCCGAGGAAGGTGTTGGTGTCGTTCTTCGGGCGCCAGACCTTGTCCAGGTATTCGTCGACGAACACGATCGGCGCGTCGTTGACCAGGCTGGCGGCGGTGTAGCCGTTGTCCAGGGCAGCGCTATAGACGAAAGGCTTGAAGCTCGATCCCGGCTGGCGCTTGGCCTGCATGGCACGGTTGTAGTTGCTCTGCTCGAACGAGAAACCGCCGACCAGGGCGCGGATGGCGCCATCGCGGGGGTCGAGGGTGACCAGTGCGCTCTGCGCGCCCGGCACCTGGCTGAACTTCAGCGTGCCGTCTTCCAGGCGCTGCAGGCGCACCAGGTCGCCGACCTGGGCGACATCGGCCGGTGCTTGCGGCGCGCGGCCCTGGGCGTTGCTGTTGAGGTATGGCCGGGCCCACTTCATGGTGTCCCAGGCCACGGTCTCTTCCAGGCCGCCACGGGTCATCACCTTCAGGCCAGTCTTCTCGACCTGGGTGACGATCGCCGGCTCCAGGCCGCCGAGGGTGCGTTGCTTGCCCAGGTCCTGCAGCCAGGCGGCGCGGGTCTTGCCAGGGAAACGTGCTTCCGGGCCGCGGTAGCCGTGGCGCTCGTCGTATACGCTGAGGCCGTTGAGCACGGCGTTGTTGGCCATCTGCTGGGTGGCGCTGGGCACCGTGGTGGTGACGCGGAAACCTTCGGTATAGGCGTCGCTACCGTAGCGGCCGACCATCTCGGCGCGGGCCATCTCGGCCACATAGGGGGCGCTCACTTCCGGGGTCGGCACGTGGTAGCTGGCGTTCAGCGGCTCGGCCAGGGCGGCCTGGTAACTGGTCTGGTCGATCTTGCCGAGCTTGTACATGCGCCCGAGGATCCAGTCGCGGCGCTCCTTGGCGCGCACCGGGTTGGCCAGCGGGTTGAAGCGCGACGGCGCCTTCGGCAGGCCGGCGATCATGGCCATCTGCGCCAGGCTGACATCGCGGATCGACTTGCCGTAGTACACCTGCGCCGCGGCATCGATGCCATAGGCGCGGTTGCCCAGGTAGATCTTGTTGACGTACAGCTCGAGGATCTCGTCCTTGGTCAGCTCGCGCTCGATCTGCAGGGCCAGGAGAATCTCGTTGGTCTTGCGCGAGAAGCTGCGTTCGCTGGTCAGGAAGAAGTTCTTCGCCACCTGCATGGTGATGGTGCTGCCGCCGGTCTGGATGTGCCCGGACTTGAGCAGCTGCGACGCGGCGCGCATCAGGCTGCTGGGATCGACGCCGTAGTGGTTGAGGAAATTGTCGTCCTCGGCCGACAGAAGCGCCTGGATGAACTGTGGGGGAATTTCCTGGAACTTGATGGGCGAGCGGCGCATTTCGCCGAACTCGGCAATCAGCTTGCCGTCGCTGCTGTAGACCCTCAGGGGGATTTGCAACTGGACGCTTCTGAGCGCGTCGACCGAGGGCAGGCTAGGGCTAAGATACAGAAACGCACCGCTCACACCGAGTACGAGCGCGCAGATGACTGCGACGAAAGACCACCAGAAGAACTTCAGCAGGCGTATCAAGGCTTTGGGGTGTCCTGGTTGAGGAGTGGAGGGCGCGAGGGGCCGGCGGACGGGAAAATTCGCTGGGCATTATAAGCATTTTTCGCCCCGCCGGGTGACCGTCCGGGGCGGCGCGGCGACCGCCTGCAGCGCAATGGCACGGGCTGCGCACGACAGGGAAGTGACAGTCATGCTTGGAGACTTTGGCGGCAGCGTCGGTTCACTGCTGGGGGTGGAAATCACCGACGATTCCATAAGGATGCTGCATCTGGGCCGGCAAAGGCGGGCCTTGCGGGTCGCCGGTTGGGCCGTCGAGCCTTTGCTGGGCACGCCGTCCGCGGGCGGCGGGCAACTGCAAACGGCGTTGCGCAAAGCGCATGAACGTTGCGCGACACGTCAGCGTCAGGTGGCCCTGGCACTGCCGGCCTCCCAGCTAATCTGCAAGGTTTGCCAAGTGGTGGCCGACCCGTCCGGTGAGGTCATGGAGGCACAGTTGTTGGGGCTCGCCGACCAGCTCTTTCCTTTCCCGCTGGATGATCTTGCCCTGGACTTTCAACTGCTCGGGCCCAGCGCCCAGGCGCCGGGCATGATCGACGCCCTGGTCGTGGCCTGTCGGCAGAGCCAGCTCGATCCCTTCGAGCAACTGTTCGCTCAGGTTGGGTTGGAGCTGGTGGCGGTAGAGGTGGACAGCGTAGTGCTTTGGCGCGCACTGACACCTGGCGACAGCCTGGTCCTGCAGATGGAAAACACGCAACTGGTGACGCACCGCTGGGCGGATGGTGATGTGCCCCAGCGCCAGCAAAACGTGATGGTTTCGCCGGATCAATGGGGTGAACACATCGATGGGTTGGCTACAGCCCAGGAGGTCCTGTTGATCGGGGCCGCTGCCAGTCCTGGGCGAGCCCGGTCGATCTCCGAGCGGCTGGGAGTGGCCTGCCGCATGGCTTGTCCGCCTGCATTGGCTGGCCTGGAGGATATCGGTCCATCCATGGTGCTGGCTTACGGGCTGGCGCAGGGCGGTGCCGCATGAGGGTGCGACTGAACCTGATGCCTTGGCGCGAGCAGCGGCGGGCGAAGACATTGCGGCGCTTTCAGCAGGTACTGGTGCTCAGCCTGATCCTGGCCTTGGCCGGTGTGTTGCTGCTCGACCAGGCGGTGCGGGCACGGCTGGCGAGGCAGGCCGAAGTGGTTGCCCGGCACCAGGCTGAGCTTGCCCGGCTAGAGGGTGGACTGCTGCAGCTTGAGCGGCTGCGTGAGGCGCGCCAGGCGGCGCAGGCGCAATATGCCGCCTTGACCACGCTTCGTGCCAGGCAGGCGTTGCTACCGGGGCTGTTGCTCAGCCTGGAGCAGGCGATGCCCGAGGGGGCGCAACTGACCGAGGTGGACTGGCAGGGCGAGCGCTTGCAGCTAGCCGGGCTGGCCGCCTCGGCGGCGGTGGTGGCGCGGCTCATGCGTGACTTGCAGCAGACCGGTGTGCTGCAGGAGGTCGAGCTGGTCCATCTGCGTTACCACCAGGCGGGTGACGAGTTTCTGCTGGCGGCGCGTTTGTCGCCGGAGGCGTCATGAATGGCTGGCGCTGGGGCGACTGGCAAGCGCGGGTCTGTCGGTCCCCGGCATTCGGCGTCGTGCTGGTCTCGTTAGGCGTATTAGCGGTGCTGGTCGCGGGGTACTTCATTCGTCTTCGCGAGCCGGGCCTTGCGTATGGCGCGGCTGCCGTCCAGGCACGTGCCGTGCAGCAAGCGTTGCGGGAGCGTGAAGCGCAGCTCGTTGAGCTGGGTGCCGAACGTCAGGCACTTGAGGAGGCCGAACAGCATGTGCGCACGGAGCGCTGGCGACTTTCCGCAGGAGAGGGCATCAGCGACTGGCTCGATACCTTGGCGGTATCCGGCCACGAGCACGGCCTGTTGTTCGAGCGCCTCGATGTGCGCGAGGAACAGCGTGAGCTGGATTATCGGCTGATTCCCCTGGAAGTCCGGGTGAGGGGGCGTTACCCGGCGGTGCGTGCCTGGCTGGAACAAGGGCAACGGCAGTTGCGCTTGTTGAACGTGGCGCGGCTGCGCCTGACTCGGGCTGATGAGCGTTCGGACCTGATCGTGGGGCAGTTGCTGATCAATGCCTATCACGCCGGCGAAGCGTTGCCGGTACCGGCCGAGCTGGCGCACGAGCCTGCTCGGCAGGCCCTGGCCGTGACGGCATTCGATCCATTCCGGGCCTGGTCATCGGCGCGGCCGGGTCTTGGGCTTGGCCGTATCCCGCTGGACCAGCTGGAAATGGTTGGCACTCTGGCGCGTGGCGGGCGGCATCAAGCGCTGTTGCGCTCGGGTGGTCATGTGTATCGGGTCGGGGAGGGCGAGACGCTGGGGCGTGACGAAGGGCTAGTGGTGGCCATTGCGGCGGACCAGGTAACAGTGCGCGAGCGGATCTATATCGGGGATGCCTGGCAGGAACGCCACCGGTATCTGCTGCTTGGGGGGCGTGTGAAGGGGGAGGTCAGGGATGAAGTCGATGCAATGGTTGGGCACGATGCTGCTCGTACTGGTGGTGGGGCGGGGCGCCTTGGCGACAGAGGGTGAGTCGCTGTCGCTGAACTTCCAGGACGTCGAAGTTCGCGCGGTCCTGCAGATCATGGCGGACTATGTGGGGGTCAACCTGGTGGCCAGTGACACAGTGCAGGGGCGGATCACCTTGCGTCTGGAGCAGGTGCCATGGGACCAGGCCCTTGACCTGGTGCTGCGCAGCCGGGGCCTTGGTCGTCGTCAGGAGGGTAACGTGTTGCTGGTCGCGCCCTTGGCGGAGCTGACCGAGCGGACTATGGGCGTTCGCCAGGAGCAGGCCCTGGAAGCGCAGTTGGAGCCGCTGCAACGTGCATTGATCCCGGTGTTCCATGCCAAGGCGGCGGAGCTGGCCGAGCTGCTGATGGCTAGCCTGTCCGGCGACGATATCCTCGCCGGGCGTGGCACCGTCAGTGTGGATGCGCGTACCAATACCTTGGTGCTCGTCCAGCCTGCGCGGCAGATGGTGGAGCTGCGCAGGCTGGTGGCGCAGCTGGACGTGCCGGTGCGCCAGGTGATGATAGAAGCGCGGATCGTCGAGGCCAGCGTCGATTATGAAAAGGCCCTCGGCGTACGCTGGGGCGGGCCGCTATATGGCCAGGGCAACGGCCTGGGCAGCGAGCTGTTCGTTGACCTTGGTGTCGAGCGTGCCACCTCCGGCCTGGGTGTCGGCCTGCTGCGCAGCGACATTCTGCTCGACCTGGAGCTCAGTGCCATGGAAAAGAGCGGCAATGGCGAGATCATCTCCCAGCCCAAGGTGGTCACCGCCGACAAGGAAACCGCGCGGATCCTCAAGGGTACCGAGGTACCCTACCAGGAAACCACCAGGAGCGGTGCCACCTCCATCTCCTTTCGCGAGGCCTCGCTGTCGCTGGAGGTGACCCCGCAGATTACCCCTGACGGCAAGGTAGTGATGGCGGTACGGGTGACCAAGGACGAGCCGGACTTCATCAATGCCCTGAACAACGTACCGCCGATTCGCAAGAACGAGGTCAATGCCAAGGTGCGCGTGGCCGATGGCGAAACCATTGTGATTGGCGGCGTGTACTCGACGTCGCATAACAAAGTGGTCGACAAGGTGCCATTTTTTGGCGATCTGCCGTATGTTGGACGGCTGTTTCGACGCGATGCTTTACAAGAGAAAAAATCCGAGCTGCTGGTCTTCCTGACTCCGCGTATCATGAGTGACCAGGCGATTGCTGTGAGTCGTTGATTCTGTGCGAAATTTGATACTTGTGGGGCCCATGGGCGCTGGAAAAAGCACCATCGGACGCCTGTTGGCCAAAGAGCTGCGCCTGCTGTTCAAGGATTCCGACAAGGAAATCGAGCTGCGAACCGGCGCCAACATCCCGTGGATCTTCGACAAGGAAGGCGAGCCGGGCTTTCGTGATCGCGAGCAAGCGATGATCGCCGAGCTCTGCGCCCTTGATGGCGTGGTGCTGGCCACCGGTGGCGGCGCGGTGATGCGCGATGCCAACCGTGCCGCGCTGTACGCCGGTGGGCGGGTGATCTACCTGCATGCCTCGGTGGAGCAGCAGGTCGGGCGCACCTCGCGGGATCGCAACCGACCGCTGCTGCGCACTGCCAACCCAGAGGCCACCCTGCGGGCCTTGCTGGAAACCCGGGACCCGCTCTATCGCGAGATCGCCGACCTGGTGGTAGAAACCGACGAACGACCACCGCGCATGGTGGTGCTGGACATTCTCGAGCGCTTGCAGAAGTTGCCGCCCCGCTGAGCGGGGACTATGCTCGGCGACCAACGCCGAGACGGGGTTGAACGTCATCGCGCGGGGCCGCTCCGACGCCACCGCGCCTTAGTACATTGTGGGGATACATGCAGACACTAAAGGTCGACCTGGGCGAACGTAGCTACCCGATCTACATTGGCGAGGGCCTGCTGGACCAGCCCGAGCTGCTGGCGCCGCACATTGCCGGCCGGCAGGTCGCCATCGTCTCCAACGAGACCGTCGCCCCCCTGTACCTCGAACGCCTGAGCAAGACCCTGGGTGCCTATTCGGTGCTGCCGGTGGTGTTGCCTGACGGCGAGGCCCACAAGAACTGGGAAACCCTGCAGCTGATTTTCGATGCGCTGCTCACGGCCCGGCACGATCGCCGTACCACCGTGGTCGCCCTCGGTGGCGGGGTGATCGGCGACATGGCCGGCTTTGCCGCCGCCTGCTACCAGCGCGGCGTCGATTTCATCCAGGTGCCGACCACCCTGCTGTCCCAGGTCGATTCCTCGGTGGGCGGCAAGACCGGTATCAACCACCCGCTGGGCAAGAACATGGTGGGTGCCTTCTACCAGCCCAACGCGGTGCTGATCGACACCACCAGCCTGAAGACCCTACCCGAACGCGAGCTATCCGCCGGTCTTGCCGAAGTCATCAAGTACGGCCTGATCTGCGACGAACCGTTCATGGCCTGGCTCGAAGACAACATGCAGGCACTGCGGGCGCTGGAATCGGTTGCGCTGACCGAGGCCATCCGTCGTTCCTGCGCGGCCAAGGCCGTCGTGGTTGGCGCCGATGAGCGCGAGTCGGGCGTACGCGCCACGCTCAACCTTGGCCATACCTTTGGCCATGCAATCGAAACCCATATGGGCTATGGCGTCTGGCTGCACGGCGAAGCCGTGGCGGCGGGCACGGTCATGGCCCTGGAAATGTCCATGCGCCTGGGCTGGATCGACCAGTCGGCGCGGGACCGCGCCATTCGCCTGCTGCAGGACGCAGGATTGCCGGTGGTGCCACCACAGGAAATGACCCCGGCGCATTTCATGGAGCACATGGCGGTCGACAAGAAAGTGCTCGACGGGCGCCTGCGCCTGGTGCTGTTGCGCCAGCTGGGCGAGGCCGTCGTCACCGACGACTATCCGAAAGAGATTTTACAGGCCACGCTGGCGGCGGACTACCGCGCGATCGTGGCCCAGCTTTGAGGTTGTGACAACGCAATGAGCACTCTGCATGCCGATGAGGCGTTCCTCGAACATTACCAGTTGACCCACGATCCGTTCGCGCCGCGGGTGCCTGGCTTCAAGTTTTTCCCTGCCCAGCGCAAGCCGGTATTGGGCCAACTGCATCACCTGGCGCGCTACAGCCAGCTGATGCTGGCGGTCACTGGCCCCATGGGCAGCGGCAAGACGTTGCTGCGCCAGGCGCTGGTGGCTAGTACCAACAAACAGTCGGTGCAAAGCGTGGTGGTTTCCGCCCGCGGCGCTTCGGACGCGGCCAGCGTGCTCGGTCAGGTGGCCCAGTCGCTGGGTGTGGCCCAGGCCGAAGTGCAGGCGATCCTCAAGCAGGTGGTGCAACTGGCCCTGACCGGCCAGGAAGTCTATCTGTTGGTGGACGACGCGGAACAACTCGACGAGTCGGCACTCCAAGCGTTGCTGGAGTTGGCGGCCGGCGTCGCCGAAGGGCGACCGCATGTGTTCCTGTTTGGCGAGCCGTCGTTGATCGCCGGGCTGGAGGAGCTCAATGCCGATGGCGAGCGTTTCCATGTCATCGAGCTGGCGCCCTATAGCGAGGAAGAGACCCGCGAATACCTGGAGCAGCGCCTGGACGGCGCCGGCCGGGGTATCGAGGTGTTCACCCGCGAACAGATCGTCGACATCCACGAAAACTCCGACGGTTGGCCTGGCAACATCAACCAGGTTGCCCGCGATACCTTGATCGAAGCCATGATCGCCAGCCGCACCACGGCCAAGCGACCATCCATGGGGTTCAAAATGCCTAAGAAACACGTGCTCGCGTTGTCCGCTGTGGTCGTGGTCGCCGTTGGCGCGGCGGTCCTGATGCCCAAGAAGGGCGACAAGGCCCCGGCCGAGGCGCCCGCCGCCCAGGCTCAGCTGCCGTTGGGCCAGGGCGGCAATGGCGGCGCGCCCGCCATCGAGTTCTCCGGTTCCTCGCAGCCAATGCCATTGCCGCTGGTTGGCCAGTCGCAACCGGTGATGCGCGAGCCGCTGGCCGAAGCCGCTGGCATGGGCGAGGGCGAGGAAGGCGGCCCGGCCGGCAATACCGCGCTGCAACCTGCCGCGCCCTCGGCGGCCGTACCGCCGACCGTGACCACCATCGCGCCGCCAGCCGGTGCCACCGCAAGCCCCGCGCCAACCCCGGCCCAGCCGGTAGCAACCGCTCCGGCGCAGTCGGTTGCTCCAGTTACGAAGCCAGTTGCAACCCAGCCAGTCAAGTCGGTTGCACCTGCCAAGCCGGCAGCGGCCCCGACCCAGGTCGCCAGTGCCAAGCCCGCAGCCAAACCGGCTGCCGGTGGCGCCGGCAACAGCAGCTGGTACGCTGGGCAGAAACCCGGTAATTACGTGGTGCAGATCTTCGGCACCAGCTCCGAGGCGTCGGCCCAGTCGTTCGTCAAGGCCCAGGGTGGCGACTATCGCTACTTCAAGAAAAACTTGCAGGGCAAGCCGCTGTACGTGGTGACCTACGGCAATTTCGCCAACCGCGACGCCGCCGCCGCCGCCATCAAGAACTTGCCAGCCAAGGTCCAGGCTGGTAAACCTTGGCCACGTACCGTCGGCAGCGTCCAACAAGAGCTGGCCACGGCCCGCTGATACCTTCCGGGCGGCACCACCCCGCCGCCCAGTTGCTGAGCGAATCCTGATTCACGTCTAGCCTGCTGCGCACCCCGCGCGGCAGGCTTTTCTGTCCCAGACTGCCGGCCACAAGCCCGTTCTTGCAGTCCTGGCTGAAACGCTTCAGACTCCAGTCATGCCGCTATCACGGCGTACGACTTAAAAACATTCAAAATTGCGACATAAATTTTCAATGGTGAGACATGAAAATTTGTGGGCGTCGCTGTCGCTGTGCAACAATGGTTTTCCATGGCCACCGCAAAAAAGCTGGCGTTTGATCGGCGTGGATGGTAAGTGGTTGTTAAAAAAGAGATTTGCCTCCGGTTGAGAGGTGAACCTGGTGAGAAAGTGTCTATGAAAACAGGTCTGTACCATCCCGAAGAATTCAAGGACAACTGTGGTTTCGGCCTGATCGCCCACATGACGGGCGAGCCGAGTCACCACCTTCTGCAAACCGCCATGCAGGCGCTGACCTGCATGACCCACCGCGGCGGCATCAACGCCGACGGCAAGACCGGCGACGGTTGCGGTCTGCTCATGCAGAAGCCCGATCAATTCCTGCGCGCCGTGGCCCAGGAACACTTCGCCGTCGAGCTGCCCAAGCAGTACGCCGTCGGCATGGTGTTCTTCAACCAGGACCCGGTCAAAGCCGAAGCTGCCCGCGCCAACATGGATCGCGAGATCGTCAACGCCGGCCTGAGGCTGGTCGGCTGGCGCAAGGTGCCGATCGACACCAGCGTGCTCGGACGCCTGGCCCTGGAGCGCCTGCCGCAGATCGAACAGGTGTTCATCGGCGGTGAAGGCCTGAGCGATCAGGAATTCGCCATCAAGCTGTTCAGTGCCCGTCGCCGTTCGTCCGTGGCCAATGCCCATGACGCCGACCACTACATCTGCAGCTTCTCGCACAAGACCATCATCTACAAAGGCTTGATGATGCCGCGCGATCTCGCGGCGTTCTATCCGGACCTGGGCGATGAGCGCCTGCAAACCGCGATCTGCGTGTTCCACCAGCGCTTCTCCACCAACACCCTGCCGAAGTGGCCGCTGGCCCAGCCCTTCCGCTTCCTCGCCCACAACGGCGAGATCAACACCATCACCGGCAACCGCAACTGGGCCATGGCCCGTCGCACCAAGTTCGCCAACGACCTGATCCCCGACCTCGAAGAGCTCGGCCCGCTGGTCAACCGCGTCGGTTCCGACTCCTCGAGCATGGACAACATGCTCGAACTGATGGTAACCGGCGGCATCGACCTGTTCCGTGGCGTGCGCATGCTGGTACCGCCAGCCTGGCAGAACGTAGAGACCATGGACGCCGACCTGCGCGCTTTCTACGAATACAACTCCATGCACATGGAGCCGTGGGATGGCCCGGCCGGCATCGTCATGACCGAAGGCCGCCACGCGGTGTGCCTGCTCGACCGTAACGGTCTGCGCCCGGCGCGCTGGGTGACCACCACCAACGGCTATATCACCATCGCCTCCGAAATCGGCGTGTGGGGCTACCAGCCTGAAGAAGTGCTGGCCAAGGGCCGGGTCGGACCGGGGCAGATCCTTGCCGTGGACACCGAAACCGGCCAGATCCTCGACACCGACGCCATCGACAACCGCCTGAAGTCGCGCCACCCTTACAAGCGCTGGCTGCGTCAGCACGCCACGCGCATCCAGGCGACCCTGAGTGACGACCAGGGCGTGGCCAGCTACGACGCCGACCAGCTCAAGCAATACATGAAAATGTTCCAGGTCACCTTCGAGGAGCGCGACCAGGTGCTGCGTCCGTTGGGCGAGCAGGGCCAGGAAGCGGTCGGCTCGATGGGTGACGACACGCCCATGGCCGTACTGTCCCAGCGTGTGCGTTCGCCGTACGACTTCTTCCGCCAGCAGTTCGCCCAGGTGACCAACCCGCCGATCGACCCGCTGCGCGAAGCGATCGTCATGTCGCTGGAAATCTGCCTGGGCGCCGAGCGCAATATCTTCCAGGAATCCCCCGAGCATGCCTCGCGGGTGATCCTCAGCTCGCCGGTGATCTCGCCCGCCAAGTGGCGGTCCTTGATGAACCTGGAGCGTGAGGGCTTCGAGCGCCAACTGATCGACCTCAACTATGACGAGGGCGTCGGCCTGGAAGCGGCCATCCGTAACATCGCCGATCAGGCCGAAGAGGCCGTGCGCAGCGGCAAGACCCAGCTGGTGCTGAGCGACCGCTACATTGCGCCGGGCAAGCTGCCGGTGCATGCCTCCCTGGCCGTCGGTGCGGTGCACCACCGTCTGACCGAGCAGGGCCTGCGTTGCGACAGCAACATCCTGGTCGAGACCGCCACTGCCCGCGACCCGCACCACTTCGCCGTGCTGCTGGGCTTCGGTGCCTCGGCTGTGTACCCGTACCTGGCCTACGAAGTGCTCGCCGACCTGATCCGCACCGGCGAAGTGCTGGGCGATCTGGACGAAGTGTTCAAGTACTACCGCAAGGGCATCTCCAAGGGTCTGCTGAAGATCCTGTCGAAGATGGGCATCTCCACCATCACCTCGTACCGTGGCGCGCAACTGTTCGAAGCCATCGGTCTGTCCGCGGAAGTGGTGGGCCTGAGCTTCAAGGGCGTGTCCAGCCGCATCAAGGGTGCGCGTTTCGAAGACCTGGAGAGCGACCAGAAGCTGCTCGCTGCCGAAGCCTGGAGCGCGCGCAAGCCGATCCAGCAGGGCGGTCTGCTCAAGTTCGTCCACGGTGGCGAGTACCACGCCTACAACCCGGATGTGGTCAACACCCTGCAAGCCGCCGTGCAGCAGGGTGACTACGGCAAGTTCAAGGAATACACCAGCCTGGTCGACCAGCGCCCGGTGTCGATGATTCGCGATCTGCTCAAGGTCAAGGTTGCCGACCAGCCACTGGCGCTGGAGCAGGTCGAGCCGCTGGAGGCGATCCTCAAGCGCTTCGACTCGGCCGGCATCTCGCTGGGCGCGCTGTCGCCAGAAGCCCATGAGGCCTTGGCCGAGGCGATGAACCGCCTGGGTGCGCGTTCCAATTCCGGCGAGGGCGGTGAAGACCCGGCCCGCTATGGCACCCTCAAGAGCTCGAAGATCAAGCAGGTGGCCACCGGCCGCTTTGGCGTGACCCCGGAGTACTTGGTCAACGCCGAAGTGCTGCAGATCAAGGTGGCCCAGGGCGCCAAGCCCGGCGAGGGCGGCCAGCTGCCAGGCGGCAAGGTCAACGGCTTGATCGCCAAGCTGCGCTATGCGGTACCCGGCGTGACCCTGATCTCGCCGCCGCCGCACCACGACATCTACTCGATCGAAGACTTGGCCCAGCTGATCTACGACCTCAAGCAGGTCAACCCGCAGGCCCTGGTCTCGGTCAAGCTGGTCGCCGAAGCCGGCGTGGGCACCATCGCCGCCGGCGTGGCCAAGGCCTATGCCGACCTGATCACCATTTCCGGCTACGACGGCGGTACCGGGGCGTCGCCGCTGACCTCGATCAAGTATGCCGGTGCCCCTTGGGAGCTGGGTCTGGCCGAAACCCACCAGACCCTGCGCGGCAACGACCTGCGCGGCAAGGTGCGGGTACAGACCGACGGCGGCCTGAAGACCGGCCTGGACGTAATCAAGGCCGCAATTCTCGGCGCCGAGAGCTTCGGCTTCGGCACCGCGCCAATGATCGCCCTGGGTTGCAAGTACCTGCGTATCTGCCACCTGAACAACTGCGCCACCGGCGTGGCCACGCAGAATGACAAGCTGCGCAAGGACCACTACATCGGCACTGTCGACATGGTGATCAACTTCTTCACCTTCGTCGCCGAGGAAACCCGCGAATGGCTGGCCAAGCTGGGCGTGCGCAGCCTCGGCGAGCTGATCGGGCGTACCGACCTGCTCGACGTGCTGCCGGGCGACACCGAGCGCCAGGGCCACCTCGACCTGTCGCCGCTGCTGGGCAGCCCGCACGTTCCGGCCGACAAGCCGCAGTTCTGCCAAGTGGACAAGAACCCGCCCTTCGACCAGGGCGAACTGGCCGAGAAGATGGTCGCCATGGCCTTGCCGGCGATCCGCGACCTGGCCGGTGGCGAGTTCGCCATGGACATCTGCAACTGCGATCGCTCCATTGGTGCGCGCATCTCCGGCGAGATCGCCAAGCTGCACGGCAACCAGGGCATGGCCGCGGCGCCAATCACCTTCCGCTTCAAGGGCACCGCGGGCCAGAGCTTTGGCGTGTGGAACGCCGGCGGCTTGAACCTGCGCCTGGAAGGCGACGCCAACGACTACGTCGGCAAGGGTATGACCGGTGGCAAGCTGACCATCGTGCCACCAGCCGGCAGCCCATTCGAAACCCAGCACAGCGCCATTGTCGGCAACACCTGCCTGTACGGTGCCACCGGCGGCAAACTGTTCGCCGCCGGCACTGCAGGCGAGCGCTTCGCTGTGCGTAACTCCGGCGCCCACGCTGTGGTCGAGGGCACCGGCGATCACTGCTGTGAATACATGACCGGCGGCTTTGTCTGCGTCCTGGGCAAGACCGGTTACAACTTCGGCTCTGGCATGACCGGCGGTTTCGCCTACGTGCTCGACATGGACAACTCCTTCGTCGACAAACTCAACCATGAGCTGGTGGAAATCCAGCGTATCAGTGGTGAAGCGATGGAGGCCTACCGCAGCCACCTGGCGCGGGTCCTGGGCGAGTACGTGGAAGAAACCGGCAGCGAGTGGGGGCGTGAGCTCTCGGAGAACCTGGACGACTATGTGCGGCGCTTCTGGCTGGTCAAGCCGAAGGCGGCCAACCTCAAGCAACTGATGTCCAGCACCCGCGCCAACCCACAGTAAAAGCAGCTGCAAGTGGCAAGCCTCAAGCTGCAAGTGGAAGCAGTTCGAGGTTTGCCCGGCTTAAGTGATCGTCTTGCGGCTTGCAGCTTGTAGCTTGCAGCTGCTGTTAAGAGGTTTGAAAAATGGCTGAACGTCTGAACAACGACTTCCAGTTCATCGAAGTGGGCCGCAAGGACCCGAAGAAAAAATTATTGCGCCAGCGCAAGAAGGAGTTCGTCGAGATCTACGAACCTTTCAAGCCGCAGCAATCGGTCGAGCAGGCCCACCGCTGCCTGGGCTGCGGCAACCCGTACTGCGAGTGGAAGTGCCCGGTGCACAACTTCATCCCCAACTGGCTGAAGCTGGTCGCCGAAGGCAACATCCTGGCCGCGGCGGAGTTGTCGCACCAGACCAACACCCTGCCGGAAGTGTGTGGCCGGGTGTGTCCGCAGGATCGCCTGTGCGAGGGTGCCTGCACCCTGAACGACGGCTTTGGCGCGGTAACCATCGGCTCGGTGGAGAAGTACATCACCGACACCGCCTTCGCCATGGGCTGGCGCCCGGACATGTCCAAGGTCAAGCCCACCGGCAAGCGTGTCGCCATCATCGGTGCCGGCCCTGCGGGCCTGGGCTGCGCCGACGTGCTGGTGCGTGCTGGCGTGACCCCGGTGGTGTTCGACAAGAACCCGGAGATCGGCGGCCTGCTGACCTTCGGCATCCCTGAGTTCAAGCTGGAAAAGACTGTGCTGAGCAACCGCCGCGAAGTCTTCACCGGCATGGGCATCGAGTTCCGCCTGAACACCGAAGTGGGTAGGGACATCAGCATGGAGCAGCTGCTGGCCGAGTACGATGCGGTGTTCATGGGCATGGGCACCTACACCTACATGAAGGGCGGTTTCCCTGGGGAGGACCTGCCGGGCGTGCACGACGCGCTGGACTTCCTGATTGCCAACGTCAACCGCAACCTGGGCTTTGAAAAGTCGCCGCAAGACTTCGTCGACATGCAGGGCAAGAAGGTCGTGGTGCTCGGCGGTGGCGACACCGCGATGGACTGCAACCGCACCTCGATCCGCCAGGGCGCCAAATCGGTGACCTGCGCCTATCGCCGGGACGAAGCGAACATGCCGGGTTCGCGCAAGGAAGTGAAGAACGCCAAGGAAGAGGGCGTGAAGTTCCTCTACAACCGCCAGCCTATCGCCATTGTCGGCGAGGACAAGGTCGAGGGCGTGAAGGTGGTCGAGACCCGTCTTGGTGAGCCGGATGCCCGTGGCCGTCGCAGCCCCGAGCCAATCCCGGGTTCCGAAGAGATCCTGCCGGCAGATGCCGTGGTGATCGCTTTCGGTTTCCGTCCGAGCCCGGCGCCGTGGTTCGAGCAGCATGACATTCAGCTCGACAGCCAAGGTCGCGTGGTGGCGCCGGAGAAGGGCAAGTTCAAGCACCAGACCAGCAACCCAAAGGTGTTCGCCGGTGGCGACATGGTACGGGGGTCGGACCTGGTGGTGACGGCGATCTTCGAAGGGCGCACGGCGGCTGAAGGAATTCTCGATTACCTTGGTGTGTAACCGGTCGCCTGGAATGTAGGATGCATCCTACATGTCTGGGCGAAATGTCAGGCTAGTTCTGCGTACAGCTGATTCCGAGACTGGAGGTTCCCTTCACAGGGCGAATATTCAGTCAAGGAATCAGAAGTATGAAAAATCAACAGCAGCAACCAGCTAATTCTGTAATGGGGAACTATTCCCCCCTCAATGAAAATCCAGGTGAGGACTTTGACGGTCCGATCTTTGCCTCGGTCATTACCCCTGACGACAACGATTTCGCTAGCATTTCCGCGCTTCAGGCGCAGATGGCCGATGGGACTCTGACCTCCGCGGATCTGGTAACGCGCGCCTTGGCGCGGGTTGCCGCCCTCAACGAGCAAGGCCCAGCGCTGAAGGCTGTCATCGAGATCAACGCTGCTGCGTTGACGCTTGCCCAGACCCTGGACACGGAACGAGCCGCGGGAACCGTGCGTGGCCAACTGCATGGCATTCCGGTGTTGATCAAGGACAACATCGATACGGGTGACGGCATGCAGACCAGTGCCGGATCGCTGGCGCTGGTGGGCCAGGCGGCCTCGACGGATGCCTACATCGTTGAGCGCCTGCGGGCGGCCGGCGCGGTCATCCTCGGCAAGGCCAACACCTCGGAGTGGATGGGGTTCCGTGACATGGCTGTCCCAGAGGGATGGAGTGGTCGTGGCGGCCAGACCCTGAGCGCGCGGGGCAAGGGCATGCCGGTTTCGGGGTCGAGTGTCGGATCCGCGGTTGGGGTGAGTGCGGGCCTGGCCACTGTCGCCGTGGGTACCGAGACCAGTGGTTCGCTGATCAAGCCGGCTTATCTCAGCCAGGTGGTCGGCATGCGCCCAACGCATGGGCTGCTTGGCCAGTCGGGTATCGTTCCGCTGTCGAAAAGCCTGGACACTCCTGGGCCGATGGCGCGCAACGTGACTGATGCCGCGATTTTGCTGGATGCGATGTTCGGTACGGGTGCCTGGAGTGAGCCGCCAACTGGCGTGCCCACGGAACAGACCGATTTCGCGGGTGAGTTGGATGCGGCAGCTCTGAACGGCGCTCGGCTGGGTTATCGTTCGGACAGCCCACTGCCGTCCTCCGTGGTCACGGCCCTGGAGAATGCTGGTGCGACTCTGGTGCCGGTCGAGCTTGTGTTCCCGCCCATGTTCGCTGACCTGTTCTCGGTGGTGAAACATGAGTTCAAGCGCGACCTGGCCGAATACTTGGCCTCGCGCCCGGGAATCGAGGTGAAATCCCTGGCCGACGTGATCGCCTTCAATACGGCGAACCCGCTACCGGAGGAGTATCAGCAAGGGCTTCTGGAATATGCTCAGGCACAGGAGCTTGAGGAAGCGGATTATGTGGCGGCTGTCGGCAGGCTGGTCAGCCAAAGCCGTGCGCTGATCGATGACGCCCTCGCCACGCATAATGTGATCGCGCTGCTCGACCAGCCAATGGGGGCGTTGCCCGCGTATGGCGCCAACGCCGGTTATCCAGGGCTGATGGTACCGGTCCCAGGGGACAGCGCAGTGCCGGTCGGCTTGTATTTGGGTGGCGCGCAGTGGAGCGATCAATTGCTGCTGTCGCTGGGGCTGGGGTTCGAACGCAGTCTCTCAGAGTAACCCTTCAGCTAAAAGGCACGGCTTGGCGCCGTGCCTTTTCCGGCGGGGTCTGCGAAAATGCCCCCACCTTTCTGCCGGATATCGCTATGACCGCCCTGAAGAACGATCGTTTCCTGCGTGCACTGCTCAAGCAACCCGTGGACGTAACCCCAGTGTGGATGATGCGCCAGGCCGGCCGCTACCTGCCGGAGTATCGCGCCAGCCGGGCCAAGGCCGGCGACTTCATGAGCCTGTGCATGAACCCGCAGTTCGCCTGCGAGGTCACCCTGCAGCCGCTGGACCGCTACCCGCTGGACGCGGCGATCCTTTTCTCGGACATCCTCACCATCCCTGACGCCATGGGCCAAGGTCTGTACTTCGAGACCGGCGAAGGTCCACGTTTCAAGAAGGTCATCAGCACCCTGGCCGACATCGAGGCGCTGCCGATTCCTGATCCGCAGAAAGACCTTGGCTACGTGATGGACGCGGTCAGCACCATTCGCCGCGAACTCAATGGTCGCGTACCGCTGATCGGTTTCTCCGGCAGCCCTTGGACCCTGGCCACTTACATGGTCGAGGGCGGTTCGTCCAAGGACTTCCGCAAGACCAAGGCCATGGCCTATGACAACCCCCAGGCCCTGCATCTGCTGCTGGACAAGCTGGCCCAGTCGGTCACCAGCTACCTCAATGGCCAGATCCTGGCCGGTGCTCAAGCGGTGCAGATCTTCGACACCTGGGGCGGCAACCTGTCGGCGGCGGCCTACCAGGAGTTTTCCCTGGCCTACATGCGCAAGATCGTCAGTGGCCTGATCCGCGAGCACGAAGGGCGCAAGGTGCCGGTGATCCTGTTCACCAAGAACGGTGGTCTGTGGCTGGAAAGCATCGCCGAGGCCGGTGCCGACGCGCTGGGCCTGGACTGGACCTGCGAAATCGGCGATGCCCGCCGCCGCGTCGGTGACAAAGTGGCGCTGCAAGGCAACATGGACCCGACCGTGCTGTATGCCAAGCCCGAGGCCATCCGCCAGGAAGTCGCGCGCATCCTCGCCAGCTATGGCAAGGGCACTGGCCATGTGTTCAACCTGGGTCACGGCATCACGCCGGAAGTCGACCCGGAGCACGCCGGCGTGTTTATCAACGCTGTGCATGAGCTGTCGGCGCAGTACCACCAGTAAGCGCCTTTGTGTTGCAAGGAGCCCGGCCAGGTGCCGGGCTTTTTGTTGTATTAAGTTTCAATTCAGCGATCGTCGGTAATCTGTTGCCATCAAAACGCAAACAGGACCCGATCACCATGAAAGCCCGTTACCTGCCCCTGATCCTCGCCCCACTGTTCAGCACCGCCGCCCTGGCAGCCGGCTACACCGGCCCTGGCGCTCAAGCCGTGACCACCGTTGCCGCCGCCAAGGAGGCTGCCGATGACACCCCCGTGGTACTGCAGGGTTACGTGACCAAGAAGATCAACAACGACGACAAGTACGAGTTCAAGGACAACACCGGCAGCATCACCGTTGAAATCGACGATGAAGACCTGCCGCCGACGCCATTCAATGAGAAGACCAAGGTCAAGCTGACCGGCGAGGTGGAGAAGCACCTGATGAGCCGTGAAGTGGATGTGGATATCGTCGAGATCATCAACTGATCCCAGGCTGATATCGTTCGGTAGGAGCCAGCTTGCTGGCGAACCAGGCGCCGCGCTGCATGGCACCGGCTGTGCCGGTGTTCGCCGGCAAGCCGGCTCCTACGTTGCTTGCGTCACGTGTGAGGCCGTCTTCGGCGCTAACTTGCTCAGGTGCAACGCCACCAGCAACGCCACCGCCAGCAGGCTGGCGATGAACAGCCCGATGCCGTTCCAGCCCCACTGGTGCCAGAACACCCCGCCCGCCGTCCCGGCGACACTCGACCCCGCGTAATAGCTGAACAGATACAGCGACGACGCCTGCCCCTTGGCCTTCAGCGCCCGCCGTCCGATCCAGCTGCTGGCCACCGAGTGCGCGCCGAAGAAGCCGAAAGTGAACACCAGCATGCCGACGATGATCAGCGCCAGCGGGCTGGCCAGGGTCATCAGCAAACCGCCGGCCATCACCACGATACTGGCCCAGAACACCTTACGCCGCCCCAGTTTGTCGGCCAGCGCGCCGACCTGCGCCGAGCTGTAGATCCCCGACAGGTACACTACCGACAGCAGGCCGACCAAGGCCTGGTTCATGTGGTAAGGCCCGGCCAGCAGCCGGTAGCCTATGTAGTTGAACAGGGTGACGAAGGCACCCATCAGCAGGAACGCCTCAAGAAACAGCCAAGGTAGCCCGGCGTCCTTGAAGTGCATGACGAAACCGTCCAGCAGGCTGCGTGGCTGCAATGGCCGAGGGCGGAAGTTGCGCGACTCGGGCAGGACTTTCCAGAACACCACGGCTGCCACCAGGGCCAGGCCGCCCATCACCAGCATTGCCGTATGCCAGCTGACGAAGTCGATCAGCACGCCGCTGATCAGTCGCCCGCTCATGCCGCCGATGGCATTGCCGCCGATGTACAGGCCCATGGCCAGGCCGATGTGCTGCGGGTGGATCTCTTCGCTCAGGTAGGTCATGGCCACCGCCGCCAGACCGCTCAGCGACAGGCCCACCAGGGCGCGGGCGACCAGCACCAGTTCCCAGCTTTGCATCACCGCACTGGCGAGGGTCGACAATGCCGCGCACAGCAGGGCGAAGACCATCACCGGCTTGCGCCCGATGCGGTCGGAAATAGGGCCGGTGATCAACAAGCCGATGGCCAGCATGGCGGTGGACACCGACAGCACCAGGCTGCTCTGCGCGGCGTTGATGGCGAATTCCCGGGACAGCAGCGGCATCATCGGTTGCACGCAGTACAACAGGGCGAAGGTGGCGAAGCCGCCGCTGAACAGCGCCAGCACGGTCTTGATGAAGGCGGGAGTGCCTTTTTCGATCCAGATATCGTTGACCACGGGTGTGGGTTCAGGGGGCAGGGGGGCGACGGCGGATCTCACGGACGGATACCTCGGGCGCAGGGGCCAGGTGTTGCGGTGAAAAAAGCATATAGCTGGCTAATGATTAGATCCAATATATTGTTCGACCTGTTTGAGACGTTTTACGACTTGTTTGGAGCGGGCCATGGAACTGCGTCACCTGCGTTATTTCGTCGCTGTGGCCGAAGAGCTGCATTTCGGTCGCGCCGCCCAGCAACTGGGAATCTCCCAGCCGCCGCTGAGCCAGCAGATTCAGGCGTTGGAACAGGAGCTTGGGGCGCGCCTGTTCGAGCGCACCAACCGTCGTGTAGCGCTCAGCGAGGCCGGCCGGTTATTCCTGGAAGAGGCCCGGCAGGTGCTGGCGCAAGTGGAAAAGGCCGCCGATGTGGCCCGCCGGGCACAGTTGGGCGAACTGGGCGAGATGAAGGTCGGCTTCACCTCTTCGGCACCGTTCACCTCGCGTATTCCCCAGGCCATCCATGCTTTCCGCCAGCGCTTCCCGGCGGTGCACCTGAACCTGAAGGAAATGAGCAGCCGCGAAGTGGTGGAGGCCGTATTTGACGAGTCCATCGAGGTCGGCCTGATGCGCCCAATGCCTTTGCCGGACGGTATCGTCTGTACCGAGTTGTTCCGCGAGCCCCTGGTGGCAGTGCTCAATGCCTCGCATCCGCTGGCGGCCGGCAGCGCCCAGGGGCTGTACATGCAGGCCCTGGCCCAGGAGCCGTTCGTGTTCTTCCCGCGCAGCTACGGCAGCGGCTTGCACGCCCAATTGCTGAGCCTGGCGCGCAAGGCCGGCTTCACCCCGCATTTCGCCCAGGAGGCGGGCGAGGCGATGACCATCATCGGCCTGGTCTCGGCGGGGCTGGGAGTATCGGTGCTGCCGGCGTCGTTCCAGCGCATGCGCATCGAGGGCGTGGTGTATCGCACCCTGTTGGACGAGGAGGCGATGACCGCTGTCTGGCTGGTGCGTCGCGCGGCGTCGGGCTCGGCCATGGCCAATGCCTTCGTCGCCCTGCTGGCTGGGCTGGAGCAGCCCGATGGTGCTGGCTAAACCGCCGCGCTGGCCACATACTCGGGCATTCGTTGATACACGGAGGTCTCTCATGCGGCGCGTGGTGTTCAATCAGAAAGGTGGCGTGGGCAAGTCGAGCATCGCTTGCAACCTGGCGGCGGTCAGCGCCAACGAGGGCTACCGGACCCTGCTGATCGACCTGGATGCCCAGGCCAACTCGACCCAGTACCTCACCGGCCTGACCGGCGACGACATCCCCATGGGTATCGCCGACTTCTTCAAGCAGTCGCTGTCCAGCGGGCCGTTCGCCAAGAAGAACAAGGTCGATATCTACGAAACGCCGTTCGACAACCTGCACGTGGTCACTGCCACCCCCGAGCTGGCCGACCTGCAGCCCAAGCTCGAGGCCAAGCACAAGATCAACAAGCTGCGCAAACTGCTTGACGAGTTGGACGAGGATTATGAGCGGATCTATATCGATACTCCGCCGGCCTTGAACTTCTATGCGGTTTCTGCGCTGATCGCCGCCGATCGCGTGTTGATCCCTTTCGACTGTGACAGTTTCTCGCGCCAGGCCCTGTATGGCCTGCTGGCCGAGATCGATGAGCTCAAGGAAGACCACAACGACGAACTGGTGGTCGAGGGCATCGTCGTCAACCAGTTCCAGTCCCGCGCCAGCCTGCCCCAGCAGATGCTCGACGAGCTGCTGGCCGAAGGCCTGCCGGTGCTGCCGGTGTACCTCGGCAGTTCGGTGAAGATGCGTGAGTCGCACCACGCCAGCCTGCCGCTGATCCACCTGGAGCCACGGCACAAGCTGACCCAGCAGTTCGTCGAGTTGCATGATCTGCTGGAGCGCAGCGCCTAGATCCCTTGGCTGCGTAGCCATTCCAGTAATGACTGAAGTGGAAACGCACCGGCCTGGCGGGTCAGTTCGCGGCCATTCTTGAACAGGATCAGGCTGGGGATCGAGCGGATACCCAACTGGCCGGCCAGGTTGCGGTTGGCTTCGCTGTCGAGCTTGGCCAGGCGGCAGCGGCCCGAGAGCTGCCGCGCGGCTTGCTCGAAGGTCGGGGCGAAGCTCTTGCACGGGCCGCACCAGTCGGCCCAGACATCCAGCAGCAGCGGCAGATCACCTTTGATCTGGGCGGCATAGTTGCCTTCGGTCAGCTCGAACGAGGTGCTCAGCAGCACGTTCTGTTTGCAGCGGCCGCATTTCGGGGTGTCGCCCAGGCGGTCGGTGGGGATGCGGTTGAGGCCGTTGCAGTGGGGGCAGGGGATTACCAGCGGATTGGACATCGGGGTCTCCAGTCGAAAGATGCTGCGGCGAACTGCGGCTCCCACAGGGTTGGCGCGCTCATTGTGGGAGCCGGCTTGCCGGCGATCGAGGGCGAAGCCCTCGCAGAGTTTCACGTGCAGCAATGAAATCAGGACGAACAGCTGATCTCCAGGTGCTTGCCCCACTCCGGCGGTCGCTCGGCATACGCTTGCATCCCGGGCTGTTCCTCGAACGGTTTGCTCAGCACCTGATGCAGCCGACGCACTTCACTGTAATCACCGGCCTCTGCCGCTTCGATAGCCTTCTGCGCTAGATAATTGCGCAGTATGTACAGCGGGTTGACCGCATGCATCCGCTCACGGCGACCTTCGGCATTACCCGGCTCACGCTCGCAGCGTGCCAGGTAGTCCGCACCCCAGGCATCGAAACCGGTCAGGTCGACGAAATCGTCGCGCACCACTTGCAGGGCCTGGGCTACCGGTTGCTCGCCCAGGCGGCGGAAGAACAGCGTGTAGTCCACACCGCCGCTCTGCATGCGTTGCAGCAGGCGTTCGACCAGCGCCATGTCGTCGTCCTCGGCGGTAGTCAGGCCGAGGCGGCGTCGCATCAGGTCCAGATAGTGGGCCTGGTACAGCGGCAGGAACAGCGCCAGCGTCTCCTTCAGTGGCTCGACCTCGATTGCCGTGGTCAGCGCCTGGGCCAGGGCGCTGAGGTTCCAATGGGCGATTGGCACCTGGTTGGCGTAGCTGTAGCGGCCACGGTCGTCGGAGTGGTTGCAGATGAAGTTGGCGTCGAAGTCGTCGATGAAGGCGTAGGGGCCGAAGTCAAAGGTGATGCCGAGGATCGACATGTTGTCGGTATTCATCACCCCGTGACAGAAGCCGTAGGCCTGCCAGCGGGCGATGAGCTCGGCATTGCGTTCGACGATGGTGCGGAACATGGCCAGGTAAGGCTGTTCGGCGTCGCGGCATTCGGGATAGTGCTGGTGCAGCACATGGTCGATGAGCACTCGCTGCTGCTCTGGCTGTTTCGTGTAGTAGAAGTACTCGAAATGGCCGAAGCGCACATGGCTCTGGGCCAGGCGCAGCAGCATCGCGGCGCTTTCGCGGGTTTCCCGCCACACCGTGGTGCTCGAGCCGATCACGCACAGTGCCCGGCTGCTTGGGATGCCCAGCGCGCTCAGGGCCTCGGAGGCAAGGAACTCGCGAATCGACGAGCGCAGTACGGCCCGGCCATCACCCATGCGTGAGTAAGGCGTCTGGCCGGCGCCCTTGAGGTGCAGGTCCCAGTGTTCGCCGGCGTCGTTGAGCACTTCGCCCAGCAGCAAGCCACGGCCATCGCCCAGGCGCGGGTTGTAGGAGCCGAACTGGTGGCCGGAGTACACCATCGCCCGCGGGTCGACGTGTTCCCACAGCTTGTGGCCGCTGAACAGTTCGGCGAACACGGCTTGCTCGGCCTGGGCCGGGTCGAGGTCGAGCAGGGCCATCGCCGATGCGCTGGCCACAACTAGACGCGGGTCGGCGATCGGATCGGGTAGGACCTGGGTGGAGAAGGCGTCGCCCAGGCGGGCGAAGCGGTTGTCGAAGACGAGTTGGTCGAGGGACTTCACGAGGCCTGCTCCTGGGTGGCGGTGCCATGGGGCCGCTTTGCGGCCCTTCGCCGGCAAGCCGGCTCCTACAGGTGGGCGGTGTAGGAGCCGGCTTGCCGGCGAACGAGGGCAAAGCCCTCGCAGCGAATGTGCACAGGATAAAGTATTCGAGCGTTCTCAGGCCGACGCCGTGCCATCCGGCTTCGATTGCTCCATCGGGATCAGTTGCTGCTTGCCGCCCTTCTGGTCCATGAGGAATACCTCCACCTGGCGCACCGAAATCTTGATGTTGTGCGCCTTGAACTCACGGTTGATGTAGCGGTTCATCTCGTCCAGGGTCGGATTGCGGTCGCCCAGGTCGCGCACGTGCATGCGCAGTTCGTGGTCCAGCGAGCTTTCGCCGAAGTTGAGGAAGTACACCAGCGGCTCCGGGTCCTTGAGCACCCGCGGGTTCTCGTGGGCGCCCTTGAGCAGCAGGTCGCGCACCAGGTCCAGGTCCGAACCGTAGTCGATGCCCAGCTTCAGCGTCACCCGAGTGACCGTGTCGGTCAGCGACCAGTTGATCAACTGGCCAGTGATGAAGGTCTTGTTGGGGACGATGATGTCCTTGCGGTCGAAGTCGGTGATGGTGGTGGCGCGGATGCGAATACGGCTGACCGTGCCGGACAGGTTGCCGATGGTGATGGTGTCGCCAATGCGCACCGGGCGTTCGAACAGGATCATGATGCCGGAGATGAAGTTGGCGAAGATCTCCTGCATGCCGAAGCCCAGGCCCAGGGACAGGGCCGCTACCAGCCACTGCAGCTTGTCCCAGCTGACCCCGAGGGTGGCCAGGGTGCTGACGATACCAACGCCGGCGATGACATAGGACAGCAGCGTGGTGATCGCATAGGCGCTGCCCTGGGCCAGGTTCAGGCGTGATAGCACCAGCACTTCGAGCAGGCCTGGCAGGTTGCTGGCCAGGGCCACGGCGATGCCGGCGATGACCATGGCGCCGAGCAGGTCGCCGAGGCTGATCGGCACCATGCTGGCGGCCGCGCCGGTGCCGCTGCTGTATTCGTACAGGGTGACGTTGTTGAGGTAGGCGAACACGCTGATCAGGTCGGCCCAGACCCAGTACAGGCCTCCGATGAAACCGCCGAGCAAGGCCAGGCGAATCAGGCGCAGCGACTGCTGGTTGACCTGTTCGATGTCCAGGGTCGGCTCCTCGACCACCACTTCGCCGTCCAGGCCCTCCTTGGCCGCCTGGCGCTTGCTCAGGGCGCGCTGGTAGGCCAGGCGCCGCGCCGCCACCGACAGGCCGCGGACGAACGCGGCTTCGATCACCAGCCAGAACAGCAGCAGGTACAGGGTGTAGATCAGGCGGTCGGTGAGCTTGAGGGCGGTGTAGTAATAGCCGAAGCACACCGCCACGAACAGGGCGATGGGCAGCGCGGTGAAGGCCACCCCTACCGCCTTGCGGAACAGCGAGGTGTTGCGGTGCGCCGGGCTGCTCAGCAGCAGGCGGCTGAGCAGCCAAGCCATCAGCGCGTAGCAGGTCAGCACCACGCCGATGCCCAGCACGTCGTCGGCCAGCGCCGAAGGCTGGTGCTCGGCCACCGCCACCACGCCGACCAGGGCCAGCACCACGGTGCCCAGGCGGCGTACCCAGCCACGCAGGAACTCGACCTGCGGCTTGTGCCAGCGGAAGTGGATCTCGGCGACCCCACCGGGGGCGAGGATGCGGTAGGCGGTGTAGAACACCAGCCAGGCCTGGGCGAGCTGCCACAGCGCGGCGCCGAGGTTGGCGTTCTGCCCACGGGCGTCGAGTTGCAGGGCGTAGCTGCCCAGGGTCAGGGCCAGGGCCACCGGCAAGGCCAGGAGGATGTTGATCAGGATCGCCTGGGGCGTGTGCCACTGGCTGTCGCGCTTGAAATGGCCGATGTCCTGGTGGACCTTGCCCAGGCGCCGGTACAGCGCCTTGCGCCGCCACAGCAGGGCGCCGATCACCAGGATCAGCGGCAGGAACAGCAGTGGCTGCTGCACCAGGCCGTCGCCCAGTTCCTTCACTCCGGCGCCCCAGGGCAGGCTGGCCACCTGGTAGGTCAGGCGCTGGGGTACGTCGCGCAACCATTGCCAGTCCAGCGGCTTGTTGCTGGGGATCCAGAACATCTGTTCTTCGAGGGTGGTACGCAGGTTCTGCGCGGTGCTCAGCAACTGCTTCTGGTTCAGTTGCAGGGTGATGCTTTCATTGAGCAGAGCTGACAGTTCGCGGTTCAGCCGTTCCAGCAGGTCGCTGCGGGTAATCGCCACCTCCAGCAGGGCCTTGCGCAGCTGGGGGGTGATGTCTTCCTGGGGCTGGTTGGCCAGCAGCTTGTCCACATAGCTGGACGGGCTGCTCATCTGCTCGCGTTCCTGGTTGATCTCGAACTGGTAGAGGCGGATATCGGCAATCTGGTCGGCCAAGTCGCGGTCGACCTTCAGGTGCGGCAGGGCTTGCTTTTGCTTGTAGAGGATCTTCGATAGCAGCAAGCTGCCCTTGAGCACGCTGATCTGTTCGTCGAGGGCCTGGTCGGCCTGGGTCAGGCTGTCGAGCTGCTGCTTGGTGCGCAGGTTCTGCTGGGTGACCTCGTTGAGGCGGTCGGTGCTGCGCAACAGGTAGTCGGACAGTTGCAGGTTCTCGGCGCTCTCGCTGGCCAGCAGATTACTGCCGCCGGCCTTCTGCGCTTCGATCGACTGCTGGGTGACGGTCTGCTGCGATTGGGCCAGGCGCTTCTGGTTGATCAGCGTCTGCAGGTCCTGGATCTCCTGCTCCAGGCGCGTCGCCCGTTCGATCAGCAGGTCGTGCCGGGCGTTGCCGAGGTCTTGCAGTTGGCTGTTACCCGCCAACTCCTGGCGACGCAGCAAGTTCAGGGCATTGAGCGAGGCCTGCTCGGCGTTGAGCTGGTTGCGCTGGTCCGCGTTCAGGGCCTTGCCGTTATCCTTGCCGCTTTTCAGGCTGTTGTTGATCTGCTGGATGCGTATCTGGTTGTTGCTGATCTCGGCTTGGGCACGCTCGGGGCGGGTCTGGGAGTTGATGATCAGGCTGTTGGCCTCGGACAGCGCCTTTTGCAGGTCGCCCTGCTGGGCGCTGCGTTCGCTGAGCATCTGTTCGAGCTGCGGCACCGGGAGGGCGGCATAGCGCTGGGCCACCGGTATCGGGTTGGTGGCCTTGAGCTTGATCAGCTCGCGCTGGTTGTCGCGTATTTCCTGAGGCGCGCTGGCCAGCTGTTGCTTGAGTTCGGCGAGTTTCTTCTCGCTGTCGTCGCGCGCGGCCAGTAGGGCCAGGGTCTGCTCCAGCACCTGCTGCACGGCCTTCTGCTCGGGCTCGGGCAGCTTGCGCTCGGTGATCTTGCTCAGGCTGCCCTGGATGCCCGGGGTAGTCGGGACTTCCGCCATGGCGGTGAACGGGAGGGTCAGGCACAGCCCCAGCAGGGCTGTGCGGCAGTACGCACGCAGGGACATAGGCAACATTCTTGGATTACGAGGCAAATCGGAGTTTAGAGGAACAACCCGGGGCCGGGTCGAGTACCTTCGGGGAATCTGACGCCCACTTTCTGGATCTTGTTCCCGTCCATGACCGCGACGGTCCAGATCGTGCTGTGCCATTCGATCTGGTCGCCTACTACTGGCGCGCCTCCGACCTTCTGTCGGATGAACTGCGCCAGCGGCATTTTTGCGTCCAGGCCATCGAGTTTCAGGCCGTACAGTGCGGCCACCGCGCCCAGCTCGGCGTCACCCTCGAGCACGAAGTCGCCGAAGAAGCGCAGGTCCAGGCCGCGCTGTGGCGCCTGGCTGAACAGCTTGCCCAGGGCCGGCAGGTTGTGTTCGTGGCCGATCACGCAGAGCATGTCGCCGACTTCCAGCACGGTGCTGCCCGAGGGGTGCAGCAGTTGCTCGGCGCGAAACAGCGCGGCGATGCGCGTGCCTTCGGGCATCTTCAGCTCGCGCAGGGCGGCGCCGATGCACCATTTTTCCGCGCCCAGGCGGTAGACGAACAGCTCCCACTCGCTGGTGATATGCACCTCCAGCGCCGAGCGGGAGATGGGCGCCGGGTCTGGCGGCACGGTGACTTTCAGCAGCTTGGCCATCCACGGCAGGCTGGTGCCCTGCACCAGCAGCGATACCAGCACGATGAAGAACGCCAGGTTGAAGAACAGCTGCGCATCCGGCAGGCCGGCCATCAGCGGGAACACCGCGAGGATGATCGGCACCGCGCCGCGTAGGCCGACCCAACTGATGAAGCCCTTCTCGCGACCATGGAAGGCCTTGAACGGCAACAGCGCGGCAACCACCGACAGTGGCCGGGCGAACAGGATCATCCACAGCGCCAGGCCCAGCGCTGGCAGGGCGATGGGTAGCAGGTCGTGGGGGGTGACCAGCAGGCCCAGCACCAGGAACATACCGATCTGCGCCAGCCAGGCCATGCCGTCGAGCATGTGCAGGATGCCGTGGCGGCTGCGGATCGGTTTGTTGCCCAGCACCAGGCCGCACAGGTAGACGGCGAGGAAACCGCTGCCGTGCAGGGCGTTGGTCAGCGAGAACACCACCAGGCCGCCGGCCACCACCAGGATCGGGTATAGGCCGCCGGCCAGGTTGATGCGATTGACCAGTTGCAGCATCAGCCAGCCGCCGCCCAGGCCGAGCAGGCCGCCGATGCCGAATTCGCGCAGCAGGTGGGTCAGCAGGCTCCAGTGCAGGCCGGTCTGGCCGCTGGCGATCATGTCGATCAGGGTGACGGTAAGGAACACCGCCATCGGGTCATTGCTGCCCGACTCGATTTCCAGGGTGGCGGTGACCCGCTCGTTCAGGCCTTTGCCGCCGAGCAGCGAGAACACCGCCGCAGCGTCGGTGGAACCGACGATGGCGCCGATCAGCAGGCCCTGGATAAGGCTCAGGTCGAACAGCCAGGCGGCGACCATGCCGGTCAGCCCAGTGGTGATCAGGACGCCGACGGTGGCCAGCGACAACGCCGGCCATAGCGCCACGCGAAAGCTCGCCACCCGGGTGCGCAGGCCACCGTCGAGCAGGATCACCGCCAGGGCCAGGTTGCCCACCAGGTAGGCGGTCGGGTAGTTGTTGAAGATGATGCCGCCACCGTCCACGCCCGCGACCATGCCGACGGCGAGGATGATGACCAGGATGGGGATGCCCAGGCGCGACGACAGCGAGCTGACCAGGATACTGGCCCCGACCAGCAACGCGCCGATCAGGAACAGACTGTTGATGGTGCTCGCATCCAAAGGCGGTACTCCGGGACAGCGCAGAGAAAAGGGACCTGCCGCGTGAACTAGCAGGTCGCGTGCCAATCGATTCTAACCTGATGAATTGGCAGGCTGTAAAGCGTTTCTGCAGATGTAGAAAAGGCACCCGAAGGGTGCCTTTCCATGCGTCGCCAGGGAGGGCCTCATCGCCGGCAAGCCGGCTCCTACGGGATGATCGCAGGCCGTGAAACCTGCGCCATCCTTGTAGCGATGGGGCTGGAGCAGTATTACGCCTGCTTCACTTCCCGCATCGGCTTGCCCTTCACCGGGGCATCGCCGGCCACGTAGTACTTGGCGGTGCTGCGCGGCAGTGGCTTGCGGCCACGGATCTTGTCCGAGATTTTCTCGGCGATCATGATCGTGGTGGCGTTGAGGTTGCCGGTGATGATCAGCGGCATGATCGAGGCGTCGACCACGCGCAGACCCTGCATGCCATGCACGCGGCCCTCGCCATCGACCACGGCCATGTCGTCGGTGCCCATCTTGCACGAGCAGGACGGGTGGAAGGCGGTCTCGGCGTGCTCGCGGATGAACTTGTCCAGTTCTTCATCGGTTTGCACGTGGGCGCCCGGGCTGATCTCGCGACCGCGGTACGGGTCCAGCGCTGGCTGGGCCATGATTTCGCGGGTCAGGCGGATGCCGTCGCGGAACTCCTGCCAGTCCTGCTCGGTGGACATGTAGTTGAACAGGATGCTCGGGTGCTGGCGTGGGTTCTTCGACTTGGCCTGGATGCGACCACGGGCCGGCGAGCGCATGGAACCCATGTGCGCCTGGAAGCCGTGCTCCTTCACGCCGTTCGAGCCGTTGTAGTTGATGGCTACCGGCAGGAAGTGGTACTGGATGTTAGGCCATTTGAACTCAGGGCGAGTACGGATGAAACCACCGGCCTCGAACTGGTTGCTGGCGCCGATGCCGGTGCCGTTGAACAGCCACTCGGCACCGATGGCCGGCTGGTTCCACCACAGCAGCGACGGGTACAGCGACACTGGCTGGGTGCAGGCGTACTGCAGGTACAGCTCAAGGTGGTCCTGCAGGTTCTCGCCGACGCCCGGCAGGTCGTGGACCACCGGAATGTCGAGGCTTTCCAGCAGGGCACGGGGGCCGACGCCGGAGCGCTGCAGCAGTTGCGGCGAGGCGATGGCGCCGGAGCTGACGATGACTTCTTTGCGCGCGCGGGCTTCGACGCGCTCTTCGCTGTCACCGACGAGGTAGGTCACGCCCACGGCGCGCTTGCCATCGAACAGCACGCGGTCGCTCAGGGCGTGGGTGACGATGGTCAGGTTCGGGCGCTTCTTGGCCTGGTCCAGGTAGCCGCGCGCGGTGCTCGAACGACGGCCTTTCTTGGTCACTGAACGGTCCATCGGGCCGAAGCCTTCCTGCTGGTAGCCGTTGAGGTCTTCGGTGCGCGGGTAACCGGCCTGCACGCCGGCCTCGACCATGGCGTGGAACAGCGGGTTGTTGCCGGCCTTGGGCGTGGCCACGCTGACCGGGCCTTCGCCGCCGTGGTAGTCGTTCGGGCCGATGTCACGGGTTTCAGCTTTGCGGAAGTACGGCAGGCAGTCCAGGTAGGTCCAGTCCTCGAGGCCTGGCAGTTCAGCCCAGCCGTCGAAGTCCATGGCGTTGCCGCGGATGTAGCACATGCCGTTGATCAGCGAGGAGCCACCCAGGCCCTTGCCACGACCGCATTCCATGCGGCGGCCGTCCATGTGCGGCTCCGGGTCGGTCTCGTAGGCCCAGTTGTAGCGACGACCCTGCAGCGGGAAGGCCAGGGCGGCCGGCATCTGGGTGCGGAAGTCGAAGCGGTAGTCCGGGCCGCCGGCTTCCAGCAGCAGGACGGTGACGCTGGCGTCTTCGGTCAGGCGGGTGGCCAGGGTGTTACCGGCCGAACCGGCACCGACGATGATGTAATCGAACTCTTGGGACATTGAAGTACCCTCGTTGGCAGTTGTCAGGGAGCGGAAACGCCCGTGCACGAAGGCACGGGCGTGGCTAGACAGGGTTTAGAAAACCGAGTTGTAGCCGCCCAGCTCGACCTGGACCGACTTGATGCGGGTGTATTGAGCCAGCGAGCTGACACCGTTCTCACGGCCGACGCCCGACTGCTTGTAGCCACCGACCGGCATTTCGGCCGGCGATTCGCCCCAGGCGTTGATCCAGCAGATACCGGCTTCGAGCTTGTGGATGATGCGGTGGGCGCGGCTGATGTCGTTGGTGCAGACACCAGCGGCCAGGCCGTATTCGGTGTCGTTGGCGCGACGGATGACTTCTTCCTCGGTCTCGTAGCTGAGGATGCTCATCACCGGGCCGAAGATCTCTTCCTTGACGATGGTCATGTCGTCGGAGCAGTCGGTGAACACGGTCGGGGCGACGAACGCGCCCTTGGCGAAGTCGCCATCCAGCAGACGCTCACCGCCGCAGAGAACGCGGGCGCCTTCTTCTTTGCCCTTGGCAATGTACGACAGCACGCTTTCCATGTGGGCGAAGCTGACCAGCGGGCCGAAGTTGGTGTTCTCGTCTTCCGGGTTGCCAACGCGGATGCGCGCGACGCGCTCGGCGATCTTGGCTTCGAAGGCAGCTTTCATCGAGGCTGGGATGAACACGCGGGTGCCGTTGGTGCAGACCTGACCGGAGCTGTAGAAGTTGGCCATCATGGCGATGTCGGCGGCCTTGTCCAGGTCGGCGTCGTCGCAGATGATCAGCGGCGACTTGCCGCCCAGTTCCATGGTGACTTCCTTGAGCGAGGAGCTCGAGGCGCTGGCCATGACTTTCTTGCCGGTGGTGGTGCCGCCGGTGAAGGAGACTTTCTCGATGCGCGGGTGCTCGGTCAGCCAGGTGCCGACTTCGCGGCCGCTGCCGGTCAGGACGTTGAACACGCCGTTCGGCAGGCCGGCCTCGGTGAAGATCTCGGCCAGTTTCAGGGTGGTCAGCGAGGTGACTTCCGAAGGCTTGAAGATCATCGCGTTGCCGGCGGCCAGGGCCGGGGCGGATTTCCACAGGGCGATCTGGATCGGGTAGTTCCAGGCACCGATACCGGCGGTCACGCCCAGCGGCTCGCGGCGGGTGTAGACGAAGGACGATTCGCGCAGCGGGATCTGCTCGCCTTCGATGGCCGGGACCAGGCCTGCGTAGTATTCCAGCACGTCGGCGCCGGTGACGATGTCGACGTAGCGGGTTTCGGAGTACGACTTGCCGGTGTCCAGGGTTTCCAGCATGGCCAGCTCGTCGTTGCGCTCACGCAGGATCTCGACGGCGCGGCGCAGGATGCGCGAACGCTGCATGGCGGTCATCGCGGCCCAGACTTTCTGGCCACGTTCTGCGCTCTCGACGGCCTTCTCGACGTCAGCCTGGGTAGCGCGCTGCACGTGGGCGAGGACTTCGCCGGTGGCTGGGTTGATGGCTTCGAAGGTGGCATCGCTGCCAGCGTCGACGTAAGCGCCATCGATGTAGAGTTTTTGCGTTCCGAAACGGGCCATAGTGTCCTCGCAAGTGCAGTGTGTGGTTGGCTACCGCGTCACGCTCCTGCCGCTTGGCTGGTCGCTGCGCGCGGCTGTTCAGCGGCCTGGTCGGTTGTGCCCAGGGTCTGCTGCTTAGCCAGTTGTAGATCCATGTATTCGTAAGCGATGCGTATTGCCTGCTCGGTGTCGAATGCGTCACCCGACAAGGCGCCACGCAGCCACAAGCCGTCGATCAACGCCGCCAGCCCGCGGGCAGCCTTGCGCGCATGGTAAAGCGGCAGGACGCGGCGGAACTGGCAGCACAGGTTGGAATACAAGCGGTGATCGTTGATCCGCTGCAACCTGTGCAAAGACGGCTGGTGCATGCTGGAGGCCCAGAAGGCCAGCCAGGTTTTCATTGCCGGGCCGTTCACCTGGCTGGCATCGAAGTTGCCCTCGATGATCACCTTCAGGTGGGCGCGCGGGCTGTCATCCGTGAGGGCCTGCCGACGCGCGATCACGCCCTCGTTGAGCATGTTCATGATGTAGCGCATCGTCGCTGCGATCAGGCCGTTCTTGTCCTGAAAGTAGTGACTGATGATGCCGTTCGACACACCGGCCAAACGGGCAATCAGCGCAATGCTGGCATCTCCCAGACCGACCTGATCGACCGCCAGCAAGGTGGCTTCGATCAACTGCTGGCGGCGGATGGGTTGCATACCGACCTTGGGCATCTTGCTATCTCCTCAGGCCTGCGGGCAGACGACGAGCGGCTGCCTCGGCGAAGGCCAGTCTATTTTGTTTTGATTGAACGTTCAATCAATAAAGAATAAGCTCTGCGACAATTTGTGCCATTGACAGTTTTCAGGACGGTCACAGAAGCACGAATCGACACCCCAGGAAATCGCGTAACCCCCGGAATACAAGGCGTTGACGGGCATGGGCGATGCAAAATACAGATTCTGCCGAGCGGTCACAGGCTGCGCGGTCGGCCCTTGGAGCGGGCCAGGTGTCTGTGGCGAATGCGCGCACCTCCACTCGGAGAGCGTGGTTTTTCACAGGCGACCGGTCTGGTTTTTTTGCAACGTTTCTATTCGGGATCACGGTTTCCAGGGTGCTTTTATAACACCTGTCGCAGTAGGGCTATTGCACCAATTGCGTGGGAAATAACTGTTTAGCCTCCACTGCCGCACTGCCCGGAGCATTCGTGCAATGAGTTCTGCCTCCCTGACAAAGCCTCCCGCCGAGCGGGTACGGGTCAATCGCGTGGTGTTCTTCACCTCGGCGATGATGATCCTCGTTCTGACTGCCCTGCTGATCGCTGTACCCGATATCGCCGGCCAGGTGCTGGGTGTCGCCCAGAAATGGCTGACCCGTACCTTTGGCTGGTACTACATGCTGGTGATCTGCGGTTACCTGCTGTTCGTCGTCTACCTGGCCTTCTCCGACTACGGCAAGCTCAAGCTTGGCGGCAAGGACGACACCCCCGACTTCAGCTACGGCGCCTGGGCCGGCATGCTGTTCTCCTCCGGTATCGGTATCTCGCTGCTGTACTTTGGCGCCTCCGAGCCGCTGGATCACTACTTCAACCCGCCAGAAGGCACGCCCGCCAGCCTCGAGGCCGCGCGCCAGGGCCTGCAGCTGACCTTCCTGCACTGGGGCCTGCACGGCTGGGCGATCTACGCCCTGGTCGGCCTGGCCGTGGGTTACTTCGCCTACCGCCACAACCAGCCGCTGGCACTGCGCTCGGCGCTGTACCCGCTGGTCGGCGAGCGTTGGGTCAAGGGCGGTGCCGGCCACGCCGTGGACATCTTCGGCATGTTCGTCACCCTGCTGGGCCTGGTGACCAACCTGGGTATCGGCTCGATGCAGGTGGCCTCGGGCCTGGAATACCTGTTCGGCATGGACCACAGCAAGACCAACCTGCTGGTGGTGATCCTGGTCATGGCCGGCGTGGCCACCGTGGCCGCGGTGTCGGGCGTGGAGAACGGCATCCGCCGTCTGTCCAACCTGAACATCCTGCTGTTCAGCGGCCTGCTGATCTTCGTGCTGCTGGCCGGCAATACCCTGCACCTGCTCAACGGCTTCGTGCAGAACATCGGTGACTACCTCAACGGCGTCGTGCTGAAGACCTTCGACCTGTATGTCTATGAAGGCGACAACGACAAGTCCGAGCGCTGGCTGGGCCTGTGGACCGTGTTCTACTGGGCTTGGTGGATCTCCTGGGGCCCGTTCGTCGGCATGTTCATCGCCCGTATCTCCAAGGGCCGTACCGTGCGCCAGCTGGTCAGCGGCGTGCTGCTGATCCCGCTGGGCTTCACCCTGGCCTGGCTGTCGATCTTCGGTAACACCGCATTGGACCTGGTGATCAACCAGGGCGCGGTGGAGCTGGGCAAGACCGCGCTCGAACAGCCGTCGATGTCTATCTACCAACTGCTGGAATTCTTCCCGGCCGCCAAGATCGTCATCGGCCTGGCAGTGTTCGTCGGCTTCGTGCTGTTCCTCACCCCGGCCGACTCCGGCGCGGTGATGATGGCCAACCTGTCGTGCAAAGGCGGCAAGGTCGACGAAGACGCCCCGCACTGGATGGTGGTGTTCTGGTCGGTGGTCATCACCCTGGTCACTATCGGCCTGCTGTTCGCCGGTAACTTCGAAGCCATGCAGACCATGGTGGTACTGGCCGGCCTGCCGTTCTCGGTAGTCCTGGTGCTGTTCATGTTCGGCCTGATGAAGGCCATGAAGCAGGACGTCGCGGTCGAAAGCGAGCGCGCCGAACTGGCCGCCCGTGGCCGTCGCGGTTTCAGTGAGCGTCTCAGCCAGCTGGACCTGCAGCCGACCCAGGCCGTGGTGCAGCGGTTCATGGACAAACAGGTCAGCCCGGCGCTGAAAGAAGCCGCCGAGCAGCTGCGTACCCTGGGCTTCGAGGTCGAGACCCGGGTAGGTCAATCGCGCAACATGATGGGCCTGCGGGTGATGATGGAAGAGGGCAACCCCTTCGTCTACGAAGCCAGCCTGGATGGCTACCTGGCCGCGCCGAGCGAGGCGCCGGTCGAGGGCGAGCCGGAAGTACAGCAGCGCTTCTATCGCGCCGAGGTGTACCTGCACGACGGCAGCCAGGAGTACGACCTGATGGGCTTCACCCGCGAGCAGATCGTGCGTGATGTGCTTGATCAGTTCGAAAGCCACCGCCAGTTGCTGGGGCGTGTGTACAGCTGATAACGGCTGATCTCAGGCAAGGGCCCGGTTCGTGAGAACCGGGCCCTTTTCGTTTCGCCTGCGGCCTTTGCACTATCAACATGTAGTGCCTGGTGATACGGCGAAATGGCCACCCTGGTGCCTCTGTTCAATGGAGTGCACCCTCATGTCAATCGCGACACTTCCTCTCTTCGACTTCAAGGCGGTGGTTGCCCGGCAGTTCGCCGACCGACCCAGGCTGCGGCAGGTGCTGGGCGAGCAACTGCTGGCGCTGCTGGTCAGAAAACACCCCATTCTGGCGCGAGTGACGCCGACGCTCGCTTCGGCGGATGCCTTGGAGTTGTTGATCCCTGACCCGCACAGGCAGTCCTGGCAAAGAAAACCGCTGCTCGATGTGGCCGTGCAGGCCGCGCTGGACGGCGCCGCGCTGAGCCTCGATCCGGTCGGCGGGCGCCACTTCGGCTTGGCGCTAGCAGAGCCGTACCGATTCCCGGGGGCTTCGGATCGTTTCGAGTACCACCAGATCGACGCGTCCGATGCCGAACTAGACGAGCTGCTCCTGGCGCTCCCCGACTATTGGCGTCAGGCGCAGGTGGATTATTGGCGCGCCGCTGGCCCGTCCGGTGTCAGTCGCGACCGCTGGTTGCAATTGGTGCTGAAGATGGCCCTGTTGCGCAACTTGCCGCTGCAGGGGCTGGATACTTATCAGCAAGCCTGCGTGCATGGGTTGCTTGGCCCGATCGCCAAGCGTCCGTCGGTCTTCGCGGTGAGCGTGCAGATGACGTCCAAGGGCCAGCACTTCAACGAACAGCAGGCGTGCCTGCTGGTGACCGGGGAATGGGATGAGCAGCAGGTGATCCTGTGGTGTTCGCCATCGAGCGTGGTCAGGGCCTTCGACTCGCTCGGCGACTTTGCCACGGCGCTGCGTGACGAGTTGGCCGGTCGCCATCGCTTCGATGAGATGACCTGGCACCGCCAGGAGCTGGAGGGCGATGTGTTCGCCCAGCAGGCGGCACTGATGCTGGAGGCCATGTTTGCGCGGTCGCAGCAAGTTGCTGGCCGGGTGCTGGAAGGGGCGTCTGAGAAAAACCGCGTGATCGATGCCTTGAGCGATCCCGCGCAATGGTTCATCGACGGTTATTACCTCGCCCCGCCCCGCCAGGCCGTGCCGCCGCCGGGTGTGGCCAGGGCTGGCGTGGCCAGCAGTTTTGCCTACCAGGATGCGCTGTTCGCGCTGGCGCTGGACCAGGCCGTCTCGCAGGGGGCACGGGCGTTGGATGGCATTGAGGATTTGCGCAGCTATACCCGTAAGCAGTTGCGTCAGGCCTTGCTGGAGGACCATCCGCTCGATGCCAACTACCAGTCGGATGACCTGATCCTCGAGCTCAAAAGCGCCGAGGGCGTGCCCGGAGGCGCCGCCACGGGGGCGGGCGGTGGCGAGCCGCTGGTGCCGCTTGCCGGCAAGTCGCTGACGGACTTCGCCATCGGCAACCTGGGGTCGTTGCAGGGCGCGCTCATCACGGCGGTCAAGCATCGCGATGGCCAGCTGATCATGCCGTGGTTGACCGCCGATTACTTGCGGGCGCTGGTCCAGCGCGTCGATATCGGTGGCCGATATCCCGCTTACGTGGCGCGGTCAATGGACGCGCAGCAAGGGCGCGCACAGCGTGTCGAGCACTTCGCCAGGGAGTGGCGCCAGGCGCTGCTATTCAGCGCGCTGGCGGCAAGGCTCGACGGCAAGCTCAGCGAGGCTGGGCTGCAGATTGTCACCGACTATGTGCGCGGCTTGGCCGATACGACTACCTCGCTTATGCCGCTGGCTTACACCGAGGCGGGGCCATCATCGCGCTATGACACCGTGCATGGCATGTATGTGCTGAGCTGCATCGCACCTGCGCGGGTGATCCTTTATCGGCCACTATACGGCCACGAGGCTGTGCGGGAGTTCAGCGACCTGGAGGCGCTCGGTAGCGCGATTCGGCAGTCGTCCACCTTGCGCGCCAGCGTTTTGCAATGGCTGGACGAGGATGCGCGCACGCATTACCACGGCGACCTCAGCGCCGATACCCTCCTGGTGCACGCTGGCATCGACCCTGGCCTGCTGCCCGAGCCGGCACAGTTGGCTCAGCGCTTCTGGCTCATCGATGTCGACACCAAGCTGTACAACGCCAATCGTGACTGGTTGGTAGCCATCGCCGAACAAGCGACGACCTCCACGGCGCAAAGCCGTTGGCGGATGTTCGAACAGGTAGCCTGGCTGTTGTTCCAGACTGCCGCGCCGCTGTTGCGGGGGCCGGTCGCGGTGGTGGCATGGTTGACACAATCGGTCATGGCGTTTTCGAGCGATGTGTCGGCATTGCTCGAAGGTACTGCGTTTGATGCATCGCAAGCGGTGGTGGATCTGGTACTCAATGTCGGCATGGTCTTGCTGCATAAGCAACTACCTGGGGTGACGTCCACGCTGCCTGAGCCTGTGGCTGGGTTTGACTACGCCTTGCACGGCTACTCGCAGGGCCGCGAAGCAAGCGTGGAGCCGACCCAAGGCAAAGTCGGTTTGCCGGGCGCGGTAGTGGATACGCAATTGGATTTTTCCTGGCGTGGTAACGCCGGCTTCAACTGGCTCGATCCGCAGCGGCGCCAGGCTGTTCGCCAGTTGCGTGTGAGCGTGAACCTCGAAGGTATCGCGCCGTTGGGCGCGGGGGAGGCGAGCGGGCTCTATCCAGTTGATGGGCGGCTGTATGCGGTAATGGCCAATGATGTCTATCCGGTGACGGTACTCGACGGCGAAGTACGCCTCCTCGATGCGCAGGGTGCGCCGCAGGCATGGATCACCCAGCAGGATGGTGCTTGGCGTATCGACGCCTCGATGAGGCTGGCAGGAGGAGGGCCCAAAACCCGTCTCGCGCTCAAGCAGCAGGAGAACCAGCGCCTGATCGTGGCACTGAAGGACGAAGAGAAAAGACTCATTACCGAATTGCTCGGACTGGATCGGGAGTTCGCCAGGCATCGCGATTTCTACACCCGGGCGACTGCGGACTTGAGAGCGCTGCAAGCTATCGAGCCCAGGGAGGCGCACGTCGAACAACGCTTACAGCTCCAGAAGAGAATACAGCATCAGGCCAAGTTGCGAGTTGTCGAGGACTTGAGGGGGCTGGTCGAGAAGGGCCTCGCCCAGGACAGCGTGATTTCGCGCCTTGAGTCCATGCGGCTGACTGACCCCACGCTGCCGGAGGCGATCAGGTTGCAGCGTAATGCCACGCGTGAGGAGCTGCTTTCGCGTTGTGATATCTACTACAACGAGCTGACCTCCCTGATCAACGATGTGAACGTGCAAGCCTTGCTCCATGACTTGGCGATCCTTCCTGAGTCGCCGCAAGAGATCCAGTATTACCAGGATTTTTATACGCAGCTGGAGCAAGTCATTGGCTGGGAGGGCGAGTTGATCAACCTGTCGGTTGAATACGACCGGTTGTTGGAGGAGACCCTTCGGGATGACTCGATCCACTTCGAGCCAGGCGCCGATGGCAGGCCGGCCAGTAAGCAAGCGCAATTGAGGGCGAGCATCGAGCAGCGTCGCTTGACTGCCACCGATCTGGTCTTCAGACGGTTGATGGATCTCGCCGAGGCCAGCCTGAATCGCCTGGCGAACGTTGATGAGAGCACCCTGGAGGAGTATGAGCAGTACTTGTCCGGGCCTGAACTCGTCAGTGCGGGAACCGCCCATGGCGATCTGGCTGGGAGCGTGCTGACGCTCAACGAGCGTATCGACATTCTCACTGGCGTGTTGGAGTCCTACGCTGAGGCTGAGGTCATGAGCCAGTACTTGTCCAGTCTGGGGGGGGATGCCGTGCGCCGGCTTCGTTTGCAGGAATACCGCCAGGCGCTTCGGGTGTTGATAGAGAGCGCGCAGGACACGTTGGAGCAGGCTGTGCGCGAGCAACAACTGGCTGAAAGAGTCCCACCTCGTCCGGCGGTTTACGCGATGCGTGGTGGCAGGCGACAGGTAGTCAGGACTCTGCGTGGCAGAAGTGTTGTGGGTGAGCGTCGACAATTGGACGGCGAGGAGGTCGTGCAGCAGGTGGACTCGCGTGAAGCGGTGCTCAAAACATTCCGTCGACAAGGGGAGGATTGGGTCGAGGAGGTTGCCCTGCGCGAACCGCAACCTGCGCCGGTCGTCGACACTGGCAGGTTGAGGAGGCAAGGGGTAACGCTGGTCGAGCAGATCGAGTCGGTGGTCAAGTTGGCCAAGCAGTACGTCAAGACCGACGAGCCCAGCGGGTTGTCCACTGTTCTCGATCAGCATATCGAGAAGCTTCAGGACGTGCTGGAGAGCCTGCCTGATGATGACGGGAACACTGAGCTGCGCGAACAATTGGATTCTGGGATCAACCGCTTGGACTCGACCCGTCAAGACCTGCTCGAGGCCTTGTACCTCACCACAAGCCATCCCAATGCCGAGAGCCTGCGTTACCTGCTGTCGCGTGATCAGGTGACGGTTACCCGGGTGCCTGGGCGCACGCCGCTCAAAGTGGATGATTACCTGGATGTCTACGAGATCCGGCGCAAGCCCAGAAAAGAGGGGCATCCTGGGAGCGGCTTATGGGAAGCGCACTTTCACTACCCGGCGGCGGATACCCCTGGGCGGCAGTTCAGCAAGGGGCATATCAAGCTCTGGTCCGAACGCAAGCTGGGTCGGGAAGCCCAGTTGCGCGCGGCGCTCGAGCGCAATGAGTTGCTGCCGATCTATCGCGGCAATGTACAACTTGCCCAGGTGGACGGCCTGATCCCGTTCGATTGATGCCTCAGCGGTTGCTGTAGACCCCATGCCTGCCATGAGCGGGCATGGCCTGGTTGCCACGTTCGGCGATCATCTGGCGCAGGCTGATCAGTTCGACCCCCTGGTCCTTGAGCCGGGGGATCTCGCGTTCCAGTACTTCCAGCGTCTGCGGGTAGGGGTGTCCGATCAGTACCGCCGAGCCTTGCTTGCGCGCCAGCTCGATGCCTTTGCGCAACTGCCCGGCAATGGCTTCGGTGGTGCGCTCGTCATCGAGGAACACGTCCCGCGAAACATGCGCCAATCCCCGTGCCTGGGCCTCGGCTGCTGCCACGGTGGCCGCGCTGGTACGGCTGTCGACGAAGAACAGATGACGCCGTTGCAGCTCCCCCATCAACCAGGTCATGGGTTCGCGCTGCGCTGTCATGCGGCTGCCCATGTGGTTGTTGATGCCCGCGGCATAGGGCACCTTGGCCAGGGCATGGTCCAGGCGTTGGGCCAGTTCCTCGATGGCGATGCCTGGATGCCAGGCATAGGGCCCGGTGGCCGGGTCCATGGGCATGTGCAGGATCACCGTGCGCCCGGCCTTGTGGGCCTGGCGGGCGAAGTCGGTGGCGTGCGGGGTGTCGGGCATGATCGCCATCGTCACTGGCCCGGGCAGGGCGAGGGTGCGGCTGTCGCGTGCGCTGCTCTGGCCGAGGTCGTCGATGATGATGCTCATGTAGGCCTTGCCGGCAGGTGCCGCGTGCGCGACACCGGCCAACAGGCAGAACAGCAGGGACAGCAGATAACGCATGGGAGGCTTCAGTCACCCTTGGTGATGTTCAGGCCCTTGAGCAGGCTGAGGGCCTGGCTGAGCTGGAAGTCGTTGTCCTGCGGGCGATCCTTGCGCTTGGCGCTGCCGCTGGGGCGGTCGGCGCCACCGTTGCCGTTGCCCAGGTGACCCTGCAGGTCGGCTTCCTTGAAGTTGTCGGTGTCGGCCTCGGCGGTGAGCTTGGCCGGGCGCACCTCGATGTCCGGAACGATGCCCTGGGCCTGGATCGAGCGGCCGTTGGGGGTGAAGTACAGCGCGGTGGTGAGCTTGAGCGCGCGGTCGTTGGCCAGTGGCAGCACGGTCTGCACCGAGCCCTTGCCGAAGCTGTCGGTGCCCATCAGCACGGCGCGTTTCTGGTCTTGCAGGGCGCCGGCGACGATTTCCGAGGCCGAGGCGCTGCCGCCGTTGATCAGCACCACCAATGGCACGCCCGCGCTGGCGTCGGCCGGGTCGGCGGAGTAGCGCAGTTCGGAGTTGGCGATACGGCCCTTGGTGTAGACGATCAGGCCCTTGGTCAGGAAGTGGTCGGCCACTTCCACCGCCGATTGCAGCACGCCGCCGGGGTTGTTGCGCAGGTCGAGGACCACGCCGCGCAGCTTCTTGCCGTTGTCCTTGCGCAGCTTGGCCAGGGCCTTGCCCACCTCGTCGCCAGTCTTGACCTGGAACTGGGTGATGCGGATGTAGCCGTAGTCGTTTTCCAGCAGTTGGCTCTTGACGCTCTTGACCTGGATCACTGCGCGGGCCAGCGTGACGTCGAACGGCGTGCCGCCATCGCGGACCAAGGTCAGGGTGATCTTCTCGCCGATCTTGCCGCGCATCTTGTCCACGGCTTCGGTCATGCTCTGGCCGCGAGTCGGCGCGCCGTTGATCTTGACGATCAGGTCGCCGGCCTCGATGCCGGCGCGCGAGGCCGGCGTGTCGTCGATGGGCGAGACCACTTTGACGAAGCCGTCTTCCATCCCGACCTCTATGCCCAGGCCACCGAACTCACCGCTGGTGCTTTCCTGCAGCTCCTGGAAGTCCTCGGGGCCGAGGTAGGCCGAGTGCGGATCGAGGTTGCTGAGCATGCCCTTGATGGCGTTTTCCAGCAGGGTCTTGTCATCCACCGGCTCGACATAGGCGGCCTTGATGCGGTCCATGACCTCGGCGAAGGTGCGCAGCTCGTCCAGCGGCAGCGGCGCCTTGGCGGTCACCTCGGTGGCCGGCACCGCGGCGGGCTTGGCCGCCATCGGCTTGGCCGGCTCGGCGGCAACGGCCAGGGGCGCGCCGACGACCAGGGCGATGGTCAGGGCCAGCTGGGTGAGGCGGGGCGAGTGCAGCATGTCGAACGAACTCCTGATCCTGTTGGTGCTCCTGTTGGGAGCATCGGCGCCGCCGTTTCGCGGGTGGCGCCGTAAAAGTAGCATTAACTAGCCTCGGCACCATTGCGCGGGGTCGCTGGGCCGGCCTTGCTGGCGAATCGCGAAGTACAGCCCGGCGCTGTCCTGGCCGCCGCTGTCGCCGACAGTGGAGATCGCCTCGCCGGCCTTGACGATGTCGCCGGCGCTCTTGAGCAAGCTCTGGTTGTGGCCGTACAGGCTCAGGTAACCGTTGCCATGGTCGAGGATGACCAGAAGTCCGGCGCCGCGCAACCAGTCGGCGAACACCACGCGCCCGCCATGCACCGCGCGCACCTGGGTGCCGGCGCTGGCGCCGATCATCACCCCGTCCCACTTGGCTCGGGCATCGCTGCCGCGGGCGTCACCGAAGCGTGCCAGCAATCGACCATTGACCGGCCATGGAAGTTTGCCCCGGGCTGCAGAAAAAGCGCCGCCATAGCTGGCGCCGTCGCTGGAAACCACCGGGCCCAGGGTGGTGCGGGCTTTTTTCGGGGCTTCTTCGGGGGCATTGTCACGGGCGGCGGCCAGGGCCTGGGCCTTGCGTCGCTGTTCTTCTTCCTGCTTGGCCAGCAGGGCGCGCTGGCGGGCTTCCTCGGCTTCGCGGGCCTGGCGGGCTAGGGTTTCCTCGATGGTCTTGAGCACCTTGCTCAGGTCGGCCTGGTCCTGCTCGCGGCTTTGCAGCCTCTGGTCGCGTGCTTTCATGTCGTTGTTGAGCTTGGCCAGCACTTGTTGGCGCTTGTCGCGCTCGGCGACCAGGGCCTGACGGCGATTGTCGAGATCGGCGCGCTGGGTCAGCAGTTGTTCCTGCTGGCGGCCGATGTCCTGCTCGACGTTGGCCAGCTGGCGCAGCGTTTCGTTGAAGGCGCGCAACTGCGCCAGGCGCGCCTGGCTCAGGTAGTCGTAGTAGGTCAGGGTGCGGGCGAATTTCTCGGGGTTCTGCTGGTTGAGCAGCAGCTTGAGGTATTCCTCGCGACCGTTGTTCTGGTAGGCCGAACGGGCCTGGATGGCGATCAGGCGTTGCTGTTCAACGCGGGCGCTCTGGAGTTTTTTTTTCTCGTGGTCAAGGCGCTCCAGCTCGCCCTCGGTCTTTTTTAATTCTTTTTGCAGTGCCTCCACCTGTTTTTCGAGGTTGCCGATATCGGTCTCGGTGGACTTGAGGTCTTTCTGCACGCCGGCTTTTTCCTCCTGGAGCTTGCCCAGCATTTTTTTCAGCTCGGCGATGTCCTGGCGGGTGGCGTCCAGCTGTTGCTGGGTCTGTGCGCGCTCATCGGCGGCGAAGGCCGGGGTGAGCAGGCATGACAGGGCGAGTAGGATGAGGGCGCGGAGCATGGGGTTGGGCGTACCAGGGATGGAGACTGGCCTAGTATGCCCGCGCAGGCGTGCAAAAAAAACGCCTCGCGGCGTGTGCGGCGAGGCGTTTGTCTGGAATCCGGGTGTTTTAGCGGTACCGTTCGCCGGCAAGCCGGCTCCTACGAGGCTTCTGTAGGAGCCGGCTTGCCGGCGAACAGGTCTCGATCAGGCATCAACCAGGATCGAGGTCCCGGTCATCTCTGCCGGTTTTTCCAGCCCCATCAGCTTGAGCATGGTCGGCGCCACGTCGGCCAGCACGCCGCCGTCACGCACCTTGACCTTGCGCTTGCCGACATAGATGAACGGTACCGGCTCGGTGGTGTGGGCGGTATGCGCCTGGCCGGTGCATTCGTCCTCCATCTGTTCGACGTTGCCATGGTCGGCGGTGATCAGTGCTTCGCCGCCGACCTTGTCCAGCGCCTCGACGATGCGGCCGACGCAGCCATCCAGGGCTTCCACGGCCTTGACCGCGGCGTCGAACACGCCGGTGTGGCCGACCATGTCACCGTTGGCGTAGTTGACCACGATCACGTCATAACGCTGCTGCTCGATGGCCTCGACGATACGGTCGGTAACTTCCGGCGCGCTCATTTCCGGCTGCAGGTCGTAGGTGGCGACTTTCGGCGACGGGATCAGGATGCGTTCTTCGCCTTCGAACGGCTCTTCGCGCCCGCCCGAGAAGAAGAAGGTGACGTGGGCGTATTTCTCGGTTTCGGCGATGCGCAGCTGGGTCTTGCCGTTTTTCGCCAGGTATTCGCCGAGTACGTTGTGCAGGCTGGCCGGGGCGAAGGCAGCGGGGGCGGGGATCTTCGCCGAGTACTGGGTCAGGCCGATGTAGGCCGCCAGCTTGGGCAGGCGCGCGCGCGGGAACTCGTTGAACTCGGGCTCGACGAACACGCGCGACAGTTCGCGGGCGCGGTCGGCGCGGAAGTTCATGAAGATCACCGCATCGCCGTCTTCGACCTTCACCGCCTCGCCGATGCGCGTGGCTTTGACGAACTCGTCGCTCTCATCGCGGGCGTAGGCGGCCTCAAGGCCGGCCACGGCGTTCGGCGCGGTGTATTCGGCGGCGCTGTCGACGATCAGGTCGTAGGCGGCTTGCACGCGGTCCCAGCGGTTGTCGCGGTCCATCGCGTAATAGCGGCCGATCAGGCTGGCGATGCGGCCTTTGCCCAGCTTGGCGAAGGTGGCGTCGAGCAGTTCGATGGACGACTGGGCGCTGCGTGGCGGAGTGTCGCGGCCATCGAGGAAGGCGTGCAGGTAGATCTTCTCGGCGCCACGCTGGGCGGCCAGTTCGGCCATGGCGATCAGGTGGTCCTGGTGGCTGTGCACGCCGCCGTCGGAGAGCAGGCCGAGGATGTGCACGGCCTTGCCGGCGGCGGCAGCCTTGTCCACTGCACTGGTGAGCACCGGGTTTTCGAAGAACTCGCCGTCACGGATGGCCTTGGTCACCCGGGTGAAGTCCTGGTACACCACGCGGCCGGCGCCGAGGTTCATGTGACCGACTTCCGAGTTGCCCATCTGCCCGTCGGGCAGCCCCACGTCCATGCCGGAACCGGAGATCAGGCCATGCGGCTGGGTGGCGCGCAGGCGGTCGTAGACCGGTGTGTTGGCGGAGTAGATGGCGTTGTATTCGGGGCTTTCGCTGTGACCGAAGCCATCCAGGATGATCAGGACCAGGGGTTTAGGCGTGCTCGTCATCAATCAAACTCACGGTTGTTCAAAGATGATAAAGACACGCATTTTAGGGCAAATACGCCAGCGGCGGCGAATATTCCTCCCTTTGCCTGACCGGCGCACTCGGCTATGTGCCATCCAGCCCGGTTTGCCGGTGGCCCGGTGGGCTTTGGCGGTCATGGGGGGCTGTGTATACTGGCCGCCATTTTCAATCGCCTGGAACACCCCCGATGGTTGCTCACCTGATTCAATTCGCGACAGATCACTTCATCCTGGTGGCGATCTTCGTCGTTCTGCTGGTTTTGCTGCTGATCAACGAAGTCCGCCGCGGCGGCCAGAGCCTGAGCAACGGCCAGCTGACCGCGCTGGTCAACGCCGACAAGGCGCTGGTGATCGATATCCGCCCCGCCAAGGACTACTCGGCCGGGCACATCGTCGGGGCAGTGAACATCCCGCAGGACAAGCTGGTCAGCCGCATGACCGAGCTGGAAAAGCACAAAGAGAAGACCCTGATCGTCGTCGACGCGATGGGCCAGCAGTCCGGCAGCATTTGCCGCGAGCTGCTCAAGGCTGGTTACACCGCGGCCAAGCTCAGCGGTGGCGTATCCAGCTGGAAAGCCGATAACCTGCCCCTGGTGAAGTGACATGAAGCCCGTCATCGTTTACTCCAGCGACTACTGCCCCTACTGCATGCGCGCCAAGTCCCTGCTCCAGAGCAAGGGCGTGGCGTTCGAAGAGATCAAGGTCGACGGCAAGCCCCAACTGCGCGCCGAGATGAGCCAGAAGGCGGGCCGCACCTCGGTGCCGCAGATCTGGATCGGCAGTATGCATGTCGGGGGTTGCGATGACCTCTATGCCCTGGAGCGCGCCGGCAAGCTCGACGCGCTGCTGGCGGCCTGATTCGCACTGCATTCAAGAACATTAGGAAAAGGATCTGCCATGACCGAGCAACAGACCAACGGCGCTGCCGCTGAAGAAACCGCACCACAATTCTCCCTGCAGCGCATCTATGTGCGCGACCTGTCGTTCGAGGCGCCGAAAAGCCCGCAGATCTTCCGCCAGCAGTGGGAGCCGAGCGTCTCGCTGGACCTGAACACCCGTCAGAAAGCCCTGGAAGGCGACTTCCACGAAGTAGTGCTGACCCTGTCGGTTACCGTCAAGAACGGTGACGAAGTGGCGTTCATCGCCGAAGTGCAGCAGGCTGGTATCTTCCTGATCGCCAACCTGGATGCCGCTTCGATGAGCCACACCCTCGGCGCGTTCTGCCCGAACATTCTGTTCCCGTACGCCCGCGAGACCCTGGATAGCCTGGTGACCCGCGGCTCGTTCCCGGCGCTGATGCTGTCGCCGGTCAACTTCGACGCCCTGTACGCGCAAGAGATGCAGCGCATGCAGGAAGCCGGTGAAGTGCCGACCGTGCAGTAATTTCTGCCGGTAAAGAAAAAGGCGACCTTCGTGGTCGCCTTTTTCATGTCTCGTGCTGGTATAGGGCCTGAGAGGCGAGCACATCAGCTTCCGGCAAACCCCTGCTGGCGCCACGCCTCGTACACCGTCACGGCCACGGTGTTGGACAGGTTCAAGCTCCGGCACCCCGGCCGCATCGGCAGGCGCAGGCGTTGTTCGGCAGGCAGGCTGTCCAGCACCTCGGCCGGCAGGCCACGGCTTTCGGGCCCGAACAGGAAGGCGTCACCGGGCTGGTACTCGACCTCATTGAACGGGTGCGAGCCTTTGGTGGTGAACGCGAACAGTCGAGGCTGATTCAGGCTTTCCAGGCATTCGGCCAGGCTTTGGTGGCGCTGTAGCGTGGCATACTCGTGGTAGTCCAGCCCCGCGCGGCGCAGGCGTTTGTCGTCCAGTTCGAAGCTGATCGGCTCGATCAGGTGCAAGGCGCAGCCGCTGTTGGCGCACAGGCGGATGATGTTGCCGGTATTCGGCGGAATTTCTGGTTGAAAAAGGATGACGTGAAACATGCACGGCTCCAAGCATGAAGATGACGAGCATTCTACCCCCGAAGCGGACCCGCGTTCGAAGGCCTGGCCGCGAGTGCTGTTGTCGCTGGCGATCTTCGGCATGCTCGTGGGCCTGATGATCGGCCGCTTGACGGCACCCGAGGAGCGGGTGCTGGAGCAGGTGGAAGTGGTACAGGGTGGTCTCGACCTGTGGTTCAACGAACAACCGCAGTTGCATGGCGAGAATGTCGAGGGCACCGTGGCGCTGGTGTTCCAGGCCGAGGGCAAGGCCGCCCGCGGTCAGTTGCTGTTGCAGGGCAAGCCGGTGGGTTGGCGTTTGCAGAAAAGCGAGGAAGGCTTGCTGCTGACGCTGGTCGCCGCACGCCCCCTGCGCGGGGAATGGTCTGGCGCGCAGGAGGCGGGGCGTTGGCGGGTGCAGGTGCGCCTGCACGAATAAAAGAGGGGATTGCCCGGCCTGCCTGTACCAGGGTCCCCGAAACTGGAGATGTCTGGGTTATTGCAGGTGTCGTGCCAGTTTTATGGGTATGGAAAAGCAAGGGTTTGCCCATATCTACAGCGGTCTTGGCGGATTATTTGCCTCGCCACGGTGCAAGGGGCACGTAATCGGTGCATGAACCGCTCCCACGACATCCATAGCGTGGGAGCGGGCTTGCCCTGCAATTCGTTGCAACGTTTGGGCTCAGTGCTCTTGCGCTTCGTCGTCATCCCCGCCGTCAACATTCATCCCCAGCTCCTTGATCTTGCGCGTCAGGGTATTGCGTCCCCAGCCCAGCAACAGCGCCGCATCGCGACGGCGCCCGGCGGTGTGCTTGAGCGCGGTCTCGATCATGATCCGCTCGAAGCTCGGCACCGCGCTGTCCAGCAGGTCGCTCTGACCGCGGGCCAGGGCCTGGTCGGCCCACTGGCGCAGGGCCTGCTCCCAGTTGGTGACCGGCGCGGCGTCTTGTGGCAGGTTGAGCAGCTCGGGTGGCAGGTCGCCGATCAGCACTTCGCGGCTGGAGGCCATCACGGTGATCCAGCGGCAGGTGTTCTCCAGTTGGCGCACGTTGCCCGGCCAGGGCAGGTTGCGAATGAACGCCTCGGTTTCCGGCTTGAGCAGCTTGGGCTCCACGGCCAGCTCCTGGGCAGCGCGGCCGAGAAAGTGACGGGCCAGCGCCGGGATGTCCTCGCGACGGTCGGCCAGGCGCGGGATATGGATGCGAATCACATTCAGGCGGTGAAACAGGTCCTCACGGAACTTGCCGGCCTGGACCAGGGATTCGAGGTTCTGGTGGGTGGCGGCGATGATGCGCACGTCCACCTTCACCGGTACATGCCCGCCGACCCGGTAGAACTCGCCATCGGCCAGTACCCGTAGCAGGCGAGTCTGGGTGTCGGCGGGCATGTCGCCGATCTCGTCGAGGAACAACGTACCGCCGTCGGCCTGCTCGAAACGGCCGCGGCGCAGGTTGGCGGCACCGGTGAACGCGCCTTTCTCATGGCCGAACAGCTCGGACTCCATCAGGTCCTTGGGGATCGCCGCCATGTTCAGCGCGATGAACGGTGCAGCCGCCCGTGGGCTGTGGCGGTGCAAGGCGTGGGCCACCAGCTCCTTGCCGGTTCCCGACTCGCCGTTGATCAGCACGGTGATGTTGGAGTGGCTGAGCCGGCCGATGGCGCGGAACACCTCCTGCATTGCCGGCGCCTCGCCGATGATCTCGGGGGTGCGGGCCAGGGCCTGGGGTACTTCCAGGGCCTGTTGCTCCTGGGCGTGCTGGTTGGCGCGTTTGACCAGCGATACCGCTTCATCCACGTCGAACGGCTTGGGCAGGTACTCGAAGGCGCCGCCCTGGTATGAGGCCACGGCGCTGTCCAGGTCGGAGTGGGCGGTCATGATGATCACCGGCAGCCCTGGGTGCTGTTCGCGGATCTGCGCCAGCAGGTCGAGGCCACTGGCCCCCGGCATGCGGATATCGGAGATGATCACGTCCGGTTGCTGGCGGGCCAGGCGACCCATGACGCCATCGGCGCTGTCGAAGCTCTGGGTGGCCATGCCTTCCTGTTGCAGGGCTTTTTCCAGCACCCAGCGGATGGAACGATCATCATCGACGATCCAGACGGTTTCACTTCGGCTCATGGGGCGGTGGCTCCTTGTTCCAGGGGCAGGTAGATGGAGAACGTGGTGTGGCCGGGGTGGCTCTCGCACTCGATCAGGCCCTGGTGCTGGCTGATGATGTTCTGGGTGATGGCCAGGCCCAGCCCGGTGCCGTCCGGGCGGCCGCTGACCATGGGGTAGAAGAGGGTGTCCTGCAGTTCGGCTGGGATGCCGGGGCCGTTGTCGACGATCTCGACCCGCGCCACCAGGCGGTGGCGCACATGGCCGATGGTGAACTGGCGCACCGCGCGGCTGCGCAGGGTGATGCGGCCCAGGCGCAGCTCGTTCTGGCCGCCGATGGCCTGCATGGCGTTGCGCACGATGTTGAGCACGGCCTGGATCATCTGCTCGCGGTCGACCAGCACATCCGGCAGGCTCGGGTCGTAGTCGCGCACCAGGGTTATGCCACCCTGGCTCTCGGCCTCGACCAGGCTGCATACCCGTTCGAGCACTTCGTGGATGTTGGTCATGGCCAGCGACGGCAACTTGTTCGAGCCGAGCATGCGGTCGACCAAATTGCGTAGGCGGTCGGCTTCTTCGATGATCACGTTGGTGTAGTCGCGCAGACCGTCCTCGGGCAGTTCGCGGGCTAGCAGTTGGGCTGCGCCACGGATGCCGCCGAGGGGGTTCTTGATCTCGTGGGCCAGGCCGCGCACCAGCATCTTGGTGGTTTCCTGCTTGCTCAACTGGGCTTCTTCCTTGGTGATGCGCAATAACCGGTCGCGCGGGTGCACCTCGAGCAACAGCAGGGTCTGGCCCTGGTGCAGGATGGGGGTCACGGCGTAGTCGACGGTGATGGTCTGCCCGGTCAGCGAGGTCAGTTGGGCTTCGCGCTTGGTGAACGGATGCGCGTGCTCCACGGCCTGGCGCAGCGAGTTGAGCGCCTCGGTCGATTCGGTGAATAGCTCACTGATGAACTGCCCATGGCTGCGCTGGCCGCTGACGGCCAAGAGCATTTCCGCGGCCGGGTTCATGTATTCCAGGCGCAATTCGCCATTGAGCAGCAGCGTGGCTGTGGTCAGGTTGTCCAGAAGCAGACGGTGCTGTGCATCGCTGATGGTCATAAGGCGTCGTTGACCTCTTTTGGCACAGTGGCGCCCGAGGGCTCTGGCCTGGGGCGCGCACGGAAGAGTGCTGGATGCAGTGAAAATGCAAGAACCAAACCAAAGCTCCGAAAAGAAGCGGGAAATCCAGACAAAGACCTGAAATTGCGCGAACTCTAGCCAGAAAGCCCTGGTTTATTGGTTCTTTCGATCCAAAATGGGGTGCATGATAGGGCGCATCGCCTATCCATGCACCAATATGGAGCATAGGGTGGTCAGCGCAATTTGCACAGCTGGGCGCTGGCGCGAACCAGGGCGAGATGGCGCGTGGAGTCCTGGGTGCGATGTTGCAAGGCGTCGGCCAAGTGATTGGCGCAATGCTCTGGTGGGGTCTGGTCAAAGCGGGCCAGGTCGCTCAACAGCTGTTCCTGGAGCAGGTCCAGTTCAGGGCGCACTTCGTTGGCCAGGTCGCGGCGTGGCAGGGTTGGTGCTTGTCGGGCGCGATGCCAGGTGTCGAGCAGGTGGTACTGCAGGAGCTTGTTGGCTTCGATCTGGTCGGCAAAAAACGCCCCGGCGCGAGCCGGGTCCAGATGGTGGGCGACGGCGGCCTGGCGTGCGCTGAGCAGCACCTGGTGCTCGCGGTCGCTGGCTTGCACGGGTTGCTGGTGATCCCACTTGTGCAGCGCGACAGCCTCGGCCAGGTCCAGGCGCCGGTCGATGGTGGCAAGCAACTGGTCCAGGGAAGGCGTGATGCTCGGTGAGGAGGCACAACCGGATAGGGCGAAGCAGCAGGTCAGGGCGAGGGTGGTGGCACGCATGGCGATCTCCTTTGGAATGAAGCCTCGAGTGTCGCCTTTGGCTTTACGGCGGCTATATAGGTGTTGTTCGATGATGAGGGCGTGAAAAAGAAACGGCCTCCCGAAGGAGGCCGTCATCCTGTCATCGACGCGGAGCGCCGATCAGATCAGCAGCTGTAGTACAGCTCGTATTCCAGCGGGTGCACGAAGGTACGGACCTTGATCTCTTCCTCGCTCTTCAGCTCGATGAAGGCATCGATGAAGTCGTCGGAGAACACGCCGCCCTTGGTCAGGAACGCACGGCCCTTGTCCAGCTCTTCCAGGGCTTCCTTCAGGCTGCCGCAAACCTGCGGGATGTCCTTGGCCTCTTCCGGCGGCAGGTCATACAGGTTCTTGTCGGCGGCGTCGCCTGGGTGGATCTTGTTCTGGATACCGTCCAGGCCAGCCATCAGCAGGGCCGCGAAGGCCAGGTACGGGTTGGCCGATGGGTCTGGGAAGCGCGCTTCGATACGGCGGGCTTTCGGGCTGCCGACGTAGGGAATACGGATCGAGGCGGAACGGTTGCGTGCCGAGTAGGCCAGCATGACCGGGGCTTCGAAGCCTGGGACCAGGCGCTTGTACGAGTTGGTCGACGGGTTGGTGAAGCCGTTCAGGGCCTTGCCGTGCTTGATGATGCCGCCGATGAAGTACAGGGCGGTGTCGGACAGGCCTGCATAGCCTTCGCCGGCGAAGGTGTTCTTGCCTTCTTTCCAGATCGACATGTGCACGTGCATGCCCGAACCGTTGTCGCCGTACAGCGGCTTGGGCATGAAGGTGGCGGTACGGCCGTAGGCGTCGGCAACGTTGTGCACCACGTACTTCAGGGCCTGTACTTCGTCAGCCTTCTTCACCAGGGTGTTGAACTTGACGCCGATTTCGTTCTGACCTGCGGTCGCCACTTCGTGGTGGTGAACTTCGACGGTCTGACCCATCTCTTCCAGTGCGTTGCACATGGCGGTACGGATTTCGTGGTCGTGGTCGAACGGCGGAACCGGGAAGTAACCGCCTTTCACGCCCGGACGGTGGCCTTTGTTGCCGCCTTCGACGTCGGCATCGGACATCCACGAGCCTTGCTCGGAGAAGATCTTGAACATCGAGCCGGAGATGTCCGACTTGAACTTCACTTCGTCGAAGATGAAGAACTCAGGCTCAGGGCCGGCGAACACGGTGTCACCGATGCCGGTGCTCTTGAGGTACTCTTCGGCGCGCTTGGCGATCGCACGTGGGTCGCGATCGTAGCCCTGCATGCTCGACGGGTCGACGATGTCGCAGGTGATGATCAGGGTCGGCTCTTCGGTGAACGGGTCGAGCACGGCGGTCTCGTCGACCGGCATCAGGATCATGTCCGAGGCTTCGATGCCTTTCCAGCCAGCGATGGAGGAGCCGTCGAACATCTTGCCGACTTCGAAGAAGTCTTCGTCCAGGCCATCGCGCGCCGGCATGGTCACGTGATGCTGCACGCCTTTGGTGTCCGTGAAACGCAGATCAATCCACTTGACGTCATGATCTTTGATGAGTTGAACCGACTTCGACATGTTGTCCTCCGGATGGTCTAGGGCGCTTGGCCGCGGCCCTGGAAAAAGGGTGTCGCTGGGCGCGGATAGTCGGCCAAGCTTACCTGCCTCACAAGGGAGCAAATTGCATGCCAGTGCCCGAAAATGGCGAGGGCGGGATAAAAGGGGACGTTGGCGGGCATTTGCCAAGGTGGCGCTGATAAAGAGTGCACTCATAAGATGCGCTTTTCGGGACTAATGCACCATTATGGTGCTTGCCTGGGTGAAAGCCTCATCGAGGGGCAAACCCGCTTCCACGGGTACGTGCGCGATAAATCCAGCCTCTGTACAAAAGTTGGTCAAAAGCTGAGCAATTTCCGCTATAATTCGCGCCCCTCATTTTCGGTAGGCCCTGGGCGCGCTGTTAAACCAATGAAACTTATCGTCAAAGTCTTCCCAGAAATCACCATCAAGAGCCGGCCGGTGCGCAAGCGCTTCATCCGCCAGCTCGCCAAGAACATCCGCAACGTGCTCAAGGACCTTGATCCCGAGCTCGCGGTTGATGGTGTCTGGGATAATCTCGAGGTGGTCACCCGCGTCGAGGACGAAAAGATCCAGCGCGAAATGATCGAGCGCCTCACCTGCACGCCGGGTATCACCCACTTCCTGCAGGTCGAGGAGTATGCACTGGGCGACTTCGACGACATCGTCGCCAAGTGCAAGCACCACTTCGGCCACCTGCTGGCCGGCAAGCGCTTCTCGGTACGCTGCAAGCGCGGCGGTCACCACGACTTCACCTCGATGGACGTCGACCGCTACGTCGGCAGCCAACTGCGCCAGCAGTGCGGCGCCGCCGGCATCGACCTGAAGACGCCAGAAGTCGTGGTACGCATGGAGATCCGTGACCAGCGCCTGTACGTGATCCACAGCCAGCACAACGGCATCGGCGGCTACCCGTTGGGCGCCCTGGAGCAGACCCTGGTACTGATGTCCGGTGGCTTCGACTCCACCGTGGCGGCGTACCAGATGATGCGTCGCGGCCTGATGACCCATTTCTGCTTCTTCAACCTCGGTGGCCGTGCCCACGAGCTGGGCGTGATGGAAGTGGCCCACTACCTGTGGAAGAAGTACGGCAGCAGCCAGCGCGTGCTGTTCATCAGCGTGCCGTTCGAGGAAGTGGTCGGCGAGATTCTCAACAAGGTCGACAACAGCTACATGGGCGTCACCCTCAAGCGCATGATGCTGCGCGGCGCCGCCCACATGGCCGAGCGTCTGCAGATCGACGCGCTGGTCACCGGCGAGGCGATCTCCCAGGTGTCTAGCCAGACCTTGCCGAACCTGTCGATCATCGACTCGGCCACCGACAAGTTGGTGCTGCGCCCGCTGCTGGCTAGCCACAAGCAGGACATTATCGACCAGGCCAGCGAAATCGGTACCGCCGACTTCGCCAAGCACATGCCCGAATATTGCGGCGTGATCTCGGTGAACCCGACTACCCATGCCAAGCGTCACCGCATGGAGCACGAAGAAAAGCAGTTCGACATGGCCGTGCTGGAGCGCGCCCTGGAGCGTGCCAAGTTCATCTCCATCGACCATGTGATCGACGAGCTGGGCAAGGACATCGAAATCGAGGAAGTGGCCGAGGCGCTGCCAGGCCAGATCGTCATCGACATTCGTCACCCCGACGCCCAGGAAGACGAACCTCTGGTGCTGGAAGGCATCGAAGTCCAGGCCATGCCGTTCTACGCCATCAACAGCAAGTTCAAGCACCTGGACCCCACGCGCCAGTACTTGCTGTATTGCGACAAGGGTGTGATGAGCCGTCTGCACGCACACCACCTGCTCAGTGAGGGACATGCCAATGTGCGTGTTTATCGTCCGACATAAGACGCCAGGGCTGTATGGCGGCAGCATCCGCCATCGCCCTCCCGACCACCGGGCCCGCTGAGCCGCAAACCGTACATATTCGCCGCCTACACTGGTGGCAACCGAATCCTCTGCTCGAGATACAGTTGTGATCGAAAATCTGCGTAACATCGCCATCATCGCCCACGTTGACCATGGTAAAACCACCCTGGTCGACAAACTCCTGCGCCAGTCCGGCACCCTGGAGCGTAACGAGCTCAACGACGAGCGCGTCATGGACTCCAACGACCAGGAAAAAGAGCGCGGCATTACCATTCTGGCGAAGAACACCGCCATCAACTGGAACGGCTACCACATCAACATCGTCGACACCCCCGGCCACGCCGACTTCGGTGGCGAGGTCGAGCGTGTAATGTCGATGGTCGACTCCGTGCTGCTGCTGGTCGACGCCCAGGACGGCCCGATGCCGCAAACCCGCTTCGTGACCAAGAAGGCTTTCGAAGCTGGCCTCAAGCCGATCGTCGTGATCAACAAGGTCGACCGTCCGGGCGCACGTCCTGACTGGGTTCTGGACCAGATCTTCGACCTGTTCGACAACCTCGGCGCCACCGACGAACAGCTGGACTTCAAAGTCGTCTACGCCTCGGCCCTGAACGGCATCGCCGGTCTGGACCACACCGAAATGGGTGAGGACATGACCGCGCTGTACCAGTCGATCATCGACAACGTACCAGCACCGTCTGTTGACCGTGACGGCCCGTTCCAGATGCAGATCTCGGCACTGGACTACAACAGCTTCCTCGGCGTTATCGGCGTTGGCCGTATTGCCCGTGGCCGCGTCAAGCCGAACACCCCGGTTGTCGCCATCGACACCGAAGGCAAGAAGCGCAACGGTCGTATCCTCAAGCTGATGGGCCACCACGGTCTGCACCGTGTCGACGTCGAAGAAGCCCAGGCTGGCGACATCGTCTGCATCAGCGGTTTCGACGAGCTGTTCATCTCCGACACCCTGTGCGCTCCGGATACCGTCGAGGCGATGAAGCCGCTGACCGTTGACGAGCCAACCGTTTCGATGACCTTCCAGGTCAACGACTCGCCGTTCTGCGGTAAAGAAGGCAAGTTCGTCACCAGCCGTAACATCAAGGACCGCCTGGACAAAGAGCTGCTGTACAACGTTGCCCTGCGCGTCCAGGAAACCGACTCCCCAGACAAGTTCAAGGTCTCGGGCCGTGGTGAGCTGCACCTGTCCGTTCTGATCGAAACCATGCGCCGTGAAGGCTTCGAGATGGCCGTGGGCCGTCCTGAAGTGATCATCCGCGAAGTAGACGGCGTCAAGCAGGAACCGTTCGAGAACGTCACCATCGATATCCCTGAAGAATCCCAGGGCAAGGTCATGGAAGAGATGGGTCTGCGTAAGGGCGACCTGACCAACATGGTTCCGGATGGCAAGGGCCGTGTGCGCCTGGAGTACAACATTCCAGCCCGTGGTCTGATCGGCTTCCGTAACCAGTTCCTGACCCTGACCAACGGTGCAGGCATCCTGACCTCGATCTTCGATCGCTACGACACCATGAAGTCGGGCCAGATGTCTGGCCGTCTGAACGGTGTTCTGGTTTCGGTCGAGACCGGCAAGGCGCTGACCTACTCGCTGGAAACCCTGCAGGCTCGCGGCAAGCTGTTCGTCGAGCACGGCCAGGAGATCTACAACGGTCAGATCATCGGCCTGAACAGCCGTGACAACGACCTGGGCGTGAACCCGACCAAAGGCAAGAAGCTCGACAACATGCGTGCTTCGGGCAAGGACGAAGTCATCGCCCTGGTACCGCCAGTTCGCCACACCCTCGAGCAGGCCCTGGAATTCATCCAGGACGACGAGCTGTGCGAAGTGACGCCGAAGTCGATCCGTCTGCGCAAGAAGATCCTCGACGAAGGCGAGCGTACCCGCGCTGCCAAGAAAGCCAAGAACTGATTGAGTTCAGGCTGAAATGAAAACGCCCCCGGTCGCAAGGCCGGGGGCGTTTTTGTTTGCCTTGAGAATGTGGGGCCGCTTTGCGGCCCATCGCGACGCAAGGCCGCTCCTACAGGAGATCGCGGCCCCCTGTAGGAGCGGCCTTGCGTCGCGATGGGCTGCACAGCAGCCCCAGGATTTCAAGCAAAAACAGCTTCAGCGCCCGACCATCTTGGGCTTATAGGCGCAATACCCCGGCCGCGGCCCGACCTTGGGGTGGTTGCGGCAGGTATCCGGACGCTTGTCGTAAATGGTGCACAGCCGGCTCTTGCGATCCAGGTACATGCAGTCGTCGTTGCTCATCCGGGTCAGGGTGAAGATCCCTGACTTCTGGTTGAAGCGCTCGATGATGCCTTCCTTCTGCAGGCGCTTGGCCACGTTCTTCGGCGGTTCGTCTTTCTCGAACTCGTCCACCACGCCAATGCGGATCAGATCCTTGATCTTCACCTCCACCGGCAGGGTGCAGCAGGTCGAGTGGCAGCCACCGCACATATGGCTGGCATAGCGCTGCCAGGTCTCCAGGCGGTCGACTTCGGCGGCGGCGATCAGGGTCGTTTTCATGGTTATGGGGTGAATCACGGTCTTGGGGCGCGCGATCATACCGGAGTTGTTCATTTTGTGAACAACCTTTTGCCCGATTCCCCTGGCGGTTGATGAAAAGCGCGAACGCTCGCTGTCGCTGTGTGTCAGAGCGTCTAGGCTGAACACTCTCCCTGCGCTTTCGCCTACTTGCCCGAGGATGCCGCATGTCCCAGGAAAACAAGGCCCGTGAGGCCAAAGCTCATACCGACGAGGTGGCCGCGTTCCGCGCCGCCGTGCTGGCCAAACTGACCTACGCCGTTGGCAAGGACCCGGAGCACGCCTTTGATCATGACTGGTTCGAGGCCATTGCCCTGGCGGCCCGTGACCATATGGTCGATCACTGGATGGATCACACCCGCCAGGCCTATCGACGCAGCCAGAAGCGGGTCTACTACCTCTCCCTCGAATTCCTCATCGGCCGGCTGCTGTACGACAGCCTGAGCAACCTCGGCTATCTGGAGATCGCCCGCGAAGCCCTCGAAGGCCTGGACGTGGACCTGGAGCGCATTCGCCTGCTCGAGCCCGACGCGGCGTTGGGCAATGGCGGCCTCGGGCGCCTGGCCGCGTGCTTCATGGAGAGCATGTCTACCCTGGGCATTGCCGCCCATGGCTACGGCATCCGCTACGAGCATGGTCTGTTCCGCCAGGCGCTGGTCGACGGTTGGCAGCAGGAGCAGACCGAGAACTGGCTGGATTTCGGCAACCCCTGGGAGTTCGAGCGGGCCGAGGTGATCTACCCGATCAGCTTCGGCGGCAGCGTCGAGACCGTGCACGAAAGCAACGGCCAGCAGCGCCAGGTGTGGTGGCCGGGCGAAACGGTGCGGGCGGTGGCCTATGACACGCCAGTGGTCGGCTGGCGCGGTGCCAGTGTCAACACCCTGCGCCTGTGGCGGGCCCGGGCCCTGGAAGAGCTGCACCTGGAGCGCTTCAACGCCGGCGATCACCTGGGCGCCGTGGCCGAGGTGGCGCGGGCCGAGAGCATCTCGCGGGTGCTGTACCCGGCCGACAGCACCGAGGCCGGCCAGGAGCTGCGCCTGCGCCAGGAGTACTTCTTCGTCTCGGCCTCGTTGCAGGACCTGCTGCGCCGTCACCTGAACATGCACGACAACCTGCTCAACCTGCCGGACGCCGCGGCCATACAGCTCAACGACACCCATCCGTCGATCGCCGTGGCCGAGCTGATGCGCCTGCTGGTCGACCAGCACGAGATCCCGTGGGATACCGCCTGGCAACTGACTGTCGGCACCTTGGCTTACACCAACCACACACTGTTGCCCGAAGCCCTGGAAACCTGGCCGGTGGCGCTGATGGAGCGCATGTTGCCGCGGCACATGCAGATCATCTACCTGATCAACGCCTATCACATCGACGCTCTACGTGCCAAAGGCCTGCATGACTTCGACGTGCTGCGCGCGGTGTCGCTGATCGAGGAAGACAACGGCCGTCGGGTACGCATGGGCAACCTGGCGTTCCTCGGCTCGCACAGCGTCAACGGCGTGTCGGCGCTGCACAGCAAGCTGATGAAAAGCACGGTGTTCGCCGATCTGCACAAGCTCTACCCGCAGCGGATCAACAACAAGACCAACGGCATCACCTTCCGCCGCTGGCTGTACCAGGCCAACCCGGCGCTTACCGCGATGCTGGTCGAAGCCCTCGGCCCCGACGTGTTGGACAACCCCGAAGGCAGGCTCAAGGCGCTGGCGCCGTTCGCCGACAAGGCCAGCTTTCGCAAGCAGTTCGCCGCCCAGCGGCTGCACAGCAAGCGGGCCCTGGCCAGCATCATCCAGGACCGCCTGGGCGTCACGGTCAACCCTGAGGCGCTGTTCGACGTGCAGGTCAAGCGCATCCACGAGTACAAGCGCCAGTTGCTCAACCTGTTGCATACCGTGGCGCTGTACCAGGCGATCCGCAACGACCCGAGCACCGACTGGGTGCCGCGGGTGAAGATTTTTGCCGGCAAGGCGGCGGCCAGCTACCACCAGGCCAAACTGATCATCAAGCTGGCCAACGACATTGCCCGGGTGGTCAACAACGACCCCACCGTGCGCGGCCTGCTCAAGGTGGTGTTCCTGCCTAACTACAACGTCAGCCTGGCCGAGAGCATCATCCCGGCGGCCGATCTTTCGGAGCAGATCTCCACCGCCGGCTACGAAGCCTCCGGCACCAGCAACATGAAGTTCGGTCTCAACGGCGCGCTGACCATCGGCACCCTGGATGGCGCCAATGTCGAGATGTGCGAGCAGGTGGGGGCCGAGAACATGTTCATCTTCGGCCTGACCGCTCAGCAGGTGGAGGCCCGCGGGCGCGCCGGCGATTTTGGCGCCAGTGCGGCGATCGCGGCTTCCAGTCGCCTGGGCGATGTGCTGCAAGCGATCCGCAGCGGGGTGTTCTCGCCGGACGATCCGGCGCGCTACGCCGGGCTGGTGGACGGCCTGGTCGGCCATGACCGCTTCCTGGTGTGCGCCGACTTCGACGCCTACTGGGACGCCCAGCGGCGGGTCGAGGAGCTGTGGCATGCGCCCCAGGACTGGTGGCGCATGGCGGTGCTCAATACCGCGCGGATGGGCTGGTTCTCGTCGGACCGGACCATTCGTGAATATGCCGGCGAGATCTGGAAGGCGCTGGATTGATGTAGATGCTTGCGCAATCGTTGTAGGAGCGGCCTTGTGTCGCGAAAGGGCCGCAGAGCGGCCCCATCAATATGTGCTTGATGCGCAAATCATGGGGGCGCTTCGCACCCCTTTCGCGACACAAGGCCGCTCCTACAAAGTCCGCGAAGCGTATGGGAGAACCGACCATCGGCCGGGCGCTGGCTGAACTCAAGCCCGGAAGTCGAGTCTCTTTGCTCGCTAGCCCGCAACTCTCCCTGTAAACTGCGGGGGTTTTTCCTATCCCTTTCGGAGCCACACATGTCCCGCGTTACCCTGAGTCGCTATCTGATTGAGCAGACCCGCAGCAACAATACCCCTGCCGATCTGCGCTTCCTGATCGAGGTGGTGGCGCGCGCGTGCAAGGAAATCAGCCACCACGTGTCCAAAGGCGCCCTCGGCGGCGTGCTGGGCAGCATGGGCACCGAGAACGTCCAGGGCGAAGTGCAGAAGAAGCTCGACGTGATCTCCAACGACATCCTGCTCGAGGCCAACGAGTGGGGCGGCCACCTGGCCGGCATGGCATCCGAGGAAATGGACAACGCCTACCAGATCCCGGGCAAGTACCCCAAGGGTGCCTACCTGCTGGTCTTCGACCCGCTGGACGGTTCGTCGAACATCGACGTCAACGTCTCGGTCGGCACCATCTTCTCGGTACTGCGTTGCCCTAACGAGTACCTGAGCCAGAACGAAACCCTGAACGAAAAAGCCTTCCTGCAGCCCGGCACCGAGCAGGTCGCCGCCGGCTATGCCATCTACGGCCCGCAGACCATGCTGATCCTGACCCTGGGCAACGGCGTCAAGGGCTTCACCCTGGACCGCGAGCTGGGTAGCTTCGTGCTCACCCACGAGAACATCCGCGTGCCGGAGAGCACCGCCGAGTTCGCCATCAACATGTCCAACCAGCGCCACTGGGAAGCCCCGGTACAGCGCTACGTGGGCGAACTGCTGGCCGGTGAGACCGGGCCGCTGAAGAAGAACTACAACATGCGCTGGATCGCCTCTATGGTGGCCGACGTGCACCGCATCCTGACCCGTGGCGGCCTGTTCATGTACCCACGCGATGCTCGCGAGCCGAGCAAGCCGGGCAAGCTGCGCCTGATGTACGAGGCCAACCCGATGTCGTTCATCATCGAGCAGGCCGGCGGCGCTTCCACCAACGGTTACGAGCGGATCCTCGACATCAAGCCGGAGAGCCTGCACCAGCGCGTGTCGGTGATCCTCGGCTCGAAGGAAGAGGTCGAGCGCGTCACCGCCTACCACAAGGAGTAAGTCATGCTCGCACCTTGGCAGCCGTTGCTGGAGTGGTGGTTCGGTTGGGGCAAAAGTGCCCAGGCCGTGGCTGACGAGAAGAACACGCTGTGGTTCGGCAAGCATCACGACGCCGATGCCCAGGCGCTGTTCGGCGATCTGGTCGAGCAAGCCCTGGCGGGTGGGCTCGACGAGTGGCAGCAGAGCCCGCAGGGCTGGCTTGGCCTGCTGATCCTGCTCGACCAGCTGCCGCGCATGATCCACCGCGACACGCCGCGCGCCTTCGAGGGCGATCGGCGGGCGCAGGTGGTGGCCATGCAGGGCCTGCAGAAGGGCTGGGACTACCAGCTGCTGCCGATCCAGCGGGTGTTCGTGCTGCTGGTGCTGGAGCACGCCGAGGTGCTGGACTGGCAAAACCTGTGCGTCGAGCGTTACCAGACCTTGCTGGACGAGCAGCCCGAGGCCAACCGTCGGTTGTTCGAAGGCTTCCTCGACTATGCCGAGCAGCACCAGCGGGTGATCGCCCGCTTCGGGCGCTTCCCGCACCGCAACCTGGTGCTGAGTCGCCCGAGCACCAGTGAAGAGATGGACTTCCTGCTGGAGCCCGGTTCGCGGTTCTGATGCCCGATCCGCCGTGCAGGGGCATGCGCTCCTGCACGGCCTGCCTGGCGCGCCAGCGCCGCACGTTCCTGGCTGGCGGGCCACCCGACCAATGGCGTACAGGGAAAGCACCTGCGCCAGGGAACCGAAACGGCTTTTTTCCTTCTAAGCTCCTGGCAGGTCCTCGCGCCTGTGTATCCCTCTCCAGGAGTGTCCCTTCATGTCGTTGCGTTCTCTCGCCCTGTTGTCCTTGTGCGTCGTCCTGACCGCTTGCAGCAAGATCAACCAGGAAAACTATTCCAAGCTCAAGGCCGGCATGAACAAGGCCGAAGTCGAGCAACTGCTCGGCACGCCGAAGGAGTGCTCCGGCGCCCTGGGCATGAGCAGTTGCACCTGGGGTGATGAGAAGAGCTTCATCAGCGTGCAATATGCCGCGGACAAGGTGCTGATGTATTCCGGGCAGGGCCTCAAATGAGGCGTCTGCACCTGCTGCTGGGCGTGTGCCTGGTGATGCTGCTCGGTGGCTGCGCCACTTCGGCCACCGACCCGCTGGCGCCGAAGACCGCAGGTGCGGTCGACCTCAAGCGTTACCAAGGCAAGTGGTTCGAGCTGGCGCGCCTGCCGATGAAGTACCAGGACGGCTGCGCCCAGTCCGAGGCCCACTACAACCTCAAGCCCGACGGCACGGTCGGCGTGCTCAACCGCTGCCGCACCCTGGGTGACGAGTGGTTGCGCGCCGAAGGGCACGCGTCGGCGCAGGAACCTGGGCATGCCGACAAGCTGTGGGTGGAGTTCGACAATTGGTTCACCCGCCTGGTGCCGGGAGTGGCCAAGGGCGACTACTGGATCCTGTTCGTCGACGAACGCTATCGCACGGCCATCGTCGGCAGCCCGGACCGCAAGTACCTGTGGATTCTTTCGCGCACGCCGTCGTTGCCGGCGTGGGAGCGCGAGAACCTGCTGGCCAAGGCGCGGCAGCAGGGCTATGACACCAATCGACTGATCTGGCGCACGCCCGACAAGCAGATCGTGGTTCGGCATTGAGCTTCAGGCCGGCGCGATACCTGTAGGAGCGGCCTTGTGTCGCGAAAGGGGTGCGAAGCGCCCCCAGGATTTCAGCATTTGCACATATCGCCGGGGCCGCTATGCGGCCCTTTCGCGGCGCAAGGCCGCTCCTGCAGGGGCCGCGTTCAGGCTAGGAGCTGGCGCAATACCTCGACAAACGCCACCGCGCTTTCCTCTTCCTGCCCATGCCGCCCCTGGCGCACCACCCACTGCCCATTGACCATCACATCGCGCACCTGGCGATCGCTACCGGCGAACAGCCAACGGTTCAGGATCGCATCGCCGTCGGCCACGGCCAGGTAGGGATCCTGCCCGTTCAGCACCAGCCAGTCCGCGCGCTGGCCGACCGCCAGTTCACCGATCGGCTGGCCCAGGGCCTGGGCGCCGCCGCGCAGGGCCGCGTCATACAAGGTTCGCCCGACCATCGGCTGATCGGTCCGATATAGCCGGTTACGTCGTTGGTCGCGCAGGCGCTGACCGTATTCCAGCCAGCGCAGTTCCTCGACTACGCTCAATGACACATGGCTGTCCGAGCCAATCCCCATGTGCCCGCCCTGAGCCAGGTAATCCACCGCCGGGAAGATACCGTCGCCAAGGTTGGCTTCGGTGGTCAGGCATAGCCCGGCCACGGCGCCACTGCGGGCCATGGCGCTGACCTCGTCGGCTTCGGCGTGGGTGGCATGGACCAGGCACCAGCGCTGATCTACATCGACATGCTCGTACAGCCACTGCAGCGGACGGCGGCCACTCCAGGCCAGGCAATCGTCGACTTCCTTCTGCTGTTCGGCGATATGGATATGGATCGGGCAGGCCTTGTCGCTGGCGCCCAGCACGTCGGCGATCTGCCCGGGGGTGACCGCGCGCAGGGAGTGGAAGCACAAGCCCAACCGTTGCGCCGGCTGGTGTGCCAGCAGCGGTTGCAACTGCTGCTGCAGGCGCAGGTACTGCTCGGTGCTGTTGATGAAGCGGCGTTGCCCGTCGTTGGGCGCCTGGCCGCCAAAGCCCGAATGGCTGTAGAGCACCGGCAGCAGGGTCAGGCCGATGCCGCTGGCGGCGGCGGCGGCGCTGATGCGCCGTGACAGCTCGGCGGGGTCGGCGTAGGCCTGGCCGCCCTGATCGTGGTGCACATAGTGGAACTCGGCCACCGAGGTGTAGCCGGCCTTGAGCATCTCGATGTACAGCTGGCGGGTGATCACCTGCAACTGCTCGGGGGTGATCCGGCCGACCAGGCGGTACATCAGGTCGCGCCAGGTCCAGAAGCTGTCGTTGGGGTTGCCGGCCACTTCCGCCAATCCCGCCATGGCCCGCTGGAACGCATGCGAGTGCAGGTTGGGCATGCCTGGCAGCAGCGGGCCGGCCAGGCGCTCGGCGCCAGTGGCGTCGGCATCGGCCATGACCGCGGCCAGTCGGCCATTGGCGCTGACCTCCAGGCGGACATTGCGGGCCCAGCCCGAAGGGAGCAGGGCGCGTTCGGCGAAGTAGGCGGGCATCGGTGAAATCCTGTTATTGTTAACTTGTATATACATATACAGCCGTTTGCCTGCCGGGTAAACTCCGGCAAGCTACCGTTCACTCCAACCGCACAAGGATTAAACGCCGTGCCGACACTTCCTGTCTCCGCGCTGGTTGCCCAGATGGGCGAAGGGCCGGCGCCGCTCTACGCCCGGGTGAAACAGATGATCATCCAGCAGATCGAGAGCGGCAGCTGGCCGCCCCATCACCGGGTGCCATCGGAAAGCGAGCTGGTCAGCGAGCTGGGCTTCAGCCGCATGACCATCAACCGCGCCCTGCGCGAACTCACCGCCGAAGGCTTGCTGGTGCGCATGCAGGGCGTCGGCACCTTCGTCGCCGAACCCAAGAGCCGCTCGGCGCTGTTCGAGGTCAACAACATCGCCGACGAGATTGCCGGACGTGGCCACCAGCATAGCTGCCAGGTGATCAAACTCGCCGAGGAAGCCGCCGGCTCCGAGCGCGCCCTGGCCCTGGACATGCGCGAAGGCCAGCGGGTTTTCCACTCGCTGATCGTGCATTACGAAAATGGCGTGCCGGTACAGATCGAGGACCGCTACGTCAACGCTGCCATCGCTCCGGATTACCTCAAGCAGGATTTCACCCGGCAGACGCCCTACGCCTACCTGTCGCAGGTGGCGCCACTCACTGAAGGCGAGCACGTGGTCGAGGCGATCCTTGCCGAACCTGAGGAATGCAAGCTGCTGCAGATCGAGCGAGGCGAGCCGTGTCTGTTGATCCGCCGTCGTACCTGGTCGGGGCGCCAGCCGGTCACCGCTGCGCGCCTGATCCACCCCGGTTCCCGTCACCGTCTGGAAGGACGATTCAGCAAATGACCCAGTTGCAGCTGTTGCGTGCCCAGGATTATCCGCGCATGCCCTGGAAAAACGGTGGCGGTTTCACCGAAGAGATCACCCGCGACGCAGGCGATAGCCTGGACGGTTTCGGCTGGCGCCTGTCGATCGCCGATATCGAGGAGTCTGGTGGTTTTTCCAGCTTCGCCGGGTACCAGCGGATCATCACCGTGTTGCAGGGCGATGGCATGCGCCTGCTGGTCGATGGCCAGGCCAGCCGGCCGTTGCTGCCGTTCGACGCCTTTGCCTTCAATGGCGAAAGCCAGGTGAGCTGCAAGCTGTTGGGCGGGGCGATTCGCGATTTCAACCTGATCTATGCGCCGCAGCGGTATCGGGCGCGGTTGCAGTGGTTCGATGGCACCAGCCGGCTGTTCAGCTCGGCCTCGACGGTGTTGTTGTTTGCGGCGAGCAGCCATGTAGAAGTCGGGCTGGTGGGGCGGGAGACCCAGCAGCTGGGCCGGTATGACTGCTTGCGCCTGGAAGGTAACGAAGGATTGTTGGAGCTGGATGTGCAGGGGCGGTTCTGCCTGATCGAGCTGATGCCACGCTGAATTGGAGTTCTGTGAATAGGGGGCGCGCAGCGGCCCCTTCTGCTTTCTGAAATCTTCTGAGGAACGGTCTGATTATTTTGGTTGTCCATGCTTGTACATACAAGTAAAGATGTGTTTGTATAGCACCACGACACAAACACACGCCGTCGCATGACCGCAGAGGACATCCCCGTGACTGACAACAACAAGTACCGTGACGTAGAAATCCGTGCCCCGCGTGGCAACAAGCTGACCGCCAAGAGCTGGCTGACCGAAGCGCCGCTGCGCATGCTGATGAACAACCTCGACCCACAGGTCGCCGAAAACCCGAAAGAGCTGGTGGTGTACGGTGGCATCGGCCGCGCCGCGCGCAACTGGGAGTGCTACGACAAGATCGTCGAAACCCTGACCCGCCTGGAAGACGACGAAACCCTGCTGGTGCAGTCGGGCAAGCCGGTCGGCGTGTTCAAGACCCACAGCAACGCCCCGCGTGTGCTGATCGCCAACTCCAACCTGGTGCCGCACTGGGCCAACTGGGAACACTTCAACGAACTGGATGCCAAGGGCCTGGCCATGTACGGCCAGATGACCGCCGGCAGCTGGATCTACATCGGCAGCCAGGGCATCGTCCAGGGCACCTACGAAACCTTCGTCGAAGCCGGCCGCCAGCACTACAACGGCAGCCTCAAGGGCAAGTGGGTACTGACTGCCGGGCTCGGTGGCATGGGCGGCGCCCAGCCACTGGCGGCAACGCTTGCCGGCGCCTGCTCGCTGAACATCGAGTGCCAGCAGAGCCGCATCGACTTCCGCCTCGAGACCCGCTACGTCGACGAGCAGGCCACTGACCTGGACGACGCCCTGGCGCGCATCGCCAAATACACCTCCGAAGGCAAGGCCATCTCCATCGCCCTGCACGGCAACGCCGCCGAGATTCTGCCTGAGCTGGTCAAGCGTGGCGTGCGCCCGGACATGGTCACCGACCAGACCAGCGCCCACGACCCGCTCAACGGCTACCTGCCGGCCGGCTGGACCTGGGAGCAGTACCGCGACCGTGCTGTGACCGACCCGGCAGGCGTGGTCAAGGCCGCCAAGCAGTCGATGGCCGTACATGTACAAGCCATGCTCGACTTCCAGAAGCAGGGCATCCCGACCTTCGACTATGGCAACAACATCCGCCAGATGGCCAAGGAAGAAGGCGTGGCCAACGCGTTCGACTTCCCAGGCTTCGTCCCGGCCTATATCCGCCCGCTGTTCTGCCGCGGCGTCGGCCCATTCCGCTGGGCCGCGCTGTCCGGCGATGCCGAGGACATCTACAAGACCGATGCCAAGGTCAAGGAGCTGATCCCCGACGACGCCCACCTGCACCGCTGGTTGGACATGGCCCGCGAGCGCATCAGCTTCCAGGGCCTGCCGGCGCGTATCTGCTGGGTTGGCCTGGGCCTGCGCGCCAAGCTCGGCCTGGCCTTCAACGAAATGGTGCGCAGCGGCGAGCTGTCGGCACCGGTCGTCATCGGCCGTGACCACCTGGACTCGGGCTCGGTATCCAGCCCCAACCGTGAAACCGAAGCCATGCGCGACGGCTCCGACGCGGTCTCCGACTGGCCGCTGCTCAACGCCCTGCTCAACACCGCAGGCGGCGCCACCTGGGTTTCGCTGCACCACGGCGGTGGCGTGGGCATGGGCTTCTCCCAGCATTCGGGCATGGTCATCGTCTGTGACGGTACCGATGAAGCCGCCGAGCGCATCGCCCGCGTATTGACCAACGACCCGGGCACCGGCGTGATGCGCCACGCCGACGCCGGCTACCAGATCGCCATCGACTGCGCCAAGGAGCAGGGCCTGGACCTGCCGATGATCACCGGCTGACCGCCGCGCTTTGGATCGCACCCGCCAAGGGTGATACTGAACAACAAGAAGGGGCCCCGCGTGGCCCCAAGCGATTGGAGTAGCGAAGTGACCGAATTGACCCTCAAGCCCGGCACCCTGACCTTGGCCCAGCTGCGTGCCATCCACGCCGCCCCGGTGCACCTGCAACTGGACGCCAGCGCCGCGCCGGCCATCGACGCCAGCGTCGCCTGCGTCGAGCAGATCATCGCCGAAGACCGTACCGCCTACGGCATCAACACCGGTTTCGGCCTGCTGGCCTCGACCCGCATCGCCAGCCATGACCTGGAGAACCTGCAGCGTTCGCTGGTGCTGTCCCACGCCGCCGGTATCGGCGCGCCGCTGGACGACGACCTGGTGCGGCTGATCATGGTGCTCAAGATCAACAGCCTCAGCCGTGGTTTCTCCGGCATCCGCCGCAAGGTCATCGACGCGCTGATCGCCCTGGTCAACGCCCAAGTCTATCCACATATTCCGCTCAAGGGCTCGGTCGGCGCCTCCGGCGACCTCGCGCCGCTGGCGCACATGTCGCTGGTGCTACTGGGCGAAGGCAAGGCCCGCTACAAGGGGCAGTGGCTGTCGGCCACCGAAGCCCTGGCCGTCGCTGGCCTGGAGCCGCTGACTCTGGCCGCCAAGGAGGGCCTGGCCCTGCTCAACGGCACCCAGGCCTCCACCGCCTATGCCCTGCGTGGCCTGTTCCAGGCCGAAGACCTGTACGCCGCGGCCATCGCCTGTGGCGGCCTGAGCGTCGAGGCGGCGCTGGGCTCGCGTTCGCCGTTCGATGCGCGCATCCATGCCGTGCGTGGCCAGCGCGGCCAGATCGACACCGCCGCCTGCTTCCGCGACCTGCTGGGTGATTCCAGCGAAGTGTCGCTGTCGCACAAGAACTGCGACAAGGTCCAGGACCCGTACTCGCTGCGCTGCCAGCCGCAAGTCATGGGTGCGTGCCTGACCCAGATCCGCCAGGCCGCCGAAGTGCTGGGCATCGAGGCCAACGCGGTGTCGGACAACCCGCTGGTGTTCGCCGCCGAAGGCGACGTCATCTCTGGTGGTAACTTCCACGCAGAACCCGTGGCCATGGCAGCCGACAACCTGGCCCTGGCCATCGCCGAGATCGGCTCGCTGAGCGAGCGCCGCATCTCGCTGATGATGGACAAGCACATGTCCCAGCTGCCGCCGTTCCTGGTGGAAAACGGCGGGGTCAACTCCGGCTTCATGATCGCCCAGGTCACCGCCGCCGCGCTGGCCAGCGAGAACAAGGCGCTGTCGCACCCGCACAGCGTCGACAGCCTGCCGACCTCGGCCAACCAGGAAGACCACGTGTCGATGGCCCCGGCCGCTGGCAAGCGTCTGTGGGAAATGGCCGAGAACACCCGTGGCGTGCTGGCCATCGAATGGCTGGGCGCCTGCCAGGGCCTGGACCTGCGCAAGGGCCTGAAGACCTCCGCCAAGCTGGAGCAGGCGCGCCAGGCGCTGCGTCGTGAAGTGCCGCACTATGACCGCGACCGCTTCTTCGCCCCGGATATCGAGGCAGCCTCGTCGCTGCTGGCCAAAGGCACGCTGACCGGCCTGCTGCCGGCTGGGGTCCTGCCTAGCCTGTGATACCGCATTCGCCGGCAAGCCGGCTCCTACGGGGTTATCTGTAGGAGCCGGCTTGCCGGCGAACGGCCCCCATACTCACGACCAGAACAACAATAAGGACGTGACATGCAACAAGCTCAAGGTCTCAAGCGCGGGCTATCGGCCCGGCACATCCGTTTCATGGCGCTCGGTTCGGCAATCGGTACCGGGCTTTTCTACGGTTCGGCCTCGGCCATCCAGATGGCCGGCCCGGCCGTGCTGCTGGCCTACCTGATCGGCGGCGCCGCGGTATTCATGGTCATGCGCGCCCTCGGCGAAATGGCCGTGCACAATCCGGTGTCCGGTTCCTTCGGCCACTACGCCAGCACCTACCTCGGCCCCATGGCCGGCTTCATCCTCGGCTGGACCTACGCCTTCGAGATGGTCATCGTCGCCATCGCCGACGTCACCGCTTTCGGCATCTACATGGGCTTCTGGTTCCCGGAGGTCGCCCGCTGGATCTGGGTACTCGGCATCGTGTTCCTGATCGGCGGCCTGAACCTGTGCAACGTGCGGGTGTTCGGCGAGATGGAGTTCTGGCTGTCGCTGCTAAAGGTCGGCGCCATCGTCGCGATGATTCTCGCCGGCCTCGGCATCATGGCTTTCGGTTTCAGCCAGGTTGGCAGCGGGCACGCGGTCGGGGTGAGCAACTTGTTCGACCACGGCGGCTTCATGCCCAACGGTGTCAGCGGCCTGATCGCTTCGTTCGCGGTGGTGATGTTTGCCTTTGGTGGCATCGAGATCATCGGTGTCACCGCCGGTGAGGCGAAAGACCCGCAGCGGGTGATCCCCAAGGCGATCAACGCCGTGCCGCTGCGCATCCTGCTGTTCTACGTGCTCACCCTGTTCGTGCTGATGTGCCTGTATCCCTGGCCGCAGATCGGCAGCCAGGGCAGCCCGTTCGTGCAGATCTTCAGCAACCTGGGGATTGGTTCGGCGGCGGCGGTACTTAACATCGTTGTGATTTCAGCAGCCATTTCCGCGATCAACAGCGACATTTTCGGCGCTGGCCGGATGATGTACGGTCTGTCCCAGCACGGCCAGGCACCGCGCGGCTTCGGCAAGCTGTCGAAACACGGCGTACCGTGGATGACCGTGGTGGTGATGGGCGCGGCGCTGCTGATCGGCGTGCTGCTCAACTACCTGATCCCGGAGAACGTATTCCTGCTGATCGCGTCGATCGCCACCTTCGCTACCGTGTGGGTGTGGCTGATGATCCTGGTCACCCAGGTGGCCATGCGTCGCAGCATGAGCCGCGAACAAGTCGCCCAGCTCAAGTTCCCCGTGCCGTTCTGGCCTTATGGTCCGGCGATGGCCATTGCTTTCATGTTGTTCATCTTCGGTGTGCTGGGTTACTTCCCGGATACCCAGGCGGCGTTGATCGTCGGCGTTATCTGGGTCGTGTTCCTGGTCGCTTCCTACCTGCTGTGGTGCAAACCGCGCGCAGGCGACGGCGAGCCGGTCCGCGAGCCTGCCGAGCTGCACCGTTGAGTCTTACAAGGAGATCCTGATGAGAACCCTCTGGCAGCACTGCCATGCGGCAACCATGGCCGAGGGCCGCTACTCGATCATCGAGGACGCGGCGATCGTCACCAGCGCAGGCCTGATCGAATGGATCGGCCCGCGTGACGAGGTGCCGCCAGTGGCGGCTGATCGCATCGTCGACTTGGGCGGCGCCTGGGTCACCCCGGGGCTGATCGACTGCCACACCCACGCGGTGTTCGGCGGCAACCGCAGCGGCGAGTTCGAGCAGCGCCTGCAAGGCGTCAGCTATGCCGAGATCGCGGCTCAGGGCGGCGGCATCGCCAGCACCGTGCGGGCTACCCGTGCCGCCAGCGAGGACGAACTGCTGGTCAGTGCCCGTCAGCGCGTCCAGGCGCTGATGCGCGACGGCGTGACCATGATCGAGATCAAGTCCGGCTACGGCCTGGACCTCGAAAGCGAGCGCAAGATGTTGCGTGTCGCCCGGCGCCTGGGCGAGGAACTCCCCGTGACCGTGCGCAGCACCTGCCTGGCGGCCCATGCCCTGCCGCCGGAATATGCGGGGCGGGCAGACGACTACATCGCCCATATCTGCGACGTCATGCTCCCGGCGTTGGCCGCCGAAGGCCTGGTGGATGCAGTGGATGCCTTCTGCGAACACCTGGCATTCTCCCCGGCCCAGGTCGAGCGCCTGTTCATCAAGGCGCGTGAGCTGGGCCTGCCGGTCAAGCTGCATGCCGAACAGCTGTCGTCGCTGCATGGCTCGAGCCTGGCAGCCCGCTACCAGGCGCTGTCGGCTGATCACCTGGAATTCATGACCGAAGAGGACGCCGTTGCAATGGCCGAGGCTGGCACGGTCGCCGTGCTACTGCCGGGGGCGTTTTACTTCCTGCGCGAAACCCAGCTGCCGCCGATGGATGCCTTGCGCCGGCATGGGGTGAAGATCGCCCTGGCCAGCGACCTCAACCCCGGCACTTCGCCTGGGCTGTCGCTGCGCCTGATGTTGAACATGGGCTGCACGATGTTCCGCATGACCCCGGAAGAAACCCTGGCCGGCGTCACCGTGCATGCCGCCACGGCGCTGGGCCTGGGCGATAGCCATGGCTCGCTGGAAGAGGGCAAGGTCGCGGACTTCATCGCCTGGCAGATCGAACGCCCCGCCGACCTCAGCTACTGGCTCGGCGGCGACCTGCCCAAGCGCGTGGTGCGCCTGGGCCATGAGATATCCAACTGAGCGAGGGCATATGGACAAGGTATTGAGTTTCCACCAGGGCCGCCTGCCACTGCTGATCAGCATGCCCCATGCCGGGCTGGGCCTGACCGACGCGGTGCGCGACGGGCTGGTGGACCAGGCGCGCAGCCTGCCGGACACCGACTGGCACATCCCGCGCCTGTACGACTTCGCCCGCGACCTGGGCGCCAGCGTGGTGGCGGCGGAGTATTCGCGTTTCGTCATCGACCTGAACCGGCCGGATGACGACAAGCCACTGTATGCCGGTGCCACCACCGGTCTGTACCCGGCCACGCTGTTCGAGGGCGAGCCGCTGTTCAAGGACGGGCTGGAACCGACTGGCGAGCAGCGCAAACAGTACCTGGAGCAAATCTGGCGTCCTTACCACGACACCATCCGCAACGAGCTGGAGCGTCTGCGCGAGCACTTCGGCTACGCCCTGTTGTGGGATGCCCACTCGATCCGCTCGCTGATCCCGCACCTGTTCGACGGCAAGTTGCCGGACTTCAACCTTGGCACCTTCAACGGTGCAAGTTGCGACCCGGAGCTGGCTCAACGGCTGCAGGGCGCATGCGCTGAGGCGCAGGGCTACAGCCATGTGCTCAATGGCCGCTTCAAGGGCGGGCATATCACCCGGCATTACGGCGATCCGGCGAACGACATCCATGCGGTGCAACTGGAGCTGGCGCAGAGCACCTACATGGATGAAGTGGAGCCTTTCACCTATCGCGAGCAACTGGCACAGCCCACCCAGTCGGTCTTGCGCCGCCTGTTGGAAGCCACCTTGCAATGGGGGCGTGAGCGTTACGGGCGCTAGCCCCAGCACCTGGAGCGATCCTTCGTGGCAGCCAGCAAGGCTGGCTCCCACGGTTTGCAGGCGTGCCAGATCCAAGGTCAACTAGCGGTGATCGGCGCGAATGCGGAAGGTCAGTTCGGCAATCAGGTTTTCGATCTGCTTGTCGCGCTGGGCCTGCAGTGCTCGGGTGGGTGTCTCCAATTCATCCAGGCTGGCCTGGGGCTGGTCGTACTGCAGGTTGTTGACCGCGTGCTGGAACTTGCTCTCGATCTGGGCGAAGGCATCGGCATAGGCCTCTCGTAGATAGTCGGACCAGAACGGTGTATGACCGGCAAATTCGATGAAGTCCTCCCCATCCTCGGCCTCCCAGATGCGCAACGCCGCGTCGGTGGCGTCCGTCGAGCTCACGTCGGCACCGAACATCATTTCATCCGCCGGGCTCAGCAGGTCGAGGCGATCGGCCAGCAGGCGCCGATAGGCCAGGCGAACTTCAGCGGCATCCTGGTGCGCCGACCTGGCGCTGGCGATCTCATCGAGTCGCTGCTGGCGGAACAAGCGGCGTAGCAGGCGATACAAAGCGGATTCCCGGCTCTCGCCTGAAGTCTGCAGCAGCGCCTGGGCAACCAGGTGTTTCTGCTCGATCTGCTGGAATTGCAGGAGCATGCCGTCCGGGCAGGTGCCTTCGGCAATCGCGTCCTCGGCGATGGCATCGAACAGCTCACGCTCTGCCGGATGGTTCGCGGCCATCGCCAATACGCGCCAGACCCGCTCGATGAAGGCGGGCCGGGAGTCGGTATTGCGATAAGGCACCGAGGTCGTGAGCTGGGCCACCAGCTGCAGCAGGTTCTGCGCCTGCGCGCCTTCGCGCAGTTGTTGCCACTGGGCGCTGCGTGTTTGGCGCAAACCAGCGCTGCCTTCGAGCCAGGGTTTGCTGTCCAGCTCGAGCAATGCCGTCCAGGGCGCGTAGCCATGGCTGTGGGCACTGCCACTGCTGGTTGTGCTGCCCAGGCTGCCGACCGAGCTGCCAAAGGCACTGCCTGCTTCGGTGCCCTGCGGCGAGGCCATGAGGATATCCAAGGGTAGGTCCATGTCGAAGGTGAAGCTGCGGTCGTAACGCTGCGACAGGTGCGCGGTGCGCATCGTTTCGCTGGACAGGGGGTTGTCGGTCAGCAGCAGCGCGGTACTGCCATGGACGCTGCGAGGGTTGTCCAGTACTGCCCTTGGCAGTGTGCTCAAGCGGTTCTCCCGCAGGTCCAGGGTGAACCTTGGCATCAGGTTGAATAGCCAGTCTGGCCAGCGCTCCAGCCCCAGGTTGCGCAGGACCAGGCGGTCGAGGCGGGTGGGCGGCGCGCTGAGCGTGCGCAACTGCGCGCTCAGCGAGTTGCCGGAGAGGTCCAGCTCCCGTAGCGCGGGGATGCGTGCAATCAGGCTCATCGCCTGGTTATCGATTTCCAATCCCTGGTCCACCAGGCTGAGTCGATTGAGCGATTGCAGGTGGGTCAGGGCCTCGGGAAGGCTCAGCAAGGGGTGGATATGGCCCTCGAGGACCAGGTGGGTGAGATGCGGGAAACGTCGCAGCCACTGATCGAGTTGCACTGTTGTCAGTTGCACGCGCTCCAGCCTGACGATGTCGACATAAGGCGCGAAGAACGCAGGCAATGAGGGTGGGAAGTCCTCCTGGCGGAACGTTTCCAGCCGCCAGGGCGACAGTGTGTCATCGCGGACCCGGCGCTCCCAGAACACCAGTATCGACTGGGCAATGGCCGCTCTGGCGCGGACCGCCTGCTCGTTCAACGGCTCGGCTGGGCTGGTCCACGGCTCGAGGGCATCGTTCAGGCCCTGGTACTCCTCGATGATGCGCGCGGTCCCGAGGCTGAAGTCAAACCGGTGTAGCGGTCGGTTTTGACTGCGGTACAGGTCCAGGAGTTGGGGCGGGCGCAGCGCGTTGCCATCGAGGTAAACCAAGGTGCGTTCGGCGGTCGCCTCGACGTTGGCCGTCAACGCGTCGGGGACTCGGACCAGGTGGTTGTCACGCAACGACAAGGTGCCGATTCGCAACAGTGCCGGCTCGTCCAGCCAGGCTGGCCATTGATCGAGGCCCATGCGGTCCAGGCCAAGGTGGTCAAGGTACAGGTCGGGGAGGCGGAACGTGGCGAGCGGGGCGAGTCTATTCCCGCTGAGGTCAAGGTGGCGCAGGTGTTCGCGGGTAGCGAAGCGTTCCAGGTCCAGGGGATACAGCGTGAGGTTCTGGTTGACCAGCCTCAGTTCGCTGAGGCGTGGGAAGCGGCTGACGATCAGTGGCAGGCTGTTGGCCAGTTCCGATGTCGCGGCGAGTGCATCATAGTCGCGCTCTATCTCCAGGGCCGACAGCGAGGGGAAGTGCTGGAACAGATTGTTCAGTTGCGCTTCGTACTGTGTCCAGCTCAGGGTGCCGTTGGTTGCGTAGTCGAGCGAGAGGTTGTGCAGTTGCAGGCGGTCGACCCGATCAGCGATAAAGTCTGGTAGCCGCCGGGGGAATTCGGCGATGAACATCCTGGAGAGCCGCAGCGTGCCCGCTGCTTCGCCAAGCTCCGGTACCGCGCTGTGAATCCAGTGCTGCCAGAGCGCCATTTCGATTTCTTGCCGGTTGGCGGTCCGCGCGCCCAATCCTGGTATCTGGCCGGGACCGGAGAACGCCGCATCCAGGCTTTGGCGCAATTCCTGACGCTCGGCGAGTAGTTGCTCGATGCGTGACTGGATCTGCTCGGCTGAGCGTTCGGCGTTTTCCAGCGCGGCCAGGATCCGCTCCGACGATACAGGCAACACCATGTCGTCGAGCTGCGCCAACAGGGCGCTCCTGTTTGGCGTCTCAGGGAGCTTGCCGGCCCCGCTCAGGCGATAGCCCAGGCGGCCATCGGCCAGGCGCATGGGCGAGCGCGGGCCAGGACGTTGCATCTTCAGGGCCTTGCGCAGGGCCCAGCGCGGTAGCAGGGGCGCTTGCTTGATACGTGCGGCCAGGGTGTGACCGTCGCTGATTCCGCTGGGCGCCAGTGCCTGGCGCTGTGTTTCGGGGAGGGCGGCGAACACGGCCTCCGGCAAGGTGTTGTGGGTAGTGTCCGGCCAGTAGGCGGCTTCGGCCGTCAAACGGTAGCCCTGTGGGGTACGGGTGATGATCCTGGCAGGAGTGCCCTGGGCGCCGATGGCGTCGACACGGTTGGCCGGCAGCGTGCCGCGACGCAGCTCGATGGCCGTGGCGTCGGACCAGCCCGGCAAGCGTGAGAGAGAGTGCAGGATCAGGCGATCGGTGTCAGGGTTGTCGACCGATTGCAGATACAAGCCCTCGTAGGCGCGCATGAGACGGACTTGTTGCTGTATGAGGCGGATCTCCTCAGCGATGCGCCTGGGGATTTTCCCCGTGCTCAGGGCGTTCACTTCGCTGGTTGTGGCGTGACGAAGCAGCTCGTCGACAAAGGCGTTGGGCAGATCCTTGTACACCTGCCGCAGTACGGCAGCGCCTGGCGCCTGGGTTACCGGCAACTGGCGGTAACGCGCGGTGAATGTCGACTGGCGCAGGGAGGAGGGCGTATCGCTTGAGAGGTCCGCTGCCGCGCGGTCCAGTCGGAAACGTTCCAGGGTATCGGCGAGCGAGGCTGGGAGCGGGTGGCTGTCACTCACGACCTGACGCAGGGCGGTGTCGTCGGTGCCACTGACGTCAAGAATCCGTATGGCATCCTGATCATCGAACGGCGCCGCGCGATATCCCAGGCGGCGGAACAGTTGCAGGGTTTGCCACTCCCGGGGGCGGTCCAGTGGGTGCAGCCAGGCCCCGTTGCCGTTATGGCGTAGCGTGGGGGCATAAGCGCTTGGTCGGCTGGGATGTTCGATCCTGTAGGTTCCGGTTTCCGGGGCCTGCCTGAGTGAATAGGTCTTGCCTTCAAGCTGTAGCCAGATCTTGCTCTCCTGGCGGTATAGCCCCAGTTCATCGGCATCGACCGATGACGGCGGCCCGGACGGCTGCTCGAAGGGCGTCAGGTCGGGGTTCCACAGGCGGGTGCTGCCATCGGGTAGTTCGACTTCCAGCAACTCTTCGATGAACGACGGCGTCTCGATGGTCGCGGGCGCAGGCACAGGCTGCTGTGGCTCGGGCGCGGCGGCCTCGCGCGCAACGCCCAGCTCGGCCTTGATGGCCTGTCCCGCCGCGGTGCTGGCCACGATGAGCGCGACGTTTTCCGCGACATCCAGCAGATAGGCGAACGCCTGCTCCCGGTCATCGTTGGCCCAGCTTTCGATACCTTCATAGACTTCGTTGCCCAGGTGCAGGATGGTCGCCGCCAGCAGCAGGCTACCGACCTCGGGCACAGCAAACCCCACGATGTTCAGCGCGGCAAGGGCGATCGACTCGAAGTAGGCCAGGCGTTCATGCCGGGACTTGGCGTCCATGGCCAAGGTCGGGACAGCATGGAACCTGGCATCGTCGCGCAGCCTGGTGAAGTTCTGATAGAGCACTTCGGCACGCAATGGCCGTTCGAACGCTCGGGTTTTCAAAGGCAGTTGCGCCTGTGGATCGGGTACCCGTTCGTAGGTGTTTTTCAGGGTGAAGGTCAGGGGTGTCAGACGATCCTGGAGCTTGCCGAGCAGGAGTGTCTTGTGCGCGTCGGGCACGTGCCGGGTGATGACGGTGAGGTCTTTTTGCGCGGCGTCGCGCAGGTGGGTGTTGAGTGCGTCGAGTGACGGGTATTCCTGCAACGACGGCTCGGCGGCCCGGGGGCTGTACAGCACGACACACGGGAGCGACTGGAACTGGATGAGTACCAGCCCGGTCAGCTCGATCTGCCACAGTGTCAGGAAGCTGAACCTGGCGACGGGTGACGAAAGCCGCTCCACGGTTGCCAGCGCGGTGGCCTGAATGGCGTCATAGGCGGCTTTGCCGATCTGCCCCAGTAGAAAGGCGCAGTGCAGGCTCTGTCTGAAGGCCGATAGTTCCACCTGACCCAGGGTCTCCAGCACTGGGGCCTGGATGGCAAAGCGATCTGGCCAGGCCGCTTCGAGGCCCGGTGGTGTTTCTGACGAGGGGTAATAGATGTTGTCGATCAATGCCTGGTACTGGCCGCCGATATCGAGTTTCCGGCTCAGTGCGGCAAAATCGGTAGGGTCTATGGCTATGAAGTTGTCGAACGGAGGACCGTTCCCATAGCCATGGGCGTCGAGAATCACCGACCGCATGTGTGGCGTCTGCACGTCCATCCCACCCGCTTCGGTAGCGCTGCGCTCGAAGTTTTGTAGCGCATGGTGCTTCAGCGATCGGCTGAATTTGCTCGGCTCTGCCGCGCCCAACTGGCGTTGCCGGGCATAACCGACGGCGTCGAACAGGTACGTGGTGTTCACGTCGAGTTGCAGGTCGAACCGCTGCTTGATGGCCGCGCTCAGTTGCTGTGTGGCGAACGCGTCCAAGTCGGGCAGGTTGGCGAACAGCGTGCGTGCCGCCTGGGTGCTGGCGCGGTAGCGCTCATGCTCGCGGGCCAATGCCGCCGCCACCTCGGGGTGTTGCCGGCAGGCCGCGCCTAGCATCGCTGGCGCGTCGCGCAGTGCCGTGCGCAGTTGGTCGAGGGTAGTCGTGGATGCTGTCTTCATCCAGGCGGGCAGTTGGCGCGCGATCAAATTGTAGTGTGCAGGGTGCTTCGATTTCGTCGCCATGTGCAGGTCCTTGCTTGGGTTGAGGCTGCCTGCACTATCTCCGGCGTGGCGCCGGGCAAGTGGTATCTATGTGTGATGGGCGAGACGGGGCATGCTCAAAGCGTGATTCAGGTTTATGATGCCAGCGGCAGATTAAATCCTCACACGGAGTGCGCGATGCAGACCCTCTACCCGCAGATCAAACCCTACGCCCGGCACGATCTGGCCGTGGAAGCGCCGCATGTGCTGTATGTCGACGAAAGCGGCTCGCCGGAAGGTCTGCCGGTGGTGTTCATCCACGGGGGGCCTGGCGCCGGTTGCGACGCCCAGAGCCGCTGCTACTTCGACCCCAACCTGTACCGCATCATCACCTTCGACCAGCGCGGCTGTGGCCGTTCCACGCCCCACGCGAGCCTGGAGAACAACACCACCTGGCACCTGGTCGAGGACCTGGAGCGCATCCGCGAGCACCTGGGCATCGATAAATGGGTGCTGTTCGGCGGCTCGTGGGGCTCGACCCTGGCCCTGGCATACGCCCAGGCCCACCCCGAGCGCGTGCACGGCCTGATCTTGCGCGGTATCTTCTTGTGCCGCCCGCAGGAGATCAGCTGGTTCTACCAGGAGGGCGCCAGCCGTCTGTTCCCCGACTACTGGCAAGACTACATCGCGCCGATCCCTGCGGAGGAGCGCGGCGACCTGGTGCAGGCCTTCCACAAGCGCCTGACCGGCAATGACCAGATCGCCCAGATGCACGCGGCCAAGGCCTGGTCGACCTGGGAGGGCCGCACCGCCACCTTGCGCCCCAACCCGCTGGTGGTCGATCGCTTCTCCGAACCGCAGCGGGCGCTGTCGATCGCCCGCATCGAGTGCCACTACTTCACCAACAATGCCTTCCTCGAAGAAAACCAGCTGATCCGCGACATCCCCAAGATCGCCCACCTGCCGGCGGTGATCGTGCATGGCCGTTATGACGTGATCTGCCCGCTGGACAACGCCTGGGAGCTGCACCAGGCCTGGCCGAACAGCGAGCTTAAGGTGATCCGCGACGCCGGCCACGCCGCGTCCGAGCCGGGCATCACCGATGCCCTGGTGCGCGCCGCCGACCAGATGGCCCGGCGCCTGCTCGACCTGCCCCTGGAAGAAGCATGAAAGGCCTGATCCAGCGCGTGCGTGGCGCCAGGGTGGAGGTCGCGGGCGAAATCGTCGGCGCCATCGACCAGGGGTTGCTGGCGCTGGTGGCGGTCGAGCCTGAAGATTCGCTGGAACATGCCGACAAGCTGTTGCACAAGCTGCTCAACTACCGGGTGTTCAGCGACGAGCAGGGCAAGATGAACCGCTCGCTCAAGGACGTCGGTGGTGGGCTGTTGCTGGTGTCTCAGTTCACCCTCGCGGCCGATACCCGCAGCGGCATGCGCCCGAGCTTCTCGACGGCGGCACCGCCTGCGCTCGGTGCCGAGCTTTTCGACTATCTTCTGTTGCAGGCACGGCGCCAGCACCCGCAGGTAGCGAGCGGTCGCTTCGGTGCTGACATGCAAGTGCATCTGGTCAATGATGGCCCCGTAACATTTATGTTACAAATATGAGGTCAAAAACCCGTTGTTTGTCGAAAAACAAGGGGTTTTGTACGATAAATAGTTTGTTCAGCCTGATGCGTTGTAACGCGACCTGCTGGATAATCGCGCGCTGCATGGGCCTGCGTTCGCAGGCTCGTTTCACTTTGACTCGAGCATTGTCTGGATCCGTTTGGGGAATCATTACGCCCTCACGGGGTCCGAACAGTGCTCGCCAACCCGGCATTGGTCGCTGGCCGTTGGTTTCATGATCTGTTTTCGGCGAGGATTGCTCGTGATTGTAAGCCCCTGTATTGCACCAAGAATCCCAGTTACCCGGCTGCGCAAGGCCCTGTTGGCCGGCGTGGCGCTGGTCGGCCTGATGAGCGCTGGCCAGCTGTGGGCATTCAATCTGGATGATGTTGCAGCCAAGGCAAAGGATCTGGCCGGTCAGAAGTTCGAAGCACCGAAGAGCAACCTGCCACCGGTGTTCCGCGACATGAAGTACGCCGACTACCAGAAAATCCGCTTCCTCCAGGAAAAGGCCGAGTGGGCCAAGGACAAGACGCCGTTCAAACTGTCGTTCTACCACCAGGGGATGCACTTCGACACGCCGGTGAAGATCAGCGAGATCACCGCCAACAAGGTCGAAGAGATCAAGTACGATCCGAGCCGCTTCGACTTCGGTGACGTGCCGCATGACGCCGACACCACCAAGGACCTCGGCTACGCCGGCTTCCGCGTGCTCTACCCGATCAACAAGGCCGACAAGCAGGATGAGATCATGACCCTGCTTGGCGCCAGCTATTTCCGCGTGGTCGGCAAGGGCCACCGCTATGGCCTGTCGGCCCGTGGCCTGGCCATCGACACCGCGCTGCCATCGGGCGAGGAATTCCCGCGTTTCCGCGAGTTCTGGATCGAGAAGCCCAAGCCCAACGACAAGCACCTGGTGATCTACGCGCTGCTCGACTCGCCGCGCTCCACCGGCGCCTACAAGCTGACCCTGCGTCCGGGCGAAGACACCCTGGTCGACGTCAAGTCGCGGGTCTACCTGCGTGACCACGTCAGCCGCCTGGGTATCGCGCCGCTGACCAGCATGTACCTGTTTGGCCCCAACCAGCCGTCGAAGGTGATGAACTACCGCCCGGCCCTGCACGACTCCGAAGGCCTGTCGATCCATGCCGGCAACGGCGAGTGGCTGTGGCGCCCGCTGAACAACCCGAAACACCTGGCCGTGAGCAACTTCAGCGTCGAGAACCCACGCGGTTTCGGCTTGCTGCAGCGTCAGCGCGCCTTCAGCGACTACGAAGACCTCGACGACGAATACGAAAAGCGCCCAAGCGCCTGGATCGAGCCCAAAGGTGACTGGGGCAAGGGCACCGTCGACCTGGTCGAGATCCCGACCGCCGACGAGACCAACGACAACATCGTTGCCTTCTGGAGCCCGGAAAAACTGCCGGAGCCAGGCAAGCCGTTCGAGTACGACTACCGCCTGCGCTGGACCATCAAGGAAGACCAACTGCACTCGCCGGAGCTGGCTTGGGTCAAGCAGACCCTGCGTTCCACCGGTGACGTCAAGCAGTCCAACCTGATCCGCCAGGCCGATGGCACCGTGGCCTTCCTGGTCGACTTCATCGGCCCGAATCTGGCCGCCCTGCCGGCCGATACTGCCGTGCGCAGCCAGGTCAGCGTCGGCGACAACGCCGAGCTGGTCGAGAACAACCTGCGCTACAACCCGGAAACCAAGGGCTGGCGCCTGACCCTGCGGTTGAAGGTGCAGGATCCGAAGAAATCCACCGAGATGCGCGCCGCGCTGCTGCGCGACGTACCGGTCGAGCAGCCCAAGCCTGCCAAGGAAACCAAGCAGGACAAGGCCGCCAAGCACGCCCACGCCAAGGCCGAGAAAGCCAAGGCGGAAAAAGCTGCCGAGCAACCTGCCGCCGATGCGGCATCCACCAACGGGACCCCGGCCACCACCGAGAAAGTGTTGACCGAGACCTGGAGCTATCAGTTGCCTGCCGATGAGTAACTCAAGCGCAAGGCCGGAATCGCTGCGCGAATACCTGGCCCACCTCCCCCTGAGCGACGAGCAGCGCGCGGAACTCGCCAGCTGCGCCTCGTTCAGCGAGCTGCACCAACGTCTGGCGGCCCAACCGGCCGCCGGCACCGCCGAGGCCGTTCAGGCCTCGGTGGGCACCCGTCTGACCGTCGGCAGCGCCGCCGAGCTGGAAGAGGCCGAGATGCTCGGCGTCGATGCCGGTGGGCGGCTGTGCCTGAAGATCGCGCCGCCGATCAAGCGCACCAAGGTGGTGCCCGAGCCGTGGCGCACCAATATCCTGATCCGCATGTGGCGGCGCATGACCGGCCGCACCAATGCCCCGCAGCCGCCCAAGCGCGAACTGCCGCCGGCGCGCTGGCGCACGGTCGGCTCGATCCGCCGCTACATCCTGCTGACCCTGATGATCGGCCAGACCCTCGTCGCCGGCTGGTACATGAAAGGCATCCTGCCGTACCAGGGCTGGTCGTTCGTCGACCTCGACGAAGTCCTCAACCAGCCGCTGTGGGACACCGTGGTGCAGGTGTGGCCGTATGCGCTGCAGACTTCCATCCTGGTCCTGTTCGGCATCCTGTTCTGCTGGGTGTCGGCGGGTTTCTGGACCGCGTTGATGGGCTTCCTCGAGCTGCTCACCGGGCGTGACAAGTACAAGATTTCCGGTAGCAGCGCCGGCAACGAGCCGATCGCGCCCGAAGCGCGCACCGCGCTGGTGATGCCGATCTGCAACGAAGACGTGCCGCGGGTGTTCGCCGGTCTGCGCGCGACCTTCGAGTCGGTGGCCGCCAGCGGCAACCTCGACCGCTTCGACTTTTTCGTGCTCAGCGACACCAACGACACCGACATCGCCGTGGCCGAGCAACAGGCCTGGCTTGACGTGTGCCGCGAGACCAAGGGCTTCGGCCGTATCTTCTACCGCCGTCGTCGCCGTCGGGTGAAGCGCAAGAGCGGCAACCTTGACGACTTCTGCCGTCGTTGGGGTGGCGAATACAAGTACATGGTCGTGCTCGACGCCGACAGCGTCATGAGCGGCGAGTGCCTGAGCAGCCTGGTGCGCCTGATGGAGGCCAACCCGGACGCCGGTATCATCCAGACCGGGCCGAAAGCCTCGGGCATGGATACCCTCTATGCACGCATGCAGCAGTTCGCCACCCGCGTGTACGGCCCGCTGTTCACCGCCGGCCTGCACTTCTGGCAGCTGGGCGAGTCGCACTACTGGGGTCACAACGCGATCATCCGCATGAAACCGTTCATCGAGCACTGCGCCCTGGCGCCGTTGCCGGGCAAGGGCGCCTTCGCCGGTGCGATCCTCTCCCACGACTTCGTCGAAGCCGCGCTGATGCGCCGCGCCGGCTGGGGCGTGTGGATCGCCTATGACCTGCCGGGTAGCTACGAGGAACTGCCGCCGAACCTGCTCGATGAGCTCAAGCGCGACCGCCGCTGGTGCCACGGCAACCTGATGAACTTCCGCCTGTTCCTGGTCAAGGGCATGCACCCGGTGCACCGCGCGGTGTTCCTCACCGGGGTGATGTCGTACCTGTCGGCGCCGTTGTGGTTCCTGTTCCTGGTGCTGTCCACTGCGTTGCTGGCGACCAACACCTTGATGGAGCCGCAGTATTTCATCGAGCCGTTCCAGCTCTATCCGCTGTGGCCGCAATGGCACCCGGAAAAGGCCATCGCGCTGTTCTCCACCACCATCGTGCTGCTGTTCCTGCCCAAGCTGCTCAGCGTCATCCTGATCTGGGCCAAGGGCGCCACCGAGTTCGGTGGGCGCATCAAGGTCACCTTGTCGATGCTGATGGAGATGCTGTTCTCCATGCTGCTGGCGCCGGTGCGGATGATCTTCCACACCCGTTTCGTGCTGGCCGCGTTCCTCGGCTGGGCGGCGACCTGGAACTCGCCGCAGCGTGACGACGACTCCACCCCGTGGAGCGAAGCGGTGCGCCGTCACGGCCCGCAGACCCTGCTGGGCATCGCCTGGGCCGGGCTGGTGGCCTGGCTGAACCCGAGCTTCCTGTGGTGGCTGGCGCCGATCGTCGGCTCGCTGGTGCTGTCGATCCCGGTGTCGGTGATTTCCAGCCGTACGCGCCTGGGCCTGGCGGCCAAGGACGAGAAGCTGTTCCTCATCCCCGAGGAGTACGCCACGCCGCAGGAGCTGCTGGCCACCGATCAGTACACCCACGAGAACCGTTGGCACGCGCTGCACGACGGCTTCGTGCGCGCCGTGGTCGACCCACGGCAGAACGCCCTGGCCTGCGCCATGGCCACCGCGCGTCACGGCCAGGCCGCGCCGATCGAGGCCTTGCGTGTCGAGCGCGTGGCCAAGGCGCTGGAGCTCGGGCCCAAGGGCCTGGATCTGAACACCCGCCTGGCGCTGCTTAGCGACCCGGTGGCGTTGTCGCGCCTGCACGATCGTGTGTGGAGCGAGCACAACGCGGCGTGGATCGATGTATGGCGCGCCTCCATCGACAACGACCCGCACTCGCCGTTGTTGCCGCTGCATCCGCAGAACGAGGCTCAGCCAGCCCTGGCTTGAGCCTGATGCGCCGATAATCGCGGGGCAAGCCCGTTCCCATGCACCGTTGATACGGCGTGGGAACGGGCTTGTCCCGCGATTGTTTTGTCCGCATCGATTTTTGGCCAACAAAGTCCCCACCGGCTCTAGGTCCCGGCCTTCGCATGCGTTAGCATCCCACCCGACATTACGCCTCGGCCCGCCGGGCCGTGCGAACAATAAAATCTGCGTATTTCTTGCTAGGGGACTTGGTGATGATGAAGAAACTCCTGTCGCGACTGCTGGTCGGCGCGACTGCCCTGATCGCGGTATCCGCCGCCCAGGCTGGCGCCATCGATGACGCGGTCAAGCGCGGCACCCTGCGGGTCGGCATGGACCCAACCTACATGCCGTTCGAAATGACCAACAAACGCGGCGAAATCATCGGCTTCGAAGTCGACATCCTCAAGGCGATGGCCAAGTCCATGGGCGTCAAGCTGGAGATGGTCTCCACCGCCTACGACGGCATCATCCCGGCCCTGATGACCGACAAGTTCGATTTCATTGGCAGCGGCATGACCCTGACCCAGGAACGCAACCTGCGCCTTAACTTCAGCGAGCCCTTCATCGTCGTCGGCCAGACCTTGCTGATCCGCAAGGAGCTGGCGGGCGAGATCAAGTCGTACAAGGACCTGAACAACGAGAAGTACCGCCTCACCTCCAAGCTCGGCACCACCGGCGAGATGGTCGCGAAGAAACTGATCGGCAAGGCCAAGTATCACGGCTACGACAACGAGCAGGAAGGCGTGATGGACGTGGTCAACGGCAAGGCCGACGCCTTCGTCTACGACTCGCCCTACAACGTGGTGGCGGTGGAGAAGGCCGGCGCCGGCAAGCTGCTGTTCCTCGAAGAACCCTTCACCTACGAGCCGCTGGCCTTCGGCCTGAAGAAAGGCGACTACGACAGCATCAACTACATCAACAACTTCCTGCACCAGATCAAGCATGACGGGACCTACGATCGTATTCACGACAAGTGGTTCAAGAACAAGGACTGGCTGAAGGAAATGGAATAAGGCCTGGGCCAAAAAACCAAGCGCTGACCTCGACGCGCAGGCAAGCCCTGCGCGTTCGCATTTACGGAAGTACCCCACGTGATCAAACACAAGAAAGCACAGTGGCCCTGGCACGGGCTGACCGCGCTGGTCCTGGTGGGCCTGGCGATCAGCCTGTACCTGGCCACCTCGATGATTTCCTACGAGTGGCGCTGGAACCGCGTTCCGCAATACTTCGCCTACAAGGCCGAGGAAACCCAGCGTGCCGCCAACCCTGGCACGGTCGAGGAGATCGTGGTGTCCGGCAACAACGCCCGGGTCACCCTGAAGGACGAGAGCGGCGACACCCAAGTCGTCGAAGTGGCCAAGGACAGCATGCTGCTGGCCCGCGGCGACGACGTCGCCGAGGGCGATGCCATCGGCGTCACCCGTCACTGGGCCGCTGGCCCTTTGGCCTGGGGCCTGTGGACCACGCTGTGGATCTCGGTCATATCCGGTGCCCTGGGCCTGGTGATCGGCCTGTTCGCCGGGCTTTGCCGGCTGTCGAGCAACCCCACCCTGCGTGACCTGTCCACGGTCTATGTCGAACTGGTGCGCGGCACGCCGCTGCTGGTGCAGATCTTCATCTTCTACTTCTTCATCGGCACCGTGCTCAACCTGTCCCGCGAGTTTGCCGGGGTAGCGGCGCTGGCACTGTTCACCGGCGCCTACGTCGCCGAGATCGTCCGCGCCGGGGTGCAGTCGATCGCCAAGGGCCAGAACGAGGCGGCGCGCTCGCTGGGCCTGAACGCAAGCCAGTCGATGCGCCATGTGATCCTGCCGCAGGCCTTCAAACGCGTGCTGCCACCCTTGGCCGGGCAGTTCATCAGCCTGGTCAAGGACACCTCCCTGGTGTCGGTGATTGCCATCACCGAGCTGACCAAGAGCGGTCGCGAGGCCATCACCACGTCCTTCTCGACCTTCGAGATCTGGTTCTGCGTGGCGGGCCTGTACCTGCTGATCAACCTGCCGCTGTCGCACATCGCCAGCCGGCTCGAGCGGAGGCTTGCGCAAAGTGATTGAAGTCCGTGATCTGCTGAAAGTCTTCGATACCCGTGGCATGGTGGTGCGCGCGGTGGACAACGTCACCACCCAGGTCGCCAAGGGCGAAGTGGTGGTGGTGCTCGGCCCGTCGGGTTCGGGCAAGTCGACCTTCCTGCGCTGTCTGAATGGCCTGGAGCATTTCGACGAGGGCCATGTGTCCATCGACGGCTTGCAACTGGACGACCCGAAGACCGATATCAATGCCTATCGCCGCGAAGTCGGCATGGTGTTCCAGCACTTCAACCTGTTCCCGCACATGACCGTGCTGGAAAACCTGTGCCTGGCGCAGAAGGTGGTGCGCAAGCGCAACAAGGCCGAGCGCGAGGCCAAGGCGCGGGCGTTGCTGGAAAAGGTCGGTATCGCGCAAAAGGCCAACGAGTACCCATCGCGGTTGTCCGGTGGCCAGCAGCAACGGGTGGCTATCGCCCGGGCGCTGGCGATGGAACCGAAGGTGATGCTGTTCGACGAGCCGACTTCGGCGCTCGATCCGGAAATGGTCGGCGAGGTGCTGGACGTGATGAAGACCTTGGCCCAGGAAGGCATGACCATGGTCTGCGTGACCCACGAGATGGGCTTTGCCCGGGAAGTGGCGGACCGGGTGCTGTTCTTCGATCACGGCAAGTTGCTGGAAGACTCGCCGCCAGCGCAGTTCTTCGCCGCGCCGAAGGACCCACGGGCCCAGGCGTTCCTGCGCCAGGTGCTGTGATCCCGACGGCAAGGCCGGCTCCTACCTCTGATCTCAGTTCATTTCGATCCGTAGGAGCCAGCCTTGCTGGCGAACCAGGCGACGCGGTTCAGCCCTGGGTGGCGGCGTTCACCGGTGCCGATGGCGTGTTGCTGGCCGGCGCTGCGCTCGGTGCCGGTGCTGCGGTGGCCGCTGGCGCCGCAGTGGCAGGCTTGGCCGCTGCCGTTTTGGCCGGCGCTTTCTTCACGGGTGGCTTTTTCGCCGCGGCTGGTTTGCTGGCGGGCTTGGCTGCTACCGGCTTGGCCGCAGGCTTGGCCGCCGCGGTTTTCGCCGCAGGTTTGGCGGCGGGCTTGGTCGCAGCCTTGGCCAGTGGCTTGGCCGCCGGTTTGCTCGCGCTCGCCTTGGCCTTGGAGATCGGGGTCACCGACGCACCGGTCAGTTTCTCGATCTGCTTGGTCAGCGAATCGACCTGCTGGTGCAGGGCCTTGATCTCATTGCGGCTGGGCACGCCCAGGCGTGAGATGGCGCTGTTCAGGCGCTTGTCGAAGGCCTCTTCGAGTTCGCTCCATTTGCCCAGCGCACGGTCCTTGACCCCCGACACTCGCGAGTTGGTCGACGACTTGGCGGTTTCGGCCACGTCTTCGGCAGTCTTCTTCGCCTGCTTCTCGGCCTTTTCGCCATCCTTCACCAGCGAATCGAACAGCTTCGGACCGTCCTGGTCGATCTTGGAGTAGATGCCCAGGCCAGCCAACCAGATCTTGCGTGAGTACTTCTCGACGCCGCCGATCCAGGAACTGCCTTCTTTCTCGGTGTTCTTCTTGCCAGCCATCCTGCTCTCCTTATGGTTTGTGCGCGACGCGCTCGAGCAGCTCGTGCAGCTGTTCAAGCTTGATGGACAACGCCTCAACGTCATGTTTAGACGGAATGCCGAGGCGATTCAAGGCGCGACCTACCCGTGCGTCGAAGGCCCGCTCGATTTTATCCAGCTGCGCCTCGACCCGGCCGGGCACGCGGGTGACTTCCTGGGTGGCTTCGTCGAGCTGGGTGTTGGCCGCGTCGACGGCCTTGCCGATGCGCTTCTTGCCGCGTTTCTCGACGCCTTCGCCGGCTTTGACCAGCTCCTTGAAGTAGTCGGAACCTTCCTGGCCGACGCGGGCGTAGGCACCGATGCCTGCCAGCCAGATCTTGCGCGCGTAGCCGCGCACCTCGCCCAGGGTACTGCCTTGGGCGTCGTCTTTTTGCTTGAGATTCACTTTGGCCATGCTCTGCACCTCATGCTCATTTAAGGGAGGGAGGAACTGCCCAGGGTGGTAGGGCTTGAGCGTGAAGGTAGGCGAAAAAATTAGAATCCTCACCCTAAGGTACAGGGTGAGGGCTGTGCGCCGGCATCGTTGCGACCCGTAGGAGCCGGCTTGCCGGCGAACCGTCGTTTCAGGCCAGCGCCTTGTCCAGCGCCCGCTCGATCTCGCCCTTGATGGTGCCGCTCATCATCGACAGCATCATGCCTAGCTTCAATTCGACCCGGATGGTGTCGTCACCGATGTGCACGCTGCCGTTGGCGCCACTGCGTTTCACATCGACACGATCACCGTTCCAGCTGGCCTTGAGGTCGTATTCACGGGTCAGTTTGTCGACCAGCGCTTCGGCCTTGGCGCGGGCGGCCTCGCGGCCGAGGGAGTGTTTGCGTTCGACGCTGATCTGGGTCATGCGGGTGTTCCTGGATATGAAGACAATGGCCGCATTATGCCCCCACCCGCCCGGCGGCACACCCTGCCAAGACAAAACCGCCCATTGCCCATAGAATGGCGGTAATTTTTTTCTGGTGAAGCGAAATGACCGACCAGCGCAAAGGCGACCACGCCGAACCCACCACCCACTTTGGTTACCAGGACGTGCCGGAAAGCCAGAAGGCGAAGAAAGTCGCCGAGGTCTTCCACTCGGTGGCCGCCAAATACGACCTGATGAACGACGTGCTCTCCGGCGGCATGCACCGCCTGTGGAAGCGCTTCACCATCGAACTGTCCGGTGTGCGCAGCGGCAACCGCGTGCTGGACATCGCCGGCGGTACCGGAGACCTGGCGGCCAAGTTCTCGCGTCTCGTAGGCCCGAGCGGACAAGTGGTGCTCGCCGACATCAACGAGTCGATGCTCAAGGTCGGCCGTGACCGCCTGCTCGACCGCGGGGTGTCCGGCAACATCGAGTTCGTCCAGGCCGACGCCGAGAAGCTGCCGTTCCCGGACAATCACTTCGACTGCGTGACCATCGCCTTCGGCCTGCGCAACGTGACGCACAAGGACGCGGCCATCCGCTCCATGCTGCGCGTGCTCAAGCCCGGCGGCCGGCTGTTGATCCTGGAGTTCTCCAAACCGACCAACAAGCTGATGTCCAAGGCCTACGACGCCTACTCGTTCGCCTTCATGCCGCTGGCCGGCAAGCTGATCACCAACGACTCGGAAAGCTACCGCTACCTGGCCGAATCGATCCGCATGCACCCCGATCAGGAAACGCTCAAGAGCATGATGGTCGAGGCCGGTTTCGACCGCGTCAGCTACCACAACATGACCAGCGGCATCGTCGCCGTGCACCGGGGAATCAAGCCCTGATGCTGCTCGCCGGCCTGCTTGCCAGCGTCGAGCACGGGCTCAACCGTGTGCTGCGCATGGACAGCACCGCGTTGCCGCGCCTGGCCGCGCTGGAAGGCAAGGTCATCGAGATCGACTGTGTGCAGCCAGCGCTCAAGCTGTTCGTGCTGCCCGACGACGAGGGCCTGATGCTCGCCGCCCATTGGGAGGGCGAGGTCGACTGCACCCTGCGCGCCCCCGCCGGGCGCCTGGCGCAGTTGGCCCTGGCACAGGACAAGACCGCGGTGCTGCACAGCCCCCAGGTGGCGTTGCATGGCGACAGTGCCGTGCTGCTCGACCTGGTCGGCGTGCTGCAGGATCTCGAGCTGGACTGGGAGTACGAGCTGTCGCGCTGGCTAGGCCCGGTGGCCACCGCGTTGATCGCCGGCCACGTGCGCCTGCGCACGCGCTGGACCCGGCAGGGCTTGAGCCGCTTCAGCCAGAACCTCTCCGAGTACCTGGCCGAAGAATCCCGTACCCTGGTCGGCAAGCGCGAGGCCGAAGCCGCCTTCAGCGAGCTCGACGCCCTCAAGATCGACATCGAACGCCTCGAGGCGCGCCTGCGCCGCCTCGCCGCCCATTCTCCTGATACCAGCGATAACGCATGAAGCTGCTCGCCGTCCGCCGTCTGTTGCGCATCCAGCGCGTCGTGATCCGCTACCGCCTCGATGACCTGCTGTTCGAACAACCCCTGCTGCCCTGGTGGCTGGCCAGCCTGCGCCTGCTGATGCCCTGGCGCTGGTTGCCGCGCAAGCCCTCCGCACTCAGCCGTGGCGCTCGGCTGCGCCTGGCCTTGCAGGACCTGGGGCCGATCTTCATCAAGTTCGGCCAGTTGCTCTCTACCCGCCGTGACCTGCTGCCCACCGACATCGCCGACGAGCTGATGCTGCTGCAGGACCGCGTGCCGCCGTTCGACCCACAACGGGCCGTGGCGCTGATCGAGGAGCAACTCGGCGCCAAGGTCGGTGAAGTGTTCAGCCGCTTCGATGTCGAGCCGCTGGCCTCGGCCTCGGTGGCCCAGGTGCACGCCGCGCGGCTCAAGAGCGGTGAAGAGGTGGTGGTCAAGGTGGTGCGCCCCGGCCTGAAGCCAGTGATCGCCCAGGACCTGGCCTGGCTGTTCCTGATCGCCAAGGCCGCCGAGCGCGCCTCGGCCGACGCCCGCCGCCTGCACCCGGTGGAAATCGTCGGCGATTACGAGAAGACCATCTACGACGAGCTCGACCTGCTGCGCGAGGCGGCCAACGCCAGCCAGCTGCGGCGCAACTTCGAAGGCTCCGAGCTGATGTACGTGCCTCAGGTGTACTGGGACTTCTGTCGGCCCAAGGTGCTGGTGATGGAGCGTATCTATGGCGTGCCGGTCACCGACATGGCCACCTTGGCCGACCAGCGCACCGACATGAAGATGCTCGCCGAGCGTGGCGTCGAGGTGTTCTTCACCCAGGTCTTCCGCGACAGCTTCTTCCACGCCGACATGCATCCGGGCAACATCTTCGTCAGCACGGTCAAGCCGTGGAGCCCGCAGTACATCGCCATCGACTGCGGCATCGTCGGTAGCCTGACGGCCGAGGACCAGGACTACCTGGCGCGCAACCTGATTGCCTTCTTCAAGCGTGACTATCGCCGTGTCGCCCAGTTGCACATCGATTCTGGCTGGGTACCGGCACAGACCAAGGTCAACGAGTTCGAGGCGGCGATCCGCACTGTGTGCGAGCCGATCTTCGAGAAACCGCTCAAGGATATTTCCTTTGGCCAGGTGCTGATGCGCCTGTTCCAGACCGCGCGGCGCTTCAACATGGAAGTCCAGCCGCAGCTGGTGCTACTGCAAAAGACCCTGCTCAACATCGAGGGCCTAGGTCGCCAGTTATATCCCGACCTGGACCTGTGGAGCACCGCCAAGCCGTTCCTGGAGCGCTGGATGCGCGAGCGCATGAGCCCCAAGGCGGTGATCGGCAACCTGTACAGCCAGGCCGAGCAACTGCCGCACCTGGCCGACATGACCCGCGACCTGCTCGAGCGCCTGTCGCAGCCGCACCTGCACGACCCGCAACTGCCCGAGCGCCGCCGCGCCGGTGACAACTGGGCGCTACGCCTGCTCGGCGCCGGCCTGCTTGGTGGTGGCGCGACTCTGGCCGCCGGTGCCGCCAGCCTCAGCGCCCCGGCCGCCTGGCCCGCCTGGTTGATGCTGGCTGCCGGCCTTTACCTGATCGTGCGCCGATAGCCAGCCGCGCGGCTGGCTGGCACACTAGCGCACAGGGGCCCGGTACGGGAGCGGGCCCGTTTGGAGTCGACGATGAAAGACTGGCTGGACGAGATCAAGTGGAACAGCGAGGGCCTGGTACCGGCCATCGCCCAGGACCACAAGACCGGGCGCGTGCTGATGATGGCCTGGATGAACCGTGAATCCCTGGCCCTGACCGCCGCCGAGCATCGCGCCATCTACTGGTCGCGCTCGCGGGGTAAGCTATGGCGCAAGGGCGAGGAGTCCGGCCATGTGCAGAAACTGCACGAAATGCGCCTGGACTGCGACGCCGACGTGATCATCCTGATGGTCGAGCAACTGGGCCATATCGCCTGCCATACCGGCCGTGAAAGCTGCTTCTACCGGGTCTTCGAGGACGGCCAGTGGAAAACCGTCGATCCGGTCCTGAAGGATCCGCACGCCATCTACAGCGCAGGGCACTGAACATGAGCGACACGCTAAATCGCCTCGCCGAGGTGCTCGAGGAACGCAAACACGCGGCGCCAGACAGCAGCTACGTGGCCAGTCTCTATCACAAGGGCCTGAACAAGATCCTCGAGAAGCTCGGCGAAGAGTCCATCGAGACCATCATCGCCGCCAAGGATGCCGCCGCCAGCCAGGATTACCGCGATGTCATCTATGAAACCGCGGACCTGTGGTTTCATAGCCTGGTCATGCTCAGCGCGCTGGGCCAGCATCCGCAGGCGGTGCTCGATGAGCTGGAGCGCCGCTTCGGGCTTTCCGGGCATGACGAGAAGGCGGCGCGGCAGCCGTCTGCCTGAATGATTGCAGGGGCGCGCGTTGCGCCCCTTTCGCGGCGCAAGGCCGCTCCTACAGGGGCCGTGCCGCGATGGGCTGCACAGCAGCCCCAGGGCCCGATAGACCGACACATATTTTTCAGGAGTACGAAATGGGCATTTTTGACTGGAAACACTGGATCGTCCTGCTGGTCGTCGTGGTACTGGTGTTCGGCACCAAGAAGCTGAAGAACTTCGGCAGCGACCTGGGCGAGTCGATCAAGGGCTTTCGCAAGGCCATGAACGAAGAAGAAACCAAGCCGGCCGAGCAGACCCCGCCGCCAGCCCAGCCAGTGCCGCCGGTGCAGAACACCGCGCAACAGGCTCAGGGCCAGACCATCGAGGGCCAGGCCCAGCCGGTCCAAGAGCCGCAGCGGAAAGACTGAGCCATGTTCGGCATCAGTTTCAGCGAGCTGCTGCTGGTCGGCCTGGTCGCCCTGCTGGTGCTCGGCCCCGAGCGCCTGCCGGGGGCCGCGCGCACCGCCGGGCTGTGGATCGGCCGCCTCAAGCGCAGCTTCAACGCGATCAAGATGGAGGTCGAGCGCGAGATCGGTGCCGACGACATCCGCCGCCAGCTGCATAACGAGCACATCCTGCAGATGGAGCAGGAGGCCAAGCGCATCCTCAACCCTCTGGCGCCCGCTCAGCCCCCGGCCAGCACCGAGACGCCCGCCACACCTGCCGCCGAGTCTGCGCCCACGCAGCCAAGCGCAACGCCATCCTCCGAACCGTCACCACCGCCGCGAGCCCCATGAGCGAGAATCCGGAACATGACCAGCCAATGCCGCTGGTCTCGCACCTGACCGAACTGCGCACCCGCCTGCTGCGTTGCGTCGCCGCCATCTTCCTGATCTTCGCTGGGCTGTTCTCCTTCGCTCAGCAGATCTACACCCTGGTCTCGGCGCCGCTGCGCGCGCACTTGCCGGCCAATGCGACGATGATCGCCACCGACGTGGCCTCGCCGTTCCTGACACCGTTCAAGTTGACCATGATCGTTTCGCTGTTCCTGGCGATTCCGTTCATCCTGCAGCAGATCTGGGGCTTCATCGCGCCGGGCCTGTACCGCCACGAAAAGCGCATCGCCATCCCGTTGCTGGTGTCGAGCATCTTCCTGTTCTATGCCGGCATGGCCTTCGCCTACTTCCTGGTGTTCCCGCTGATCTTCGGTTTCTTCGCCAGCGCCACCCCTGAAGGCGTGTCGATGATGACCGATATCGCCAGTTACCTGGACTTCGTCATGACCTTGTTCTTCGCCTTCGGGGTCGCTTTCGAGATCCCGGTGGCGGTGGTGCTGTTGGTGTGGATCGGCGTGGTCGATGTGCAGTACCTGAAAAAGATCCGCCCGTACGTGATCATCGGTTGCTTTGTGGTCGGCATGATCCTCACCCCACCGGATATCTTCTCCCAGACCCTGCTGGCCGTGCCGATGTGGATGCTGTTCGAGGTCGGCGTGCTGTGTGGCAGCCTGATCCGCAAACGCAGCCATGCGCGCGAAGAAGCCGGTAACGACCATAACGACCAGCCGCCAGCGACCCAATCGTGAACCTGTTGCTCCTCGAAGAGGCCGACTTCGTGTCGGCCGACCGCGTCATCCTGGCCGATCGCCGTTTCACCCACATGCAGGAAATCCACCGCGTGGCGGTGGGTGACAGCCTGCGCGTGGGGCGTATTGGCGGGCTCATGGGCAAGGCCGAGGTGGTGCGCCTTGCAGGTCATGAAGCCGAATTGCAGGTGGCTTTCGACCAGCCCCCTCCGGCCAAGTTGCCACTGACCTTGGTGTTGGCCGTGCCACGGCCGAAGATGTTGCGCCGGCTGTTTCAGACGGTCGCCACCCTGGGCGTGCCGCGGCTGATCCTGGTCAACAGCTACAAAGTGGAAAAGAGCTTCTGGCAGACGCCGTTCCTCAACCCCGAGAGCATCCGCGAAAACCTGATCCTCGGCCTTGAGCAGGCGCGTGACACGGTGCTGCCTGAGGTGATCATCGAGAAGCGCTTCAAGCCGTTCGTCGAAGACCGCCTGCCCGCGATCGCCGCCGGCACCCTTGGCCTGGTCGGCCACCCCGGGCCTTATCCCGCCTGTCCGCGCGCTGTTGAGCAAGCGGTGACCCTGGCGATTGGCCCGGAAGGCGGCTGGATTCCCTATGAAATCGACCTGCTGGGCAAGGCAGGGCTGGCGCCGGTACAGCTAGGCGACCGAATCCTGCGAGTAGAAACGGCTGTGACCGCCTTGCTTTCGCGAATTTTCTGACAAGCAGGTCAGCTTTTTCTCATCAAGTTTCCCCGACGCGCGCCGATGGCCTGTGCAAGAAAACAATAATCCGCACTGCCACGCGTCGGGGAGTCGTCTATGTACCGTTGGTTCGCCCAGTCTCTGGGAAATATGAGCGTCAACCGCAAGCTGGGGATAGGTTTCGGCCTGGTCCTGCTGCTGACCCTTGCCATCACCTTCACCGGCTGGCTGGGCCTGGACAGCGTAACCAGCCGTGGCGACAAGCTCGGCAATATATCGGTGATCCACCAGTACACCCAGGACCTGCGCATCGCCCGCCAGCACTATGAGCGTAACCGCGACCAGGCCGGCGTCACCGAGCTGGAGAAGGCCCTGGCCAACCTCGAGCGTCAGGTGCAGTCCATGCTCGACCAGATCGAACTGCCCGCCGACCGCCAGCGCCTGGAGCAGCAGCGCGATGCCGTGCGCCAGTACCAGCAGGCGTTCAACGACCTCAAGCAGGCCGACCAGCGGCGCAGTGCCAGCCGCCAGGTGCTGGGCGACAGCGCCGACCAGGCCGCCGAGCTGATCGACAAGGTCCAGCAGCGCCTGCTGCAGGCCGGCGATATCAGCCAGTACCAGCCCGCCGTGGAAGTCAGCACGCAGTTGCAGCAGGCGCGCTTCCAGGTGCGCGGATACACCTACAGTGGCAAGGCCGAGTTCCAGCAGACCGCGCTGCAGGCCATCGACCAGGCGCTGGCGGTGCTCAAGGCGTTGCCAACCAAGCTACCCGCCGAGTACGCCGCCGGCCTCGACGACGCCGCCAGTGCCTTGGCCGCGTACCGTGATGCCGTGTTGCAGGTGGGTAACGCGCAGGCTGCCAGTGAACAGGCGCTTGCGCATATGGCTGCGCAGGGCACCGTGCTGCTGGACACCAGCCTGCAAATGAGCGCTTCGCAGACCCAGGTTCGCGACCAGGGTACCCAGCAAGCCAAGACCCTGCTCGCCGGTGCCACCGCCCTGGCCCTGCTGCTCGGCGTGCTGGCCGCCTTCGCTATCACCCGGCAGATCATCGTGCCGTTGCGCCAGACCCTCGCCGCCGCCGAGCGGGTGGCCGGCGGTGACTTGCGCCAGGACCTCAAGGCCGAGCGCCGCGACGAACTGGGTCAGTTGCAAGCGAGCATGCAACGCATGACCCAGAGCCTGCGCGAGCTGATCGGTGGCATCGGTGACGGCGTCACGCAGATCGCCAGCGCGGCCGAGGAGCTGTCGGCGGTGACCGAACAGACTAGCGCCGGGGTCAACAACCAGAAGGTCGAGACCGACCAGGTGGCCACCGCCATGAACGAGATGGCCGCCACCGTGCAGGAAGTGGCGCGCAATGCCGAGCAAGCCTCGGAGGCGGCGTTGGCGGCTGACCAGCAGGCCCGTGAGGGCGACAAGGTGGTCGGCCAGGCCATCGCCCAGATCGAGCGCCTGGCAAGCGAAGTGGTGAACTCCAGCGAGGCGATGAATCAGCTCAAGGCCGAAAGCGACAAGATCGGCAGTGTGCTCGACGTGATCAAGGCGGTGGCCCAGCAGACCAACCTGTTGGCACTCAACGCCGCCATCGAGGCGGCCCGGGCCGGCGAGGCCGGGCGCGGCTTCGCCGTGGTCGCCGACGAGGTGCGTAGCCTGGCCCAGCGCACCCAGCAGTCCACCGAGGAGATCGAGGAACTGATCGCCGGTCTGCAGAGCGGCACCGAGCGGGTGGCCAACGTCATGGACAGCAGTCGCGCGTTGACCGACAGCAGCGTCGAACTGACCCGTCGCGCCGGTGGTTCGCTGGCCACCATCACCCACACCGTGTCGTCGATCCAGGCGATGAACCAACAGATCGCCACTGCCGCCGAGCAGCAGAGCGCGGTGGCCGAGGAGATCAACCGCAGCGTGATGAACGTGCGCGATATCTCCGACCAGACCTCGGCGGCCAGCGAGGAGACCGCCAGCTCCAGCGTCGAGCTCGCGCGCCTGGGCACCCACCTGCAAGGCCTGGTCGGGCGCTTCCGTCTGTAAACCGCGCCGTTGCGGGCCGCAGGAATTTTCCTTCAGCCCGCAACGACTTTTCCTACCCGAATTGCAGGCCCCGTCCGGCAGCTTCTCTGTCGATGAGCGATGACCATAGCGGCAAAGTGCCGCTATGGCCTTCTCTCAACTGGACGGAGACCCGCCATGTTCACTTATCTCGACCGCAAACTCGGCAACCTCGGCGTCAGGCACAAGCTCGCCCTGGGCTTCGCCGTGGTGCTGCTGCTCACCCTGGCCACTACCATCAGTGGTTGGCGCGCGCTGGATGGCTCCATCAGCCGCTCGGTACAGCTCAGCGAGATCGGTGCGATCAACGATCTGACCAAGGACCTGCGGGCTGAGCGCATCACCTTTCGCGTGCTCAACGACAACAACAGCAAGGCCCGTATCAGCAGCGTGCTCGACCAGATGCAAAGCCGCCTGAGCACGTTGCATCAACGCAGCAATGTCGACGAGTCACGCCAGTTGCTGGACCAGATGATCGAGCTGTTGCAGCGGCTGCAGGACGACTTCAGCGCCCTGCAGCGCGCCGTCGACAGCCGCGAGGGCCTGCGCACGGCAATGCTGGAGCACCTCGAGACCCTGCAGAAGGTCGTCGACGACCTGCAAACCCAGGCGCTGTTGAAAATGCCTGGCGATGGCCAGCAGGGTAGCGTCCTGGGGTTGATGGACACCCTGAGCCGCCATGTCGAAACGGCTAGCCAGCAGAGCAAGGTGCCGGCTTACTCCTTCGGCCCACGTGAAAGCTTCGCCAAGGTAGGCGATGCCGCGCTGGAAGCGGCGGACACCAGTCTCGAACAGTTGTTGCGCGGTGTCGCGCCGCTGGAGTTATCGACGCAGTTGACCCAACGTCCCGGCACCGAACTTGGCCGTTATCGCACCAGTCTGCAACGCTATCGCACGGTCGCGCTGGAGGTGGAGCGGCTGCAGGACGACATGGAGAAGATGGGCGAGCAATTGCGCGCTGCCAGCCTGCAGCTGGGCGATCGCAAGATCAAGCAACGCGATAGCGAGGCCGTGGCCGACCGCTCGCTACTGACCGGCGTTGCGGTATTGGCATTGCTGGTGGGCGTGATTGCCGGTTGGGTCATCACCCGTCAGATCACCGGCCCGCTGCACCAGGTGCTGGCACAGGCTGCGCGCATTGCCCGGGGCGACCTCAGCAAGGTGGAGACGGTCGAACGCCGCGATGAGATGGGCCAATTGCAGGCCAGCATGCGGGAAATGACCCTGAGCCTGCGCGATCTGCTCGGCGGCATCGACCAGGGCGTTGGCCACCTGTCGCGGGCCGCCGCGGAGCTGGCGACTTCCAGCGTCGACACCCGCGAGCGGATCAACCAGCAGCGTGAAGAAACCGACCAGGTGGCCACGGCGATGAACCAGATGAGCGCCACGGTGCAGGAGGTGGCGCAAAATGCCGAGCAGGCGTCGATGGCCGCGACCACCGCCGATAGCCAGGCACAGTTGGGTGACCAGGTGGTGGCCGAGGCAATCTCACGCATCGAGCAACTGGCCGGGCAGATGGACCACTGTCTCGAGGCCATGGGCCACCTGTCGGGCGAGAGCCAGCGGATCGGCTCGATTCTCGATGTGATCAAGTCGGTATCGGAACAGACCAACTTGCTGGCGCTCAACGCCGCCATCGAGGCGGCGCGGGCCGGTGAGGCCGGGCGGGGGTTCGCCGTGGTCGCCGACGAGGTGCGCGGGCTGGCCCAGCGTACGCAGCAGTCGACCGAGGAAATCGAGCAACTGATCGACAACCTGCATCGCGGTACTGACGAAGTGACCCGCTTGCTCGACAACAGCAAGGACCTCACCAGCAAGAGCGTCGAGCTCAGCCGCAAAGCCGGCGACGCGCTGGGGCAGATCACCGCGACGGTGTCGACCATCCAGGGCATGAACCAGCAGATTGCGACGGCCAGCGAGCAACAGAGCGTGGTGGCCGAGCAGATCAACCGCAGCGTGATCAATGTGCGCGATGTGTCCGATCGAACCAGCGTGGCCAGTGAGCAGACCGCGGTGTCGAGTGGCGAGTTGGAGCAGTTGGGGCAGCAATTACGCGGGATGGTGGGTCGGTTCAGCCTGTGATGCCCGCATCGCATCGCATCGCATCGCGCCGCGGTGATGGGCAGCGGCTGAGCTGGCGCGCCGGCTTGTAGGAGCCAGCCGTGCTGGCGAACCAGACGCTGCGGTGGATGGCACCGACTATGCCGGTGTTCGCCGGCAAGCCGGCTCCTACGCATCTGCGACCTGCCTGCCCGTAGGAGCCAGCCTTGCTGGCGAACCAGGCGCCGCGAAGGCCGCTTGCTACGCCTCCAGGTAGCGCATCGCCAGTTGCTCCGCAGCCTTGCGCGCCGGGGCGTGCAGATGTGGTGCCACCAGCATCATCACCTGGTACACCACCACCCCCACGTCACCCTCGCGGCCCAGTACCCGCTGGTAATCCAGCGAGCACATCAAGGTCAGGGTGATCTGTTCCACCAACTGCCCCAGCGCCTGGGTTTCGCTGGTCACCTGGCCTTGGCTCTTGAGGCTGGCCAACAGCGCGGCGAGGGTGCGCTTGAGCGCGTTGATCAGGCTGCGCATGCCCCGGGCCAGCTTGGGCAGGCGCCCGGTGAGGTTGGACAGGTCCTGGAACAGGAAGCGGTACTGCGCCATGCGCTCGACGATCAGGTGCAGGAACAGCCAGTAGTCCTCGGCGTCCAGGCGCACGTCCAGCGGCGGATCGAGCAGCGGCATCAGCTGCTCCTCGAAGCGCTCGAACAGGCCTATCACCAGCGGCTCCTTGCCGTGAAAGTGGTAATACAGGTTGCCGGGGCTTATGCCCAGTTCATTGGCGATCTCCAGGGTCGAAACATTTGGCTCGCCTTGGCGGTTGAACAGTTGCAAGGCACATTCGAGGATTCGGTCGCGGGTCTTCATCCGGTCAGCGGGCCAGTACGTAGGTGCCTGGCGCGGGGCCCAGCGGTGGATAGGTGGCGTTGCCCAATTCGGGGCGCGGCGCCTTGAGCGTGCCGGAGCGCTGGCTGATCCAGTCCAGCCACAGCGGCCACCAACTGCCGTCGCGCCGCTCGGCGTCGTGGAACCAGGCGCGCGGGTCGCTGGAAAGCTTGGGGTTGTGCAGATAGTAGGCCTTGGGGTTGCCGGGCGGGTTGATGATGCTCTGGATATGTCCGCTGTTGGCCAGGATGAAGCGCCGCTCGCCACCCAGCAGCAGTGCCGAGCGGTACACCGCGTCCCACGGGGTTATGTGGTCGTTGCTACCGGCAACGGTGAAGCTGTCCAGGGCGACCTGCTTGAGGTCGATCGGCGTGCCGCACACCTCCAGCCCGGCAGGGAAGGTCAGCGGGTTGAGCTTGAAGAAGTCCAGCAGGTCGCCGTGCAAGGCCGCCGGCAGGCGGGTGTTGTCGGCGTTCCAGTAGAGGATGTCGAAGGCCGGCGGGGTCTTGCCCATCAGGTAGTTGTTGACCCAGTAGTTCCAGATCAGGTCGTTGGGCCGCATCCAGGCGAAGATCCGCGCCACCTCGCCGCCGTCCAGCACGCCACGCTGGTAGGAGCGGCGCTTGGCCGCCTCGATGGTCTGCTCGTCGGCGAACAGGCTGGCGGGGCTGTCGAACTGGCTGTCGAGCAGGCTCACCAGGTAGGTGGCGCTGCGCACCTTGCGCAGTTGCTTTTTCGCCTGCAGGTGGCCTTGCAGCGCGGCCATGGTCAAGCCACCAGCGCAGGCGCCCATCAGGTTGGGATCGCGGCTGCCGCTGATGCTGCGGCAGGCGTTGAGCGCCTCTTCCAGGGCCTGTACATAGCTCGACAGCCCCCATTCGCGGTGGCGCGGGTCGGGGTTGCGCCAGCTGACCATGAACACCTGCAAGCCCTGCTTGAGCATGTATTGGACAAAGCTGTTGGTCGAGCCCAGGTCGAAGATATAGAACTTGTTGATCTGCGGCGGCACCACCAGCAGCGGGCGGGCATATTGCTTCTCGCTCATGGGTTTGTACTGGATCAGCTCCAGCAGCTCGTTGCGAAACACTACCGCGCCGGGGGTGGCGGCCAGGTTGCCGCCGACCTCGAAGGCGCGCTCGTCCACCTGGCGCGGCAGGCCATCGTTGTGGCGCAAGTCGTCGAGCAGGTGGCTGGCGCCGCGCAGCAGGCTCTGCCCGCCGCTGTTGAACAGCTCCTTGATCGCCAGCGGGTTGAGCAGCGAGTTGCTCGGCGACACGGCATCGCTGACCAGGTTGAACAGAAACTGCGCGCGGGCGCGGTCGTCGTCGCCCAGGCTGCTTTCCTCGATCCACTGGCGGGTCTGCCGCTGCCAGGCCAGGTAGGCTTGCAGGCCACGGCGGTAGAGCGGGTTGTGCTGCCAGGTCGGGTCGCTGAAGCGAGCGTCCCGCGGGTGTGGCTGCAGCGAAGAGTCGCCGATCAGCACCCGGCCCAACTGGCCGCCCAGGCTCAGCAGGTGATGCGCGGTGTGCAGCGGGTTGCGCAGGCCGATCCGGCCGACCTGGCGCAAGGTCGAGATCAGGTCACGACCACGCAGGCCGGTGATGGCGTTCTGCACGTTCATGCTGGTGGCGGGCACCGGTTTGTCTTTCATGCCAACACTCCATCGTTTAGCAATCCGGCCGATCGCGGGGCAAGCCCGCTCCCACGCCAGCTCCTCAGGTGCGCGCAGCGGGTCGTGGGTGCATGACCGCGCGTTGGCGCTCCTGCTGGAGGAATTTCATGATGATCGGGGCGACGGCCTCGGCTCGGGTGATCAGGAACAGGTGGCCGTCGTCGATTATGTGTAGCTGGGCATTGGGAATTCGCCAGGCCAGCAGGCGCATGTTGATCAGCGGGATCAGCGGGTCGTCGTCGCCGGCCAGCACCAGGGTTGGCTGGTGGATCTTGTGCAGCCAATGGATGCTGGTCCAGCCCAGGCCTGCGAACAGCTGCCAGTAGTAGCCCAGCTTGCCGCCGGAGCGCACCTTCGAGGCATGGTGCATGGCCAGGTCCGGGTCGCGGCGAAAGCCTCCACCGTAGATCAGCGGGGCGATGCGGATCACGTGGGAAGGCTGGATATAGCGTCGGGGGCTGGCCATCATCCACAGCACCTTGGGTTTGCCCGGCACCATCACAGCGCCGGCGGCGGTGGCGGCCAGCACCAGCTTCTTGCAGCGCTCGGGGTAGTCGTGGGCGAACTGCTGGGCCAGGGCGCCGCCCCAGGATACGCCGATGACATTGACCTGGCCGTAGTCCAGGTAGTCGAGCATGCGCGCGGTCAGTTTGGCCAGGCCAGGAAAGCGGTAGGGGTGGCGCGGGGTGGACGAGCCACCGACCCCGGGCACGTCGAAGGCGATGACCTCCAGGTCCGGGTCCAGGGCCTCGATGAACGGGAACACCAGTTCGAGGTTGGCGCCGATGCCGTTGAAAATCAGCAGCGGCGTCAGGTGTGGCTTGCCCGGGCGGACCGCGGTACGGATGGACTGCTGGTCCAGCTCGACGGTCCTGAAAATGTACGGTTCCGGCATGCGCGTGACTCTGGGGTGAAAGTAGCGCCGCGCGAGGCCGGTAGGCTGCGCGGCGGTTCAGCTCAACGTTCGTGGACGTAGGTACCGGGTGCGGCTTCGCCTGCGCCATAGGCGCGATTGCCCAGCCGTGCCGGCGCTTTTTTCAGCTCGCCAGCGCGCTCGCCCAGCCAGGTTTGCCAGTGCAGCCACCAGGAGTCGGCGTGCTTGACCGCGTTCTCCTGCCAGGACAGCGGGTCGTCAGGGCGGTCCTCGCCGGTCATGAAGCGCGCCTTGGGGTTGCCCGGTGGGTTGAGGATGCTCTGGATATGCCCGCTGTTGGACAGCACGAACTCGATCTTGCCACCGAACAGGTGCGCCGAGCGGTAGCACGACTGCCAGGGCGTGATGTGGTCGGCGGTGCCGGCCACGCTGTAGATGTCGCACTCGACTTTCTTCAGGTCGATGGCGGTGCCACAGACTTCCAGGGCATCGGAGCGGGTCAGCGGGTTGTTCTTGAACATCTCGATCAGGTCGCCGTGGAAGGCGGCCGGCAGGCGGGTGGTGTCGTTGTTCCAGAACAGGATGTCGAACACCGGCGGTTCGTTGCCCAGCAGGTAGTTGTTGACCCAGTAGTTCCAGATCAGGTCGTTGGGGCGCATCCAGGCGAACACCTTGGCCATGTCGCTCCCTTCGAGCACCCCGGCCTGGTAGGAGTGGCGCTTGGCCGCTTCGAGGGTCTGCTCGTCGACGAACAGCGCCACCTGGGTGTCGACCGTGGTATCGAGCACGCTGACCAGCAGGGTCAGGGCATTGACCTTTTTCTCGCCCAGCGCGGCGTAATGGCCCACCAGCGCGGTGCAGGTGATGCCGCCGGAGCAGGCGCCGAGCATGTTCAGGTCCTTGCTGCCGGTGATCGCCAACACCGCGTCGACCGCTTCCTTGAGGGCGTCGATGTAGGTGGACAGGCCCCACTCGCGCTGGGCCTTGGTCGGGTTGCGCCAACTGATGATGAAGGTCTGCTGCTGCGAGCGCAGGCAGAAGCGCGCCAGGCTCTTCTCCGGACTCAGGTCGAAGACGTAGAACTTGTTGATCTGCGGCGGCACCACCAGCAGCGGGCGGCTGTGCACCTGCTCGGTGATGGGCTTGTACTGGATCAGCTCCAGCACATCGTTGCGGTACACCACCGCGCCTTCGCTGGTGCCCAGGTTCTTGCCCACCTCGAAGGCTTCCATGTTGACCTGGCTGGGCATGCCGCCATTGTTGACCATGTCCTTGGCCAGGTGGGATAGGCCATCGAGCAGGCTCTTGCCGCCGGTTTCGAAGAAGCGCTTGATCGCCGCCGGGTTGGACAAGGTGTTGGTGGGCGCCATGGCCTCGGTCAGCAGGTTGATGACGAACTGGCCGCGGCTGATGTCCTGCGGCGACAGGTCGCTGCTGCCGATCCAGTCGTTGAGCTCCTTGCGCCAGGCCAGGTAGGTTTGCAGGTAGCGGCGATACAGGGGGTTCTGGCTCCAGGCCGGGTCGCTGAAGCGACGGTCGTCGCCCTCCGGTTGCAGGGCCGACTTGCCCAGCAGCACGTTTTTCAGTTCCAGGCCGAAATGCGCCATGTGGCGGGCGCTGTGCAACGGCTGGCGAACGGCCTGGCGCAGCACCGTGCGCGCCGAGGTCAGCAGGTCCTTGCGGCGAATGCCGATGACCGGATTGAGCCCCAGGGTGTTTTCCGAGGCCTGCCGCTGCAACTCATCGTTGTTCTTGTTACTCATCTACGACGCTCCGTTGTCCTGAGACGAGTACCGGCGTGCTGTGACAGCCCGGTACTGCTACTCGGGTGACCAGTGATAAGGAACAGCGGTGCTGCGACCGGATGCGTGGCGGTGATGAGCTGCGGGGGTTGGTGCGTATGAAGACAACCTGCTTTCGCTCGCGACCTGTACATACCGGCCTGGCCCTGCCTGCGTGAAACACAATGCAGGGAACTTGCCAGCCCCATTGGTTACCCGACTTTCGTGTAATGCGCAAGACAGCCAGTCATTGGCTGCCATTTAGGCATTCAAGCAGATGAGATTAGAAAATGCGCTCTAAAGCCTGGTGGCCTTGCGCTAGAGCATCAGTTTAACCACGGATTCGGACGGGTCGCGGGACTTCCCGGCCTTGTGCAGTTCATCGAGATATTCGTCCCACAGCTGTTGCTGGCGCAGGCACAGTTGCTCGAGGTACTCCCAGGTGAACAATCCTGAGTCATGGCCATCGTCGAAGGTCAGTTTCAGTGCGTACTGACCGGCCGGTTCCAGGCCGTTGAGGCCGACGTTGATCTTGCCGAACTGCAGGATCGGGTTGCCGTGGCCCTGGACCTCGGCAGAGGGGGAATGCACGCGCAGGAATTCGGCAGGCAGGTGGTAGACCTCGCCGGGGGCGTAGGTGAGGGTGAGGGTCTTGGAGGCTTTGTGCAGGTTGATGGCGGTGGGCAGGCGGGCCATGGGTTATCTCTCTTGAGCGTCAAGCTGCAAGCTTCGAGTGATTCCAGGCATTGTGCAAGGGGGCTGCTCCTACAGGGAAACGCGATCCTCTGTAGGAGCGGCCTTGTGTCGCGAAAGGGCCGCAAAGCGGCTCTCTGCGGTCTTACAGGATGTAGCGCGACAGGTCTTCGTTCTGCGCCAGCTCACCGAGGTGGCTGTTCACGTACGCCGCGTCGATGTTGATCGGCGTCTCTTCGTGGGCGCTGGCCAGGTCACCGGCGCTGAACGACACCTCCTCGAGCAGGCGCTCGAGCAGGGTGTGCAGGCGGCGGGCACCGATGTTCTCGGTTTTCTCGTTGACCTGGTAGGCGATCTCGGCCAGGCGCTTGAGGCCCTCGTCGGCGAACTCGATGTGCAGGCCCTCGGTCTTGAGCAGTTCGCGGTACTGTTCGGTCAGCGAGGCGTGCGGCTCCTTGAGGATGCGCTCGAAGTCTTCCGGGGTCAGGGCCTTGAGCTCGACACGGATCGGCAGGCGACCCTGCAGCTCGGGCACCAGGTCGCTCGGCTTGCTCAGGTGGAACGCGCCGGAAGCGATGAACAGGATATGGTCGGTCTTGACCATGCCCAGCTTGGTATTGACGGTGCAGCCTTCGATCAGCGGCAGCAGGTCGCGTTGCACGCCTTCACGGGATACATCGGCGCCGCCGACGTTGCCACGCTTGGCCACCTTGTCGATCTCGTCGATGAACACGATGCCGTGCTGCTCGACCGCTTCCAGGGCCTTGGCCTTGAGGTCTTCGTCGTTGACCAGGCGGCTGGCTTCTTCGTCGCGGACCATCTTCAGGGCATCCTTGACCTTCAGCTTGCGCGCCTTGCGCTTGCCCTTGCCCATGTTGGCGAACAGGCTCTGCAGCTGGTTGGTCATCTCTTCCATGCCGGGCGGCGCGGCGATCTCGACGCCCACGGCATCGGCGACTTCGATCTCGATTTCCTTGTCATCCAGCTGGCCTTCGCGCAGGCGCTTGCGGAACAGCTGGCGGGTGTTGGAGTCGCTGCTCGACTGCTGGGCTTCCTCGCTGAAGCTGCTGACCCGCGCCTGCGGCAGCAGGACGTCGAGGATGCGGTCTTCGGCGGCGTCCTCGGCGCGGTGGCGCACGCGCACGATCTCCTGCTCGCGTAGCATCTTCAGCGCGGCATCGGCCAGGTCGCGGATGATCGATTCGACATCACGGCCGACATAGCCGACTTCGGTGAACTTGGTCGCTTCGACCTTGATGAACGGTGCGTTGGCCAGCTTGGCCAGGCGCCGGGCGATTTCGGTCTTGCCGACCCCGGTGGGGCCGATCATCAGGATGTTCTTCGGGGTCACCTCGGCGCGCAGCTCGGCCGGCAGCTGCATGCGCCGCCAGCGGTTGCGCAGGGCGATGGCCACGGCGCGCTTGGCGTCGTCCTGGCCGATGATGTGACGGTTGAGTTCGTGGACGATCTCGCGGGGGGTCATGGACATGATGAAAATGGTCCTCGAGCAGAGTGATTCAGCGTGGGAAGGCCCCATCACCGGGATGGGGCGCCAGAACAGCTGATCACTCGGCCAGGTCCTGCTCCTCGATGGTCAGGTTGTGGTTGGTGAACACGCAGATGTCGCCGGCGATGTTCAGGGCAGTCTCGGCGATTTCGCGGGCTGAGAGGTCGGTCTTGTTCAGCAGGGCGCGGGCCGCGGCCTGGGCGTAGGCACCACCGGAGCCCATGGCGATCAGGCCATCCTCGGGCTCGACCACGTCGCCGTTGCCGGTGATGATCAGGGACGCGTCCTTGTTGGCCACCGCCAGCATCGCTTCCAGGCGGCTCAGGGAACGGTCGGTACGCCATTCCTTGGCCAGCTCGACGGCGGCGCGCACCAGGTGGCCGGAGTGTTTCTGCAGCTGGGCTTCGAAGCGCTCGAACAGGGTGAAGGCGTCGGCGGTGGCACCGGCGAAGCCAGCGATGACCTGGCCGTTGTACAGGCGCCGGACTTTCTTGGCGTTGCCTTTCATCACGGTGTTGCCGAGGGAAACCTGGCCGTCGCCGCCCATGACGACTTTGCCGTTACGGCGGACAGAAACGATGGTAGTCAAGGGAGAGTCTCCACGCAGCGGGGCGAAAATGCCTGATGCAGACTCATATGGGGGGAGGGGGGAAGGATTTCAACCACAGTGGATGAATGGTTGCTCCCGTCTGGGCTGGACGCGGTCACTGTAGGAGCGGCCTTGTGTCGCGAAAGGGCTGCAGAGCGGCCCCGGCGATTTCCGCATGATGCCGAGATCCGGGGGCCGCTACGCAGCCCTTTCGCGACACAAGGCCGCTCCTACAAGAGCAGGTTGTGAGCTTTGTCAGGCCTCGTGGCAGACGTGCCCATCGACCAAGGTATAACGCACCGCGCCCGGCAGGCAGTGGCCGATGAACGGGCAGTTCTCGCCGCGCGATAACCACTGCTCGCCGGCCACGGTCGAGGCCTTGGGATCGAACAGCACCAGGTCCGCCGCACCGCCCACCTTCAGCTCACCCGCCGGCAGGCGCATGGCCGCCGCCGGGCCGCTGCTCAAACGTGCCAGCAGCGTCGGCAGGTCGAGCAGGCCGTCCTCCACCAGGGTCATGGCCAGCGGCAACAGCAGCTCGACACTGCTGATGCCTGGCTCGGTGGCACCGAACGGCGCCAGCTTGGCATCGCGCTCGTGGGGCTGGTGGTGGGTGGAAATGGCCTGGATCACCCCCGACTTCACCGCCTCGCGCAGGCCGTCGCGGTCGGCGGCGGTGCGCAGCGGCGGTTGCACGTGGTAGAGGCTGGAGAAGTCACGCAGGGCTTCGTCGGTGAGGATCAGCTGGTACAGCGCCACGTCGGCGGTCACCGGCAGCCCCAGTTGCTGGGCCTGGGCGATCAGCCGGGCACCACGGGCGCTGGTGATCTGGGTGAAGTGGGCACGCACCCCGGTCTGCTCGACCAGCAGCAGGTTGCGGGCCAAGGCCACGGTCTCTGCGGTCTCGGGGATGCCGGGCAGGCCCAGGAAGCTGGCCATCGGGCCTTCGTGGGCCAGACCGCCCTGGGCCAGGTCGCGGTCTTGGGAGTGGAACACCACGGTCAGGTCGAAGGTGGCCGCGTACTCCAGCGCACGGGCCAGGGTCCGGTGGTTGGGGATTTCCTTGAGGCCGTTGCCGAAGGCCACGCAGCCGGTGTCGCGCAGGGCCACCAGCTCTGCCAGTTGCTCGCCGTCCAGGCCCTTGGTCAGGGCGCCGATCGGGTAGACCTTGCTGTTGGACGCTTCGCGCGCGCGGTCGAGGATCAGCTCGGCCACCGCCGAGGTATCCAGCACCGGCTTGGTCTGCGGCGGGCAGCACAGGCTGGTGACGCCGCCGGCGACCGCGGCGCGGGTCTCGCTGGCGATGCTGCCCTTGCGGCTGTAGCCCGGTTCGCGCAGCGACACGCCGAGGTCGACCAGGCCCGGGGCGGCCACCAGGCCGTCGGCCTGGATCACGCGGCTGGCGCTGAAACCGCTCGGGGCCGCGCCGATGGCGGCAATGCGCCCGCCGTCCAGGTGCAGGTCGGTGACCTGGTCCAGGCCGCTGGCAGGATCGATGACCCGGGCGCCGATGATGCTGATGGTCACTGGGCGTTCTCCTGCTCGAATTGACGTTGCGCGTTCTGCCCGCTCATGGCCATGGACAGCACGGCCATGCGCACGGCGATGCCGTAGGTGACCTGGTTGAGGATCACCGAATGCTTGCCGTCGGCCACTGCCGACTCGATCTCGACGCCACGGTTGATCGGCCCCGGGTGCATGACGATGGCGTCAGGCTTGGCCCCGGCCAGGCGCGCGGTGGTCAGGCCGAACAGGCGGTAGAACTCGCCCTCGCTGGGCAGCAGGCCGCCGGCCATGCGTTCGCGCTGCAGGCGCAGCATGATCACCACGTCGACATCTTTCAGGCCTTCGGCGAGGTCGGTGTAGACCTTCACGCCGTATTGCTCGATGCCCACCGGGATCAGCGTCTTCGGGCCAATCACGCGGATGTCCGGGCAGCCGAGGGCCTTGAGCGCGAGCATGTCGGAGCGGGCCACGCGCGAGTGCAGGATATCGCCGACGATGGCCACCGACAGGTTCTCGAAGCTGCCCTTGTGCCGACGAATGGTGAGCATGTCGAGCATGCCCTGGGTCGGGTGGGCGTGGCGGCCGTCACCGCCGTTGATCACGGCCACGTCCGGGCATACGTGCTCGGCGATGAAATGTGCGGCACCGGAGTCGGAATGGCGCACGACGAACATGTCGGCGGCCATGGCCTCGAGGTTGCGCAGGGTGTCGAACAGGGTCTCGCCCTTGCTGGTCGAGGAGGTCGACACGTTCAGGCTGATCACGTCCGCCGACAGGCGCTGGGCGGCCAGCTCGAAGGTGGTGCGGGTACGGGTGGAGTTCTCGAAGAACACGTTGCACACGGTCTTGCCGCGTAGCAGCGGGACTTTCTTCACGGCCCGGGCGCCGACTTCGAGGAACGAGTCGGCGGTGTCGAGGATCTCGGTGAGCAGTTCGCGGGGCAAACCGTCGAGCGAGAGAAAATGGCGTAGCTGGCCCTGATCATTGAGCTGCAGCGGGCGCTTGGCGTCGAATGGCGTCATCGCGGGGGACTCTTAAAGGGCTGGTGCAAAAGCGAGGTCCTGGCGCTCGAGGGCGAGCGGCGTGGGTCCGGTCAATTTTACCCGTTCATGGGCCGCCAGGGACAGGGTGGCGCCCAGCACGTTGGGGCGAATCGGTAGTTCGCCGGCATCCAGGTCGAGCAGGCACACCAGTGTGACACTGGCGGGGCGGCCGTAGTCGAACAGCTCGTTGAGGGCGGCGCGGATGGTGCGACCGCTCATCAATACGTCGTCCACCAGCACCAGGTGCTGGCCTTCGATCTCGAACGGCAGCTCTGATGGGCGCACCTGCGGGTGCAGGCCGTTCTGGCTGAAGTCGTCGCGGTAGAAGGACACGTCCAGGGTGCCCAGCAGGCTCTGCTCGCCGAGTTCGGCCTGCAGGGCCTGGGCCACCCACACGCCGCCGGTGCGGATGCCGATGAAGCGTGGCTCGGCGATGGCGCGGCGGGCCAGGTGGGCGCGAAGGTCGACGGCCATCTGCCGGATCAGCTCGGCGGGATTGGGTAGGCTCATTGCGTGCTCCTCGGGAAGGCGGGCGCCGGCAGGCCGCCGGCGGCAAAGCGGATTTAAGTGTTGGCCTCCAGCCAGCCTTGCAGCAGCAGGGCCGCGGCAATGGCGTCGACCGGGTTGTCGCGGTAGCTGCCGTGACGGCCGCCGCGGGCCATCTGCTCGCCCTTGGCTTCGAAGGTGGTGAGCCGTTCGTCGTGGGTGTGTACGGGCAGGTTGTAGCGGCCGTGCAGGCGACGGGCGAACTTTTCGGCGCGTTCGCTCATCTCGCTGGGCGTGCCGTCCATGTTCAGCGGCAGGCCGACGACGATGGCGTCGGGTTTCCATTCCTTGATCAGCTTCTCGACCTGGTTCCAGTCCGGCACGCCGTTCTGCGCCCTGAGCGTGCACAGTTCACGGGCCTGGCCGGTGATGACCTGGCCGACGGCCACGCCGATCTGCCGGGTGCCGTAGTCGAAGCCAAGCAGCAAGCGCAGTTCGGCCATCAGGCGTGGCCCGCCTGGCTGGTCAGCAGGCTGAGGTTTATCCCCAGGCTGGCGGCGGCGGCGTCCAGACGCATGTCGCTGGCCATGCCGAAGATGATCTCGGGGTCGAACGGGCAGTTGAGCCAGGCGTTGTCGGCAAGCTCTGCCTCCAGCTGGCCGGCTTCCCAGCCCGCGTAGCCCAGGGTGATCAGGCTCTTGCGCGGACCTTCGCCGGCGGCGATGGCGAACAGCACGTCCTGGGAGGTGGACAGCGACAGGTCCTCCAGCTCGACCGTGGCCTGGTAGCTGCGGTCGTTGCTGTGGAGCACGAAGCCGCGGTCGGTCTGCACCGGGCCGCCCTGGTAGATCGGGATGTGCAGGGTGCTGGCAGGCGGCTCATCGTCCGGGCGCAACTGCTCAAGGATGTCGGCCAGGTTCAGCTCCTGCGGGCGGTTGACCACCAGGCCCATGGCGCCGTTGGCGTTGTGCTCGACGATGTAGGTGAGGGTCTGGGCAAAGTTCGGGTCGGCCATGTGCGGCATGGCGATCAGGAACTGGTGCTTGAGGTAGCTGGGGGCGAGGGTTTTCATGTCCGCTAGTGTGGCGCCAGGTGGCGAGGCTGACAAGGTGCGCGAGTGGCTGTCGGTGACCCTGGCGGGACCGGCAAGCAAGCCTTGCGTCAATTGCTCGACAGCTTGTCACCCCGGGCAAACCGCCAGGTGCGGATGATCTCCAGCCGGTCGAACTCGGCCAGGTCGCCGGTGAACGGCGCGAACGGCGCCGCCAGGCGCACGATGCGCTGGGCCGCCTGGTCCAGCACCGGCTGGCCGGAGGACTCCAGCACCAGCACTTCGTACAGCGAGCCGTCGCGGTTGATCGACACCATCATCCGCAGGCTGCCGTACATCTGTTGACGCCGGGCCTCTTCGGGGTAGTTGAGGTTGCCGATGCGCTCGACCTTCTTGCGCCACTCTTCCTTGTACCAGGCGCCCTTGTCGCGCATGGTCGAGGCGGCGTTCAGGCGGTGGATGCGCGGGCGCTTGGCATACAGCTGCTGTTCGTGGGACAGCTCGGCCTCGAGGCTGGCGATCTGGCTGGACAGCTGCGAGCTGTCGAAGGCCGGCACCTTGGTCTCGGGCTTGGGTTGCGGTTTGCTTTCCTTCGGCCTGGGCTCGACCTTCTGCGGTTTCGGCGCCTGGGTGGCGACCACCGACTTGGCGGGCGCCGGCGGCGTTTCCGGACGGGCGGCCGGGGGCGGGGTGATCTTGTTGATCTTGCTGTCCTGAAACGGCGCGGCCTCGGTGGTCTTGGGCAGCGCCTTCTTGTCCAGGGTGCCGCTGCCCTGCTGGTTGTCCTGGGCCTGGAAATCGGCCTTCTCGGGCGCTTTCTCGCTCTTGAAGGTGGCCAGGGTGATGTCCATGGTGTGACGGATATCGGCCGGCTTGACCACCGTGAAGCCCACGCCAAGGATCAACGCCAGGTGCACCACGGCAGCCAGGAACAGGGTGAAACCGAGCCGGTCCACCGGGCGAATGCGCGGTGGCAGCAGGTCGGCGGGAATGTCGGCGGGCAACGTCATCGGGTATCCAGCAACCGCGAGGCGGGGCAGTGGTTCAGTCGAGAGGGACCGGCATCATACCCCACTGCGCGGCTTTGCCACCTGTCCTCGGTCAGCGCGCCTGCAGCTTGCGATCAATGGCATCCATCAACTGGCCGCCAATGTTGGTGTTATACGCGGCGTCGATCTCGCGGATGCAAGTTGGGCTGGTGACGTTGATCTCGGTGAGGTAGTCGCCGATCACGTCCAGGCCAACGAACAGCAGGCCCTTTTCGCGCAGGGTCGGGCCAACCTGGGCGGCGATCCAGCGATCGCGTTCGCTCAGCGGACGGGCCTCGCCACGGCCACCGGCGGCCAGGTTGCCACGGGTCTCGCCGCTGGCCGGGATACGCGCCAGGCAGTAGTCCACCGGCTCGCCGTCGATCATCAGGATGCGCTTGTCGCCATCCTTGATCGCCGGCAGGTAGGCCTGGGCCATGATCTGCTGGGCGCCGAGGGCGGTCAGGGTCTCGAGGATCACCGACAGGTTGGGGTCACCGGCGCGGTGACGGAAGATCGAGGTGCCGCCCATGCCGTCCAGCGGCTTGAGGATCACATCGCCGTGCTTGGCGGCGAACTCGCGGATGATGTCCGGACGGCGGCTGACCAGGGTCGGCGGGGTGCACTGCGGGAACAAGGTGGCGAACAGTTTCTCGTTGCAGTCGCGCAGGCTCTGCGGGCGGTTGACCACCAGCACGCCCTCGGCCTCGGCCTGCTCCAGCAGGTAGGTGCTGTAGACGAACTCCATGTCGAAGGGCGGATCCTTGCGCATCAGGATCACGTCCAGCTCGTTCAGCAGGCTGTCCTGTTCCTCGCCCAGCTCGAACCAGCGGGCCGGGTCGGCGAACACCTTGAGCGGGCGCATGCGGGCGCGGGCCTTGCCTTCGCCCTGGTACAGGTCGCGCTGCTCCATGTAGAACAGGCTCCAGCCACGGGCCTGGGCAGCCAGCAGCATGGCCAGCGAGCTGTCCTTTTTATAGGCGATGGACGCGATGGGGTCCATGACAATCCCGAGGCGAACGCTCATGGGGTAGTTCCTCTTGGCGGCGCTTGGCCGCGATGGCACGAAAGAAAAAGTGGCTCAGGGTGGCGCCGGGCGCGCCCACGGTCAAGGGGCGGGCGGATGGAATGGCCCTCGGGAGTGTGCTAAAAAGGCCAGGCACATGGCCTGCACGGCCTTTTGGCGAATTCGCTCCCAGGCAGAAGCGCAACTATGGAACAACCCCTGAAGGTGATGGTGATCGACGATTCCCGCACGATCCGCCGCACCGCGCAGATGTTGCTCGGCGAGGCAGGCTGCGAGGTGATCACCGCCAGTGACGGCTTCGACGCCCTGGCCAAGATTGTCGACCACAAACCGCGGGTCATCTTCGTCGACGTGCTGATGCCGCGCCTCGACGGTTACCAGACCTGCGCCATCATCAAGCACAACAGCGAGTTCAAGGACACCCCGGTGATCCTGCTCTCTTCCCGCGACGGCCTGTTCGACAAGGCCCGCGGCCGGGTGGTCGGTTCCGACCAGTTCCTGACCAAACCGTTCAGCAAGGAAGAATTGCTCGACGCGATCCGTGCCTGCGTGCCCGGCTTCGCCGCGCAGGATCCACACGCACCCTGACGCCGCCCACGCAGGGCGGCGTCTCTCTTTTCCTGATGGGGAAACAGCATGGCCCGAGTTCTGATTGTCGACGACTCGCCGACAGAAATGTACAGATTGACCGAATGGCTGGAGAAGCACGGCTATGGGGTGCTCAAGGCCGACAACGGCGCCGACGGCGTGGCCCTGGCGCGACAGGAGAAGCCCGACGCGGTGCTGATGGACATCGTCATGCCCGGCATGAACGGTTTCCAGGCCACCCGCCAGTTGAGCAAGGACCCGGAAACCAGCGCCATCCCGGTGATCGTGGTCACCACCAAGGACCAGGAAACCGACCGGATCTGGGCCCAGCGCCAGGGCGCCCGCGACTTCCTGACCAAACCTGTGGAAGAAGACGCGCTGATCGCCAAGCTCAAAGAAGTGCTGCAGGCTTGACCACCCGGCCCCAGGGCGCGTCGCTGACCGCCTTCGAGCTGCTGCTGGACATCGACCGGCGCTGCCGCCTGCTGGTGGCCGACCAGCCACCGCAGGACATCCGCCTGCAACAATGGAGCGGCATCGGCTTTCGTGTTGCCGGACAGTGGTTCGTCGCGCCCATGGGTGAAGTCGCCGAAGTGCTGCGCGAGCCCCGCAGCAGTCGGGTGCCGGGGGTACAACCCTGGGTCCGCGGGGTGGCCAATCTGCGCGGGCGATTGTTACCGGTGATGGACCTGTGCGCATTCTTCGGCCTCGGCCCTGCCGCTGCCGGCAAGCAGCGCCGGGTGCTGGTGCTGGACCACGAAGAGCTGTTCGCCGGGTTGCTGGTGGACGAGGTAGTGGGCCTGCAGCACTTTGCCCTGAGCAGCCTCGAGCTGTCGCCGCCGCAACCGCTGATTCGCGCCGCCGTGCCCTTCGTGCAGGGGCATTTCCCCCGTGAACGCAATTGGGCGATCTTCAGCCCGTTCGCCCTGGCCCAGGCGCCGGGTTTTCTCGATGTGGCGCTGTAGAGGACTTTTTCGTGAGCCAGCCTGTTCCCACTGCCAGCATCCCCGCCGCCGTGTCCCCGGCCGCCGTGGCCCAGCGCCCGCGCAGCACGGCGCAGATCACCGTGCTGTTCGTGGTGCTGATCCTGTCGATCGTCCTGCTGTTCGCCAACTTCGCCTACCTCAACACCCAGGCCAACCACGACAAGCAGTACATCGGCCATGCCGGCGAGCTGCGCGTGCTGTCGCAGCGCATCGCCAAGAATGCCACCGAGGCGGCGGCGGGCAAGGCCCTGGCGTTTCGCCTGCTGAGCGATGCACGCAATGACTTCGAGCGGCGCTGGCGCTACTTGCGCGAAGGTGACCAGACCACCGGCCTGCCGGCCGCGCCAGCGACAGTGCGCAACGAGATGGACGCGGTGCGCCAGGATTGGGAAAACCTGCGCAAGAACACCGACACCATCCTTGCCAGCGAGCAGACCGTGCTGTCGTTGCACCAGGTGGCGGCGACCCTGGCCGAGACCGTGCCGCAGTTGCAGGTGGAGTACGAGAAGGTCGTCGAGATCCTGCTGCAGAGCGGTGCCCCGGCCAGCCAGGTAGCGGTGGCCCAGCGCCAGTTGTTGTTGGCCGAACGCATCCTGGGCTCGGTCAACACCGTGCTGGCCGGCGATGAAACCTCGGTGCAGGCCGCCGATGCCTTTGGTCGCGACGCCAGCCGCTTCGGCCAGGTGCTCGAGGGCATGCTCGCCGGCAACCCGGCCCTGCAGGTCACCCGGGTCGAGGACGCCGACGCCCGGGCGCGACTGGCCGAGATCGCCGAGCTGTTCCAGTTCGTCGCCGGCTCCGTGGACGAGATCCTCGAGACTTCGCCGGAACTGTTCCGGGTGCGCGAGGCAGCGAGCAATATCTTCAGCTTGTCGCAAACCCTGCTCGATGAAGCCTCGCACTTGGCCAACGGCTTCGAGAACCTGGCCGGCGGGCGTACCCTGGATACCGTCGGCGGCTATGTCCTGGGCCTGCTGGCGCTGGCCTCGATCATCCTCATCGGCCTGGTGATGGTGCGCGCCACCAGTCGCCAGCTGCGCGACACGGCAGAAAAGAACGAGCGCAACCAGCAGGCGATCATGCGCCTGCTCGACGAGATCGAGGAGCTGGCCGACGGCGACCTCACGGTCACCGTGTCGGTCACCGAGGATTTCACCGGCGCCATCGCCGACTCGATCAACTACTCGGTCGATCAGTTGCGCGACCTGGTCGCCACCATCAACCACAGCGCCGAGCAGGTGGCCGCCGCGGTGCAGGACACGCAGAACACCGCGCGCCAACTGGCCAAGGCGTCAGAGCACCAGGCCGAGCAGATCAGCGAAGCCTCCGAGGCGGTGGGCGACATGGTCGAGTCGATCGACCGCGTGTCGGCCCACGCCTACGAGTCGGCCAAGGTGGCCGAGCGTTCGGTGGCCATCGCCAACAAGGGCAACGAAGTGGTTCACAATACCATCCATGGCATGGACAACATTCGCGAGCAGATCCAGGACACCGCCAAGCGGATCAAGCGCCTGGGCGAGTCATCCCAGGAGATCGGTGATATTGTCAGTCTGATCGACGACATTGCCGATCAGACCAACATCCTCGCCCTCAACGCGGCGATCCAGGCCTCGCTGGCCGGCGAGGCCGGGCGCGGCTTTGCCGTGGTCGCCGACGAGGTGCAGCGGTTGGCCGAGCGCTCGTCCTCGGCGACCCGGCAGATCGAGGCGCTGGTGCGCACTATCCAGGCCGATACCAACGAGGCGGTGATCTCCATGGAGCAGACCACCGCCGAGGTAGTACGCGGCGCGCGCCTGGCCCAGGACGCCGGGGTGGCCCTGGCCGAGATCGAGGGCGTGTCGCAGACCATGGCCGAGCTGATCCACAGCATTTCCGACGCCGCCCAGCTACAAACCTCTTCCGCCGGGCAGATTTCCCACACCATGGCAGTGATCCAGCAAATCACCGCGCAAACTTCCGCCGGCTCAGGGGCCACCGCCGACAGCATTCGTCACCTGGCGCGCATGGCCAGCGAGATGCGCCGCTCGGTGTCCGGTTTCACCTTGCCAAAACCGGCAGAGCGGTCGTGAGGGCGCGGGCATGACGGCAACCGCGCTGCACCACGCGCGTCACGACACGGTCGCCCTGGCCTGGGCCCGGGCGCCGATTCTCGACTGTCTGGGGCAGGCCCGTCAGGCCCTGGAGCGTTTTTCCGGTGAGCCGGGCGACCTGTCGTTGCTGGCGTTCTTTGTCGACAACCTGCACCTGGTGCACGGCTGCCTGCGCATGCTCGAGCTGCCTGGGGCCACGCGCCTGGCCGAAGAACTTGAGCTGTTGGCCCGGGCCATCGCCGATGGCCAGGTGAGTCCGCGCGGCGACTGCCTGGGTGCGCTGTTCCGCGGCCTCGAGCAGTTGCCGCCGTACCTGGACCGCTTGCGCGGCGCGCGGCACGACCTGCCACTGGTGGTGCTGCCGCTACTCAACCAGTTGCGCACCTGCCGTGGCGCCGAGCCGTTGGCCCAGGCCAGCCTGCTCGGCGAACTCGGCCAGCGCATCGCCGGGTCGGCGGACCTGGCCGACCTTGACCTGTCCCTGGGCAACTGGCGCGAGCACATGCAGGCCGGCCCCGGTCGTGATGCCTTGCGCTCGGTGGTGATGGCGCTGTGTGACGACCTGATGCGCATCAAGGACCGTCTCGACCCCTTCGTCGGCGGCGAACGCCCGCCCCAGGAGTCGCTGCAGGCACTGCTCGCGCCGCTGCGGCATGTCGCCGATACCTTGGCCGTGCTGGGGTTTCAGCAGCCGCGGCGGGTGATCATCGACCAGGTGCTGGCGCTGCAAGCCCTGGTCGAGCAGGACGGCGCGGTGGACGAGGCGGTGCTGATGGACGTCGCCGGGGCGCTGTTGTACGTGGAGGCCACCCTCAATGGCATGGTCGGCCCACTTGAGGAGACCACCCCAGGTAACCTGCCGGGCTCCGATCTGGCCGAGATCCGCCAGTTGGTGCTCAACGAATCGCTCAATGTCCTGCAGCAGGCCAAGGACCTGATTGGCGACTGCCTCGAGTCGGACTGGTCGCGTCAGCGCCTGCAGGCCTTGCCCGGCCTGTTGCAGCAGGTGCGCGGGGCCCTGGCGATGCTGATGCTGCCGGTGGCCGGCGAAGTGTTCGGTGCTTGTGCCGGTTACGTGCAGGGCTGGCTGGTGCACCTGGAAGACGAGCCACTGCCCGATGAACTGGCGCACCTGGCCGATGCCCTGAGTGCCGCAGAGGCCTGGCTGCAATGGCAGGTGGCCGATCCGCTTGCCGATGCCCAGGGTTTCATCGACATGGCCCATGCCAGCCTGGGCGCATTGGGTGTGCAGTGCCAGCGGGTGGAGACGGCCGCTGACGCCCCAGCGCTGGACGGCATCGACGACGAGCTGCGTGCGGTATTTCTCGAAGAGGCGGGCGAGTTGTTGCCGGAGATCGAGCGGCACTGGTTGCGCTGGCGAGCCGACAACGACCTGCGCGAGGCGCTGGTGGAGGTGCGCCGGGCCCTGCACACGCTCAAGGGCAGCGGTCGCATGGTGCATGCCGAGGCCGTGGCGGAGCTGGCCTGGGGCGCTGAGCACCTGCTCAACCGGGTGCTCGAAGGGCGCATCCTGCTTAGCCCCGAAGGGTTGGTGGCGTTGCAGCAGGTGTTCGTGCGCCTGCCCGACCTACTGGCCGACTTCGCCGCCGGGCAGATGCCGGCGAGCCGCGAAATTGAACAACTGGCCGGCCACCTGCATGCGCTTGCGCGCAACGATGTGCCGCCCAGCGCCAATATCGACGGCCTCGATCCGCAGTTGCTGGAGATCTTCCGCAACGAGGCCCAGGGCCACCTGGCCGGGCTCGACGCCTTCTTGCACAGCCTCGACGCCCGCGGCACGCCGGTCAGCGATGGCTTGCAGCGTGCGCTGCACACGCTCAAGGGCAGCGCCGCCATGGCCGGGGTGATGCCGGTGGCGGAGCTGGCCACCGCCCTTGACCGCCTGGTACGCGAATACAAGGGCCACCAGTTGCCCCTGCAGGTGGTCGAGGCCGAACTGCTGGAGGCCGCCCGCGCGTTGTTCCACCTTGGCCTGGCGCAACTGGGCAGCACGCCGCTGGCGCCGATTCCGGGGGCCGCGGCGCTGATCGAGCAGGTCGGTCAGGTGGTCGATGCCCGGCTCGCCCAGCATCAGACCGAGGGCCATCCGCAGCGCCGGCAGCGGCGTGACCCGCAGATGATCGCCAGCTTCCTGACCCTGGGCATGGACATTCTGCTCGACGCCGAGACCCGCCTGGCCAACTGGCAGGCCCAGCCGGCGCAGCACCATGAACTGCAAATGCTGCTCGACGAAATGACCACCCTCGGCCACGGCGCGCACCAGGCTGAACTGTGGCAGGTGGATGAAATCTGCGAAGGCCTGCTCGACCTGTATGGCGCGGTGGAGGAGGGCAGCCTGGCGGTGACCCCACGGATGTTCGAGGTGGCCCGGCAGTCCCACGAGGCCTTGTTCGACCTGTTCGACGAAGTGGCCGCCGGCCAGGACCTCAGTGCCCGCCCGGAATGCCTGGCGGCCTTGCATGGGCTGCTTGACGATGCCCTCGACCCTACTGCCATGGGCGTGGTCGGTGCCCAGGGGGTGACGCCGCTGGCACCGCTGGGCGACCTGACCGACCCGGCGGTGGTCGACCTGTTCCTGGAGGAAGCCGGCGATATCCTCGATGGCGCCAACCAGGCGTTGCAGCATTGGCAGCACGACCCGGACAGCGTCTCGGCGCTGTCCACGCTGCAGCACGATATCCAGACGCTCAAGGGCGGCGCGCAGATGGCCGCGATCGGCGCCATCGAAGTGCTCGCCCAGGAACTGGCGTTGCTTTACGAGGGCCTGGTCGACCGCCGCCTGGGCGCCAGCCCGGCACTGTTCGAGCTGCTGCGCCGCAGCCATGGCGCGCTGGCCGAGATGCTGCACAGCCTGGGCGAAGGCCATGCCCCACTGTCGGCTGTGGCGCTGCTCGGCGAGCTGCGTGAGTTTCGCCATCATGCGCCGCCACCGGGCCAGCCCGAAGCGCTGGACGATGAGCAGAGCGCCGAGGGCGACAAGGAACTGCTGGAAGTCTTCCTCGAGGAAAGCTCGGACATCGTCGAGAGCGCCGCCGAATCGCTGGCGCGCTGGCAGGCCGACCCGCGCAGCACAGTGGAGGTGGAAAACCTGCTGCGCGACCTGCACACCCTCAAGGGCGGCGCGCGCATGGTCGAGATCGCCGCGATTGGCGACCTGGCCCATGAGCTGGAATTTCTCTACGAACTGCTGGCCGCCGGGCGCCTGCCGCCGACCCCGGCGCTGTTCAGCCTGCTGCAGAACTGCCACGACCGCCTGGCGCACATGCTCGATGCCGTCCGCTTGGATCAGCCCTTGCATACCGCTGCGGCGTTGATCGACTACATCCGCAACTTCTCCAGCGCCGCCTTGACCGACAGCGCGACCACCCAGCCCCAGGCCGAGGCCGCTCCCGCCGAGGTGCCGGCCGCCGCGGCGGAACGCGCCGGGGACATGGTCAAGGTCGACGCCGAGTTGCTCGACGACCTGGGCAACCTGGCCGGTGAGCATTCGGTGATCCGTGGGCGCATCGAGCAACAGGTCAATGATGCCCAGTTCGCCCTGAATGAAATGGAAACCACGCTGGAGCGCATGCGCGACCAGCTGTTGCGCCTGGATATCGAGACCCAGGGGCGAATTTCCAGCCGCCAACAGTTCGAGGGTGACGCCTACGACGACTTCGATCCGCTGGAGATGGACCGCCATTCGCAATTGCAGCAATTGTCGCGGGCCTTGTTCGAGTCCACCTCGGACCTGCTCGACCTCAAGGAAACCCTGCTCCAGCGCACCCAGGAGGCGCACAACCTCCTGCAACAGCAGGCACGGGTCAACAGCCAGTTGCAGGAAGGCCTGACCGCCACCCTGATGGTGCCGTTCGAGCGCCTGGTGCCGCGCTTGCAGCGGGTGGTACGGCAGGTGGCCAGCGAGCTGGGCAAACAGGTCGAACTGGTGGTCGGCAACGCCGAGGGCGAGCTGGACCGCAGCGTGCTCGAACGCATGGTCGCCCCCCTGGAGCACATGCTACGCAATGCCGTCGACCATGGCCTGGAATCCCGCGAGGCGCGCCTGGCGGCTGGCAAGCCGGAGCTGGGCACCATCCACCTGAACCTGCTGCACGAAGGCGCCGACATCGTCATCGAAATGAGCGATGACGGTGCCGGGGTGCCGTTGACGGCGGTGCGCGAAAAGGCGATCAAACGCGGTCTGCTCGATCCGCAGGCGCGCCTGAGTGACCACGAGATCCTGCAGTTCATCCTGCGCCCGGGGTTCTCCACCGCCGAGAAGATCACCCAGATCTCCGGGCGCGGCCTGGGCATGGACGTGGTACACGAAGAGGTCAAGCAACTGGGTGGCTCGATGAGTATCGAGTCCAGCCCCGGCAAGGGCGCGCGCTTCTTGATTCGCCTGCCGTTCACCGTATCGGTGAACCGGGCGCTGATGGTGCATGTCGACGACGAACAGTACGCCATCCCGCTGAACACCATCGAAGGCATCGTCCGCGTGCCGCCGGCCGAGCTCGAGGCCTGCTACAGGCTGGATCCGCCGCGCTACACCTACGCCGGGCACGACTACGCGCTGCGCTACCTCGGCGAGCTGCTGCAGGGCGGCGGCCAGCCGAACCTGCTGGGCCTGAGCGTGCCCTTGCCGGTGCTGCTGACCCACTCCCACGAGCAGTCGTTCGCCATCCAAGTCGACAGCCTGTCGCCAAGCCGCGAGATCGTGGTCAAGAGCTTGGGGCCGCAGTTCGCCGCTGTACCGGGGCTGTCTGGCGCGACCCTGCTCGGTGATGGCCGGGTGGTGCTGATTCTCGACCTGCTCGGCCAGTTGCGTGGCCAGCAGCGTCGCCTGGCGCGCCTGCCCGGCGCGCTCGACAGCCAGCGTGCGCTGATCGGCCCGGCGCCACGGCGGCCCTTGCTGGTGATGGTGGTGGACGACTCGGTCACCGTGCGCAAGGTCACCAGCCGCTTGCTGGAACGCCACGGCATGAGCGTGCTGACGGCCAAGGATGGGCTAGATGCCATGGCTTTGCTCGAGGAGCATCGCCCCGATGTGTTGCTGCTGGATATCGAGATGCCGCGCATGGACGGTTTCGAGGTGGCGACGCGAATTCGTCGTGACGAGCGCTTGAAGCAGTTGCCGATCATCATGATCACCTCGCGCACCGGCCAGAAGCACCGCGAGCGGGCCATGGCCATTGGCGTCAACGAATACCTGGGCAAGCCGTATCAAGAGTCGCTGCTGTTGCAGAGCATCGCCCACTGGAGCCAGCACCATGCTTGAACATATCGCCGGCCAACGCAGTAGCCTGACCGGTTTGTTGTTGCCGCTGGGCGACCGCACGCTGGTGCTGCCCAACGTGGCGGTGGCCGAGTTGATCGGCCATCGCGCCATTGCCTGCGAGGCGGGCGAACCGCAGTGGCACCTGGGTTGGGTCGACTGGCGCCAGCAACGCTTGCCGTTGATCGGTTTCGAGGCCGCCTGCGGCGGGCAGAGCCTCTGTGGCGAGCGGGCGCGGATCGTCGTGCTCAATGCCCTGGGCGATACCGGGTTGCGTTTTCTGGCGGTGTTGCTGCAGGACATTCCGCGTTCGTGCAAGCTCGACAGCCAGCTCAACTACGTCGACGTGCCCCTGGCCGCGTTGGAACTGGCGGCGGTACAGGTGGGCGAGCAGGTGGCTCGGGTCCCGGACCTGGCGGGGTTGGAGCGGATGGTGCGCGAAGCTGAGCTTCGCTAGCTTCAAGTTGTAAGCTTCAAGCGGCAAGCTGATGAGGGCAGGTTGGCCGCGCGGGTAGGACCCTCGTGTATGCGATCTGCTCTTTCTTGACGCTTGTAGCTTGAAACTTGAGTCTGTGGGGGAGGTCTGTGCTTGCATGTACTACGGTGAACGTTTCAATGCCTGGACCCACCTGGTCGGTGCTGTCCTGGCCTGTATCGGCGCGATCTGGCTGATCGTCGTGGCCGGGTTGCAGGGCGATCCCTGGAAGATCGTCAGTTTTTCCATCTACGGCACCACCTTGCTGCTGCTCTACAGCATCTCCACCCTCTACCACAGCACCCGCGGCCGGGCGAAGAGGGTCATGCGCAAGCTCGACCACCTGTCGATCTACCTGCTGATCGCCGGCAGCTACACCCCATTCTGCCTGGTCAGCCTGCGCGGGCCCTGGGGTTGGAGCCTGTTCGGGGTGGTCTGGGGGCTGGCGCTGATCGGCATGCTGCAGGAGATCAAGCCACGTTCCGAGGCGCGGATCCTGTCGATCGTCATCTACGCGGTGATGGGCTGGATCGTGCTGGTGGCGGTCAAGCCGTTGCTGCGCTCGCTCGGTACCGCCGGCTTTGTCTGGCTGGCGAGTGGCGGAGTGCTGTACACCGTGGGCATCATCTTCTTCGCCCTCGACAGCCGCTTGCGCCATGCCCACGGCATCTGGCACCTGTTCGTCATCGCTGGCAGCCTGATGCACTTCGTGGCGGTGTTTTTCTACGTATCCTGACCGGTCCTCAGGGCCAGGTCAGTTGTAATTCCCCATCACGCAGCTGTTCGGGTGGCTCTGGCACAAGCGCTGGGTGGTTCTGAGGTGGTCATGGAAGCGTTCGGCGTGCTCGCTCCACCAGTGCTCATTGAACCGCCGCAGGGTCTGGACGATGTGACCGCCTTGCGCAGGCGCTTCGGGGGTGGGGTCTGTCTTGATCAGGGGCCAGAGGGCGTTGAACTCGGCGATCAGTGCTTGGCGTGTGCTGTCGATAGTGGCCGGGTCGGCAGCCGGGTGCTCGCGGTTGAAGTCCGCCAGCGCCAGGCCGACGTACTGCTCCAGCACCGGTGGTGGCCTGAGCGCCTGGGCACCTGCGAGCAGCGTCGCGTGCAGCCCTGGCGTCAGCGCGTCGATGTAGCAGAAGCCAAAGTGCATCCTGGGTTTACCGTCATGTCCGCGCTGCTTCATCGCGGCCTTGCACAACGCGAGTTTTTGCTCGTGGGGCTGCACTGCAGGGCAGGGCGCGTCCGCTTTGCAGGGGGCCGGCCCGGGCTGCAGTGCCAGCGTGTTGCGCTCGAAAAATAGCAGGCCGGTCAGCACGCAAACGGCCAGGAACCCAAGCAAGGTCAACATTCTCATCGCCGCCACTTCCGGAAGTTTCCACAATCGGGAACCTTATGAGAGCGGCCTGCCGGGCGCTACTGGCAAAACTGCCAGTGGCTGTTTGGCATGAGTTTTTCGGAAAAGTCCGAGCTAAACCCTGGCATAGGCGGGTGGCGGGTCAGAAATCTCCCCAAAGCTGCTGTGCCACCGACAGCGCCACCACCGGGGCTGTCTCGGTGCGCAGCACGCGGGGGCCAAGGCGCGCGGCATGGAAACCAGCGGCCTTGGCCTGCTCGACCTCGGCGTCGCTCAGGCCGCCTTCGGGGCCGATCAGGAACGCCAGGTTGGTCGGTTGCTCGTGGCTGGTAAGCGGCGCCGCCACCGGATGCAAGACCAGCTTGAGGTCGGCCTCGGTGCTTTTCAGCCATTCGGCCAGGGTCACCGGCGGCTGGATTACCGGCAAGGTCGAGCGGCCACATTGTTCACAGGCGCTGATCGCCACCTGGCGCCAGTGGGCCAGACGCTTGTCGGCGCGTTCGTCCTTCAGGCGCACCTCGCAGCGTTCGCTGACGATCGGGGTGATCAGGTTGGCGCCCAGTTCGGTGGCTTTCTGGATCGCCCAGTCCATGCGCTCGCCCCGGGACAGGCCCTGGCCGAGGTGGATATGCAGCGGCGACTCGGCAAGGCCTGGCAAGGCCTGGTCGAGTTGCACGCGCACGCTTTTCTTGCCCACCTCCAGCAACTGGCCGAGGAACTCCTGGCCACTGCCGTCGAACAATTGCACGGCGTCGCCGGCGGCCATGCGCAGCACGCGGCCGATGTAGTGGGCCTGGGCTTCGGGGAGGTCGTGCTCGCCGAGGCTCAAGGGGGCGTCGATGAAAAAGCGGGAAAGTCTCATGGGGCTACTCGGAATCTGATGAAGGCATCGTTCCTGTAGAGCGGCCTTGTGCCGCGAAAGGGCTGCGCAGCAGCCCCAGGTTTTCAGCTTCGCGGCAGAAACTGCCGGGGCTGCGGCCCTTTCGCGACACAAGGCCGCTCCTACAGGAGGCGGCGTAAAGGCATGGGGTTTAGCCCGGGTCGCGGAAGTCGGGGTAGAAGTTGGCCGGCACTGCCACGCTGAGGCTATCGCGGGTGGCGATGTCGATGCCTTCGCTGGCCACCTCGGCGAGGAAGTCGATCTGCTCGGGGGTGATCACGTATGGCGGCAGGAAATACACCACGCTGCCCAGCGGGCGCAACAGCGCGCCGCGGCTCAGGGCGTGCTCGAAGACCTTCAGGCCGCGGCGCTCCTGCCACGGGTAGGCGGCTTTGCTGGTTTTGTCCTGGACCATCTCGATGGCCAGGGCCATGCCGGTCTGGCGGATCTCGGCGACATGGGCGTGGTCGGCCAGGTGCGCGGTGGCGCTGGCCATGCGCGCGGCCAGGGCCTGGTTGGCCTCGATCACGTTGTCTTGGGCGAAGATATCCAGGGTCGCCAGCGCCGCGGCGCAGGCCAGCGGGTTACCGGTGTAGCTGTGCGAGTGGAGGAAGGCGCGCAGGGTCGGGTAGTCGTCGTAGAAGGCCTGGTACACCTTGTCGGTGGTCAGGCAGGCCGCCAGCGGCAGGTATCCGCCGGTCAGGGCCTTGGACAGGCACAGGAAGTCCGGACGGATGCCGGCTTGTTCGCAGGCGAACATCGTGCCGGTACGGCCGAAGCCCACGGCGATTTCGTCATGGATCAGGTGCACGTCGTAGCGGTCGCAGGCCTCGCGCAGCAGCTTGAGGTACACCGGATGGTACATGCGCATGCCGCCGGCACCCTGGATCAGCGGCTCGACGATAACCGCCGAGATCGTCTCGTGGTGTTCGGCCAGGGTGTGTTCCATCGCGGCGAACAGGTTGCGCGAATGTTCTTCCCAGCCCATGCCTTCAGGGCGGTGGTAGCAGTCGGGGCTGGGTACCTTGATGGTGTCCAGCAGCAGGGCCTTGTAGGTCTCGGTGAACAACGGCACATCACCCACCGACATCGCGGCGATGGTTTCGCCGTGGTAGCTGTTGGTCAGGGTGACGAAGCGTTTCTTCTGCGGCTTTCCAGTGTTCTGCCAGTAGTGGAAGCTCATCTTCAGCGCCACTTCGATGCACGACGAGCCGTTGTCGGCGTAGAACACCCGGTCCAGCCCGGCTGGCGTCATCGCCACCAGGCGCTCGGACAGTTCGATCGCCGGCTGGTGGCTGAAACCGGCGAGGATCACATGTTCGAGCTGGTCGACCTGGTCCTTGATGCGCTGGTTGATCCGCGGGTTGGCGTGGCCGAACACGTTGACCCACCAGGAGCTGACGGCGTCCAGGTAGCGTTTGCCTTCGAAGTCCTCGAGCCAGACCCCTTCACCGCGTTTGATCGGGATCAGCGGCAGTTGTTCGTGGTCTTTCATCTGGGTGCAGGGGTGCCACAGGACCTTGAGGTCGCGTTGCATCCACTGATCGTTGAGGCCCATGGGCTTTGCTCCTGGCGTTACGGCGAGTTTGACCGCGTAAGCCTAAGCAAAGCCGGAGGGCAGGACAACCGCTGGATAACCGCTCAATGCAGACGCAGCGGTGACCATTGCAGGGAGCGCAGGTGCACGGTCGATTGCGGGCCGGTAGAGAGGGTCAGGCTGCACAGGGGGCTGGATTGTTCGTGCAGGTGGTGGCCGAACTGGGTGGGGCTGGGGACAAAGACATTGTCACCGTCAAAAAAAGTCAGCCAGTAGGCATGCACGACTTGCGCGCCAAAACGACAAATTTTCGTATCCAGCGATAGATCGTGCACGGGGCGGCGGAAGTCGATGGTGACGTCGCATTCACCGGTAAGTGTGAGCTGAACGGCGCGCTCACCCTGTGCTGTCATGTAGTGCGACCATAGCACATCCCCCTGGGTCGAGATTTTCCAACCCGTCGAGCGGTTCCAGTCATGTCTTGATGATAAGGCGTGCGCGGTTTGGCTCACGGTGATGAGTCCGATACTGATGGGGCCCTGCCCAGATTGCTAGCCAAGCGGCGAGTGGGCAACTGACAAAATTACCAGTTGCCAAAAGCACTTGATGTCACTGCGCTGGCAGGGTCTGCAAGGGTGACGTATTCTTAACGCATCTCTCCCGGGGCGTTCTTCCCCGATCTTTCTGTCGTTCTACAACCGGAGTTCGCCATCATGGCTGCTGCTTGGGTGCGCCTGTGCGCGTTGGTATTGATTGGTGTGTCCAGCGGTGCCGCGCTGGCCAAGGACAAGACGGCAATCGTCGTCGGTGGTGGCCTGGCGGGCCTGACGGCGGCCTATGAGCTGCAGAACAAGGGCTGGCAGGTGACCCTGCTGGAGGCCAAGTCAGGCATGGGTGGGCGTTCGGGCCTGGCCACCAGCGAATGGATAGGCAACGACAAGACCCAGCCGGTGCTCAACCGCTATTTGCAGCAGTTCAAGGTTGCGACTTTGCCGGCGCCGGAGTTCGTGCGGACCCCCGGCTACCTGATCGATGGCGAGTACTTCAGCGCCGCTGACCTGGCCGCCAAGCAGCCAGCCACCGCCGAGGCGCTCAAGCGTTACGAAAAGACCCTCGACGACCTGGCCCGCTCGATCGACGACCCGCTCAACCCGGCGGCCAACAGCACCTTGTTCGCTCTCGACCAGATGAACGTCTCCACCTGGCTCGACAAGCTGCAATTGCCCGCCACCGCTCGTCAGCTGGTCAACCAGCAGATCCGTACCCGCTATGACGAGCCATCGCGCCTGTCGCTGCTGTATTTCGCCCAGCAGAACCGCGTCTACCGCAATGTCAGCGACCGTGACCTGCGCGCCGCGCGCCTGCCTGGCGGCAGCCCTGTATTGGCCCAGGCCTTCGTCAAGCAGTTGAAGAGCATCAAGACCAGCTCGCCGGTCACTTCCATTGTCCAGGACAAGGATGGCGTGACCGTCAAGGTCGGCGCGGTGGGCTACCAGGCCGATTACCTGGTCATGGCCGTGCCCCTGCGCGCGCTGGCCAAGATCCAGATGACCCCAGGCCTGGACAACCAGCACCTGGCGGCGCTCAAAGGCACCAACTACGGCTGGCGCGACCAGCTGATGCTCAAGTTCAAGAACCCGGTCTGGGAAAGCCGCGCGCGGATGTCCGGTGAAATTTTCAGCAACACTGGCCTGGGCATGCTGTGGATCGAGCCTGCGCTCAAGGGCGGGGCTAACGTGGTGATCAACCTGTCCGGCGATAACGCTCGCCTGTTGCAGGCGTTCGGTGACAAGCAGATGGTCGACCAGGTGCTGATCCGCCTGCATGCCTTCTACCCGCAGGCCCGGGGCGCCTTCACCGGCTACGAGGTGCGTCGCTACAGCACCGACGCCGGCATGGGCGGCGCCTACCTGGCCTTCGGCCCAGGGCAGATCAGCAAGTACTGGCGCCTGTGGGAGCGTCCGGTGCAGCGCATCGCCTTTGCCGGCGAGCACACCGATGCGCTGTATCCCGGTACTCTCGAAGGCGCCCTGCGCAGTGGCCAGCGCGCCGCCGGGCAGGTCCAGGAGCTGGCCGCGGGCAAGTCGTTCGATCCGGTCAAGGCCGCACCGGTAGCGGCGGCGGCTGTCGGTGCCGCAGCGGCGAAAGACCAGGGTGGGTTCTTCTCCAAGCTGTTTGGAGGCTCTGCCAAGAAGGCCCCGGCCCAGGCCGAGGCGGCCAAGGATGACAAACCAGGCTTCTTCTCGCGCCTGTTCGGGGCGAGCGACAAGCCCGAGGCCAAGGCCGCGCCGATCGCCAAGGCCGAAGAGGTCGCGCCGGCACCTGCTGCGGCGCCTGCGCCCGTGGCCCCGGCACCGGTGGTCCAGCAGCAACCGGTCAAGGTCGCGCCGGCCAAGCCTGCCGCCGCGCATAAACCGGCGGCCAAGCCTGTGCATAAACCTGCGGCCAAGCCAGTACCGGCGAAAAAGGCCACTGCCAAGGGTGAGCCTGCCAAGAAAGCTGTGGTCAATACCCAGGCCAAGGCCAACTGATCGATAGCTGCCAGCTCGCCAAGCCCGCTCCCACCTCTCGAGGTGGGAGCGGGCTTGGCCGCGATCGGGTCCTGGCATCTCCCCTTTGAACGTCTATCGTTAATGTTTCCTTAATAGGAAGCTTGCAGACTTAATATCGGATTTCTCGATCATCCGAAGCAATTTTTTCCGCTTTTATTCGATAAGTTACGCGCTAGTCTTGTGCACAGCTTTCACGGGGAAATACGCCAACATGCAACTGCGCAATTCATCTTCTCGCTATGGCCTGGTCAGCATCATCCTGCACTGGGGCGTGGCGCTGGCGGTCTTCGGCCTGTTCGGCCTGGGGCTGTGGATGGTCGGCCTGGACTATTACAGCCCATGGCGCAAGTCCGGCCCTGATCTGCACAAGAGCATTGGCCTGGTGTTGTTGGCGATGATGCTGCTGCGCGTGCTCTGGCGTTTCGTCAGCCCGCCGCCACCGGCGCCGGTCAACCACGGCAAGGCCACGCGCCTGGCCGCCAAGCTGGGGCACCTGGCGCTGTATTTGGGGTTGTTCGCGGTCATGGCCGCGGGCTACCTGATCTCCACCGCCGACGGTGTGGGTATACCTGTATTCGGCTTGTTCGAAGTGCCTGCGCTGGTCAGTGACCTACCTGACCAGGCCGATACCGCTGGCGTTATCCACTTGTGGCTGGCCTGGGGCCTGGTGATTTTCGCCGTGCTGCACGCCTTGGCCGCCATCAAGCACCATTTCATCGACCGTGACGCGACCCTCACCCGCATGCTGGGCCGCAAAGCTTGAATCTCAACCTCAATTGCAAAGGAAGGAAGTAAGGATGTTGAAAAAGACTTTTGCCGCTCTGGCGCTCGGTACCGCTCTGATCTCCGCTGGCCAGGCCATGGCTGCCGAGTACAAGATCGACAAGGAAGGTCAGCACGCGTTCGTTGACTGGAAGATCAGCCACCTGGGCTACAGCTTCATCCATGGCACCTTCAAGGACTTCGACGGCAACTTCACCTGGGACAGCGCCAAGCCTGAAGCCAGTAAGATCAGCGTCGACCTGAAGACTGCCAGCCTGTGGTCCAATCACGCCGAGCGTGACAAGCACATCGCCAGCAAAGACTTCCTCGATGTGAAGAAGTACCCGGATGCCAAGTTCGTCTCCACCAGTGTCAAGTCGACCGGTGACAAGACCGCCGACGTGACCGGCGACCTGACCCTGCACGGTGTGACCAAGCCGGTCACCTTCAAGGCCGTGTTCAATGGCGAGGGCAAGGATCCGTGGGGTGGCGAGCGCGCCGGCTTCAACGCCAAGACCACGCTGAACCTGAACGACTTCGGGATCAAAGGCCCAGGCCCGACTTCGCAAACCCTGGATCTGGATATCAGTGTCGAAGGCGTGAAGCAGAAGTAATCCGCGTTAGTTGAACGACCGAGGGGCCGCTACGCGGCCCTTTCGCGACACAAGGCCGCTCCTACAAGTTCAGCGCAGCCCTTTGGCGGAGCGCAGTACCTGTAGGAGCGGCCTTGTGTCGCGAAAGGGCTGCATAACAGCCCCTCGGTGTTTCAATCAGCCTTTGCGCGTCAGCAGGGCCGGGCGCTCACCGCGTGGGCGAGCTGGCAGGTCGTCCAGTTGCTCGGGCGTCGGGTAGCGGTCGAGCTTGGATTCCTTGCGGATGATCACCGGCGCGCTCTGCGACTCGCGCGGGTTGCGCACTGCCGGTTCCTGGCGGGCCGAGTCGTCACGGCGGTTGCGACCGGCATTGTTGTCACGACGGGCGCCGCCATTGCCGCCGCCGTTGCGCGGACGCTTGTCGCCACCCTGGCCTTGACGCTGCTGGCCAGTGCCACGGGCTTGCCCCTGGCCTTGGCCACCACCACTGCGCTGCCCCTGGCCTTGGCCACCACCACTGCGCTGCCCCTGGCCTTGAGCCTGGCCACCGCCACCTGGACGGCGATTGCGGCCCTGGTTCTTGGCGTTCTGGTAGGGACTGACGTAGTCGGCGCGGTTACCAAAGTTGTCGACGTCGTCGTCGAGGAATTCTTCCGGGTCACGGTCGGCAGGTACCGTTGGCATGGCCTTCTGGCCTTGGGCATGCTGCTGGCGGGGTTTCTTGTCCCGCGGCTTGCGTTGCTGGCCTTGCTGCTTGTCGCCGGACTTTTCCTTCTCGGCAGGCTTCTCGGCCGCAGGCTTGTTACGGCCCTTGTCCTTGCCCTTGTCCTTGCGACCACCGCTGTCCTTGCTGCCTTCGCCGCGCGGCTGCTGGTTGCGGCCACCGCGACCGTTGTTTTGCGGGCGCTCGCGTACTTCCGGCTTTTCCGCTTCGACCTGCGAAGCGTCGAAGCCCATCAGGTCGCCGTCCGGGATCCGCTGCTTGGTGACGCGCTCGATGCTCTTGAGCAGCTTCTCTTCATCCGGGGCGACCATCGAGATGGCCTCGCCCGAACGACCGGCGCGGCCGGTGCGGCCAATACGGTGAACGTAGTCTTCCTCGACGTTGGGCAGTTCGAAGTTGACCACGTGGGGCAACTGGTCGATGTCCAGGCCGCGGGCAGCGATATCAGTGGCCACCAGCACGCGCACGGTGTTGGCCTTGAAGTCGGCCAGGGCCTTGGTGCGGGCGTTCTGGCTCTTGTTGCCGTGGATCGCGGCGGCGCTCAGGCCGTGCTTTTCCAGGTACTCGGCCAGGCGGTTGGCGCCGTGCTTGGTACGAGTGAACACCAGCACCTGTTCCCAGGCACCCAGGGTGATCAAGTGCGCCAGCAGCGCGCGCTTGTGGCTGGCCGGCAGGCGGTAGACACGCTGCTCGATGCGCTCGACGGTGGTGTTCGGCGGCGTGACCTCGATGCGCTCGGGGTTGTGCAGCAGCTTGTCGGCGAGGTCGGTGATGTCCTTGGAGAAGGTCGCCGAGAACAACAGGTTCTGGCGCTTGGCCGGCAGGCGAGCCAGCACTTTCTTGACATCGTGGATGAAGCCCATGTCGAGCATGCGGTCGGCTTCGTCCAGCACCAGGATCTCGACGCGAGACAAGTCGACGCTGCCCTGGCCGGCCAGGTCGAGCAGGCGGCCCGGGCAGGCGACCAGTACGTCGACGCCTTTGGCCATGGCCTGGACCTGTGGGTTCATGCCGACGCCGCCGAAGATGCAGGCGCTGATGAAGTTCAGGTCGCGGGCGTAGATCTTGAAGCTGTCATGCACCTGGGCGGCCAGCTCGCGGGTCGGCGTCAGCACCAGCACGCGCGGCTGGCGCGGGCCGTGGCGTTGCGACTTGTCGGGGTGGCCACCCGGGAACAGGCGCTCGAGGATCGGCAGGGCGAAGCCGCCGGTTTTACCAGTACCCGTCTGGGCGGCGACCATCAGGTCGCGACCTTGCAACACGGCGGGAATCGCCCGCTGTTGCACCGGGGTTGGCTGGGTGTAGCCCGCAGCCTCGATAGCGCGGACAAGAGCCTCGGAGAGACCGAGGGAAGCAAAGGACATGGGCAATCCTGTTCTCGTGGGGGCTGGGCCCGATGGGGTGTTCTGCCTGGCGCGACGGGCATCGGTGGGATGCGATCGCGTCCGGTCCAGCTGGGCGTTCACTACGCATCCTGGAGGCGGCGGGCGGGCACCAGGGGTGCGCTGCTGCGGGTCGAGATGCCGATGGCGAGGCCGAGCGTCCGGGCGTGAGCCGGGCGGGAAGGCTCGAGTATAACAGAGCAATCAGCGTGTGCCGCTTTCCTGCTGCTCAACGGCGAAAGGAAAATCCTGCTGGCCGAGGTAGCGGGTGCTGATCGCGGCATAGGCCGGTTCCTGCTTGAAGCGTCGCAGTTCCTCGGCGAAGGCCTGGGCCAGGGCCTCGCGCCCAGGCTTGCGGGCCAGCCCCAGGTACTGTGGGTGGCGGCTGATTACCAGCGGCAGCGCTTCAACGGCGTGCTCGATGCCCAGTTGCCGACTCAGGTAGTGGCCGAGACGGCGATCGGTCACCAGCAGGTCGATGCGCCCGCGCATCAGCTTGCCAAAGTTGGCTTCATGGCTGGGGGCCGATTCGCGACGGAACAGCGGCGAGTCGCTGAAGGCGGGGTTGTAGGCGTAGCCCGGCGAGGTGCCCACGGTCAGCCCGGCCAGGTCTTCCAGGCGCTGTACCGGGTGTGGTCGGCTGCGAGCCTGGTACAGGACGAATTCGACCTGCGACATTGGTTCGTTCGGGTAGACCAGATAGTCGCGGCGCGATTCGACCTGGAAGATATCCATCACGCCGTCCGCCAGGCCTTGCTCGACCATGGCCAGACAGCGCCGCCAAGGCAGGAACTGCCACTGCACCTCGATGCCCAGGCGTCGGAACACCTCGTTGGTCACTTCGTAGTCGATGCCCTGGGGCTGGTTGTTGGCCTGGAACAGGTAGGGCGCCCAGTCGTCGCTGACAATGCGCAAGCGTTCCGCCTGTGCCAGCGGGCTCAGGCAGGCGAGCAGCAACAGCAGGAGGGAGGGGATCAGCAGGCGCATAGCGCGAGATTACGCTGGCAGCCCAGGCAAGACCAGTGGGCTTTTGTCGCTGGGTGTTGGCATGGGCAAGGCGCTGGCCGGGGCCAATGCCTTGCCCGCGACCATCAGCGGGGCAGCTTCAGGTTGTTCCAGATCGCCAGGCTCGGCTCGGCCTGGTTCAAGGTATAGAAGTGCAGGCCTGGAGCGCCGCCTTGCAGCAGCTGTTCGCACATGCGGCTGATCACTTCCTCGCCGAAGGCCTGGATGCTGGCGGTGTCGTCGGCATAGGCTTCCAGCTGCTTGCGGATCCAGCGTGGGATCTCGGCGCCGCAGGCGTCGGAGAAGCGCGCCAGCTTGCTGTAGTTGGTGATTGGCATGATGCCCGGCACCACCGGGATGTCCACGCCCAGCTTGCCTGCGCGCTCGACGAAGTAGAAGTAGCTGTCGGCGTTGAAGAAGTACTGGGTGATGGCGCTGTCGGCGCCGGCCTTGACCTTGTGCACGAAGTTGGCCAGGTCCGCCTCGAAGTTGCGTGCTTGCGGGTGCATCTCCGGATAGGCGGCGACTTCCAGGTGGAAATGGTCGCCGGTTTCCTGGCGGATGAACTCGACCAGGTCGCTGGCGTAGCGTAGCTCGCCGCTGGCCATGCCCATGCCCGAAGGCAGGTCGCCGCGCAGGGCGACGATGCGCTTGATGCCGGCGGCCTGGTACTCGGCCAGCAGGGCGCGCAGGTCGTCCTTGCTGTCGCCCACGCAGGACAGGTGCGGGGCGGCCGGAACCTTCACTTCGTTCTCCAGCTGCAGCACGGTGTTCAGCGTGCGGTCGCGGGTCGAACCACCGGCGCCATAGGTGCAGGAGAAGAAATCCGGGTTGTAGCTGGCCAGCTGGCGGGCGACGCCCATCAGCTTTTCGTGGCCGGCGTCGGTCTTGGTCGGGAAGAATTCGAAACTGTAGCGGCGTTCTTGGGACATCACTCGTTCCTCAAGCAGCAAGCTTCAAGCGGCAAGCTGCAAGTAAAAGCCAGATCGGTGATGGCCGATCTGGCTTGGGCGCATTACAAGAGCTTCCAAGGCTGAGTCGCAAGCAGCAACGACACGGTCTGCCGTATCTTGCCGCTTGCAGCTTCAAACTTGCCGCTTAGTAGCGGTAGGCGTCCGGCTTGAACGGACCTTCGACGGTCACACCGATGTACTCGGCCTGCTGCGGGGTCAGCTGGGTGACCACGCCACCGAAGCCGCGGACCATTTCCAGGGCCACTTCTTCGTCGAGTTTCTTCGGCAGCACTTCCACGGTCAGGCGTTCGGCCTTCTTCGCGGCTGGCAGTTCGGCGAACTTCTGCTCGAACAGGAAGATCTGTGCCAGCACCTGGTTGGCGAACGAACCGTCCATGATGCGGCTTGGGTGGCCGGTGGCGTTGCCCAGGTTGACCAGGCGGCCCTCGGCCAGCAGGATCAGGTAGTCGTCGTTCTGCGGGTCGAACACGCCAGCGCCGGTGCGGTGGATCTTGTGCACCTGCGGCTTGACCTCTTCCCATGCCCAGTTCTTGCGCATGAAGGCGGTGTCGATCTCGTTGTCGAAGTGGCCGATGTTGCAGACCACGGCGCGCTTTTTCAGGGCCTTGAGCATGTTGGCATCGCAGACGTTGACGTTACCGGTGGTGGTGACGATCAGGTCGATGCGGCCCAGCAGGTCGGCGTTGATGCCGGCTTCGGTACCGGTGTTGATGCCGTCCTTGAACGGCGAGACCACTTCGAAGCCATCCATGCATGCTTGCATGGCGCAGATCGGGTCGACTTCGGTGACCTTGACGATCATGCCTTCCTGGCGCAGCGACTGGGCCGAGCCCTTGCCCACGTCACCGTAGCCGATCACCAGGGCCTGCTTGCCCGACAGCAGGTGGTCGGTGCCGCGCTTGATGGCGTCGTTCAGGCTGTGACGGCAGCCGTACTTGTTGTCGTTCTTGCTCTTGGTGACCGAATCGTTGACGTTGATCGCCGGGACTTTCAGCTCGCCCTTGGCCAGCATGTCGAGCAGGCGGTGCACGCCGGTGGTGGTCTCTTCGGTCACGCCGTGGATCTTGTCCAGCATGGCCGGGTATTTCTTGTGCAGGATTTCGGTCAGGTCGCCGCCGTCGTCCAGCACCATGTTGGCATCCCATGGCTGGCCATCTTTCAGGATGGTCTGCTCGATGCACCACTCGTACTCCTGCTCGGTCTCGCCTTTCCAGGCGAACACCGGGATACCGGCGGCGGCGATGGCGGCAGCGGCCTGGTCCTGGGTCGAGAAGATGTTGCAGGACGACCAGCGTACTTCAGCGCCCAGGGCGATCAGGGTCTCGATCAGCACGGCAGTCTGGATGGTCATGTGGATGCAGCCGATGATCTTCGCGCCCTTGAGCGGTTGTTCGGCTTGGTACTTGCGGCGCAGGCCCATCAGTGCCGGCATTTCCGATTCGGCGATGATGACTTCCTTGCGGCCCCAGTCGGCCAGGGAGATGTCGGCGACCTTGAAGTCGGAAAAACCAGCAGGCGTGTTTACAGCGCTCATCGAGAGCCTCCATTCGTAGTGTGCGAATGGGCGCCGTTGTGCGTTGAGCGTCCGCTTGGCGGACAACGCCCCAACCGAGCCTGACAGGACGAACCTGCTGCAGCGCCCCTCGGTCGGGTGGCGGGATGGCCGCCCCAGCGGGGGCCATTTGAATCGGCGGAGATTATAGCCGTGGGCAGATGACACACCCAAGACTTTCTGTCGATTTATCGAGACGATAGTCGATGTTCAATGGAGCGTGACCAGGTGGTCTGCCATCATGGCTGCACGTTAGCCAAGCCGGTCAGGAGTAAAGATGAACTTTCACACCCGCAAATGGGTAAAACCCGAAGACCTCAACCCCAACGGCACCTTGTTCGGTGGCAGCCTGCTGCGCTGGATCGACGAAGAGGCGGCGATCTACGCCATCGTCCAGCTGGGCAACCAGCGGGTGGTGACCAAGTACATCTCGGAGATCAACTTCGTCAGCGCCTCGCGTCAGGGTGACATCATCGAGCTGGGCATCACCGCCACCGAGTTCGGTCGCACCTCGATCACCCTCAAGTGCGAAGTGCGCAACAAGATCACCCGCAAGGCGATTCTCACGGTCGACAAGATGGTCTTCGTCAACCTCGGCGAGGACGGCCTGCCAGCGGCGCACGGGCGTACCGAGATCAAGTACATCCAGGACCAGTTCCCGGACTCTGCGGTGGAATGACGATCCCGGGGCTGCTGTGCAGCCCTTTCGCGACACAAGGCCGCTCCTACAGAGCACGCGATCCACTGTAGGAGCGGCCTTGTGTCGCGAAAGGGCCGCGCAGCGGCCCCAGAGTCTCAAGGTTGTGTGCTGACCTTGCGCACCACCTTGCCGACCGTCAGACCCTGCACCAGGATCGACGACAGCACCACGATATAGGTGATCGACAGCAGCAGGTCACGCTCCTCGCCTTGTGGCAGCGACAGCGCCAGGGCTACCGATACGCCACCGCGCAGACCGCCCCAGGTCAGCACGCGGATGGTGCCCTGCGGTACTTTGCGCCAGCGGCGCAGCAGGACGATCGCCGGAGCCACGGTCAGCAGGCGCGAGGCCAGCACTGCCACCGCCAGCACGCCACCGGCCGCCAAGTGCAGCCAGTTGAACGGCAGCAGCAGCAACTCCAGGCCGATCAGGGCGAACAGCAGGGCGTTGAGCATGTCGTCGATCAACTCCCAGAAACCGTCCATGTAGCGGCGGGTCATATCGTTCATCGCCAGGTTGCGCCCCAGGTTGCCGATGATCAGGCCGGCAACCACCATGGCGATTGGCGCCGAGACATGCAACTCGTAGCACATGGCCGAGCCGCCGATCACCAGCGCCAGGGTCAGCATCACTTCCACCTGGTACTGCTCGACGCTCTTGATCATGCGATAAGTGGCGTAGCCGATCAGGCCGCCGAAGGCAATGCCGCCAAGGGCCTCGCGGGCGAACAGGATGGCGGTGTCGGCGACGCTTGGCGTCTCGCCCAACTGGATGATGCCCAGCAGCACGGTGAACACCACCACCGCGGTGCCGTCGTTGAATAGCGACTCACCGACGATGGTGGTCTTCAGCGGCTTGGAGGCATTGGCGGTACGCAGCGCCCCGAGCACGGCGATCGGGTCGGTCGGCGAGATCAGCGCGCCGAACAGCAGGCAATAGATCAGCGGCACCTGCCAGCCGAACAGGGCGAACACCCAGTGCGCCAGGTAGCCGATCACCACGGTGGCGATCAGCACGCCGAGGGTGGCCAGCAGGCCGATGGGCCAGCGGTAGCTGCGCAGATCGCTGAGGTTGACGTGCAAGGCGCCGGCGAACAGCAGGAAGGAGAGCATCCAGTGCATCAGCAGGTCGTTGAAGTCGATCTGGTTCATCAGGCCTTCGACGCGTTCTTCCAGGCCAGGGAAGCCGATCAGGCTCAAACCCTGCAGGATGAGGGAGAACAGCAAGGCGGTGACCATCACGCCGATGGCCGGCGGCAGGCCGATGAAGCGGTAGTTCACATAAGTGAGGAGGGTGGTGAGGCAGATAAACGCGGCAACTAATTCAAGCATCCCGAATCCTGTGACAGTGGCTTCCAAGTCGTTACCCGAGTGGCTCGGGCAGTTCTTTGATGATCTGGCGCGGCGTTCGGGACACACCTTATGACCGGATTTCTCCAATTGGTTCCTGTCAGGCAATGGCGTGGGAGCGGGCGTGCCCCGCGATGGGCCATAACATGCCAGGCGCTATATAGTGGTCCCCACCAAACGACAACAAGGATTCCAAGGCGTGCTGGCAACTTCCCTCGTACTGGTCGCAGCCCTGCTCCATGCCACCTGGAATACCTTGATCAAGTTCAGCGCCGAGCGGCTGCTGGTGATCGCCAGCATGGACGTGGTGGCGCTGAGTTTCGCCATGCTGGCGGTAGCCTTCGTAGATTTCCCGCCCGCCGAGATCTGGCCCTGGCTGTTGGCCTCGGCGCTGGCCGAGCAGCTGTACCGCTTTCTGCTGATCCAGGCCTATCGGGTTGGCGACCTGGGCCTGGTCTATCCGTTGATGCGCGGCCTGTCGCCGCTGGTGGTGCTGGGGCTGACCCTGGCCTTCGCCGGCGAGTCGCTGAGCCAGCAACAGATCATCGGCATCCTGCTGATCCCCTGTGGCATGGCGTGCTTGCTTTGGCAGGGCGGTGGCGGCGACCGCCTGCCCTGGTCGATGCTGCCGGTGGTGGCGCTGATTGGCCTGTGCATCGGCTGCTACACCTGGTTCGACGGCCAGGCCGTACGCCTGTGGGGCAAACCGTGGGATTACCTGGTGTGGCTGAGCCTGCTCAGCTCCTGGCCGTTCCCGCTGCTGGCCGTGGTGGCCCGACGTGGGCCGTTCATGCTGTTCTGGCGAACCCAATGGAAGCTGGGCCTGGCGGTCGGATTCTGCGTATTGTTCAGCTACGCTCTGGTGCTCTGGGCCATGCACCTGGGCTCGGTGGCTGAAGCTGCAGCGTTGCGCGAGTTGAGCGTGATCCTCGTGGTGCTGTTGGGCATGCGCTACCTCAAAGAACCTTTTGGCGGGCCAAGACTCCTAGCTTGCGGGCTGGTGCTGGCCGGCATGCTGGTGATGAAGCTCTGAAGCGAACCTCTATGAACAAGGAGTCCTGTAGATGACCGTAGCCCTGTGGTGCATTCTCGTCGCGCTGGTCCTGCCGCCGCTGTGCGCACTGATCGCCAAACTCAGCAGCGGGTATTTCGGCCTGCGTGCCAATCACGACCCGCGTGCGTTCCTGGACAAGCTCGAAGGGCTGCCACGGCGGGCCCATGCCGCTCAGTTGAACGGCTACGAGGCGTTTCCCGCGTTTGCCGCGGCAGTGCTGGTGGCCGATATCGTCGGCAATGCCGAACAAGTGACCCAGGACGTGCTGGGCGTGATGTACATCACCAGCCGGCTGCTCTACATCATCTGCTACCTGGCGGATTGGGCGGTGCTGCGTTCGCTGGTGTGGTTCGTCGGGATGGCGCTGATCGTGTCGTTCTTTGTCGTGTCGATCTAGCCTCGCGCGGGGCTGATTCGCCCGTAGGAGCCGGCTTGCCGGCGAACACCGGCATAGCCGGTGTCATGCACCGAGGCACGTGGTTCGCCAGCAAGCTGGCTCCTACAGGGTGGGGTTCGGGGGCGTCATGGGGCCTTCGGCACCTCTGGCAACGGCTGGCCCTTGGGCCACAGCATCCAGATCTGTCCCTGCTGCTTCATGTTCCCTGCCAACTCGCCGGCCTCGGGCCCGGTGCCCCAGAACAGGTCCGCGCGCACCTCGCCGGTAATCGCGCCGCCGGTGTCCTGAGCGCCGACCGGGCGTACGACCGGCGAGCCGTCTGGCCGTGTGGTCGACAGCCACAACAGGCTACCCAGCGGAATCACCTTGCGGTCGATCGCCACGCTGTAGCCCGCAGTCAGCGGCACGTTCAGCGAGCCGCGCGGGCCTTCGTTGCTGTCCGGGCGGGTGCTGAAGAACACATAGCTGGGGTTGCTCGCCAGCAGCTCCGGTACCCGCTGCGGATTGGCCTGGGCCCAAGCGTGGATGCTGCCCATGGTCACTTGCTCCTTGGGCAACTGGCCCTGTTCCACCAGCCAGCGTCCGATCGGACGATAGGGGTGGCCGTTCTGGTCGGCATAGCCCAGGCGCAGTTGGCGGCCATTATCCAGTTGGACCCGCCCCGAACCCTGGATCTGCAGGAACTGCAAGTCCATCGGGTCCGTCAGCCAGGCCACCACCGGTGCCTTGGCGCCGTCACGGTTGATCACCTCGGCGGTGTCGTAGGGCTTGAGGACCCGGCCCTCGAGGCGCCCGCGCAAGCGCTTGCCCTTGAGCTCGGGATAGACACTGGCCAGGTCGACCACGATCATGTCCTCGGGCACGCCATACACCGGCACCTGCGCCGCCTCGGTGCGTGCCAGGCTGCCGGGGTAGACCGGTTCGTAATAGCCGGTGATCAGGCCGTTGGCGTTGTTGTCGGCGGCACGCAGGCCATACACCTGCAGGTTCTGCTCGAGGAAGGTACGCACCTGGGTGGCGCTCGCCATGGCGCTGCCCGCTGCTTCGCAGGTGGCGGCCCACACTGGGTCGCGCTTGAGTTTCTCGCAGCCGCTGCGCCAGGCGTAGAAGCCGGCCAGCAGGTCGTCGTCGCTGACCTGGGGCAGGTCCTTCCAGGTGGCCGGTACATAGGTGGCGATGGCGTGAGGTTGCGGCTTGGCGCTTTCGCCACCGTTGCAGCCGGCCAGCAGCGCCAAGGCCGGCAGGGCCCAGGCGAGATGGCGCAATGCGGATTTCATCGGATCGGTCCTGTGTGGGGCGAAACATGAATATTCGCCCTTGTTTTCTGTGTGGCTATTGGTCTTTGCCTGATGCGGGGCGATACTGGCCGCCCGTTTTCCTGGCCAAAGAGACCGTGATGTACAAGCGATTGACCGTGGTACTGCTCGCCGCCCTTGCCTTGAGCGCCTGTGATGGCGTCGACCCCAACTCGCCGCTGGGCCAGCGCAAGGCGATCTTCAAGCAGATGCTCAAGACCAGTGAAGACATGGGCGGCATGCTGCGCGGGCGGTTGCCCTTCGATGGCGTGAAGTTCGCCGAGGGCGCGGTGAAGCTGGATACCCTGGCCCATGAGCCGTGGCAGCACTTCCCGCAGGTGCGCGACGAGGGTGACAGCAGCGCACGGGCGGATGTCTGGGAGCGTCAGGCGCGGTTCCATGACCTGGCTCGGCAGCTCGAGGGCGTCACCGGCGAGCTGGTCGCGGTGACCCGCAGCCAGCCACTGGACGCCGCGCAGCTCAAAGCACCGATGGACAAGGTCGAGGCGGCGTGCAAGGCCTGTCATAGCGAGTTCCGCAATCATTGATGGCATGTTGTAGCGAACGCTCTCGACATCCAGGCGCTGCCGCAAATCCCTGTAGAAGCGGCCTTGTGTCGCGATGGGCCGCACAGCGGCCCCAGGATTTCAGCCTCGATGCATCAATCGCCGGGGCCACTGCGCGACCCGTTCGCGACACAAGGTCGCTCCTACACTGACCGCGTTTGGCGCGGGGCTCAGCGGTCGAGGTCGTCCACTGCTTCCTGTAGTTCCTTGCGCGACTCGGCCAGCTTGTCCTTGCGCTTGTTGATCTTCTCGGAGTCGCCTTTTTTCTCGGCTTTTTTCAAGTCTTTCTCGCGCTGCGCCACTTCGTGACGGGCATCGAGCACCTTCTGCTCGCGCTCCTTGCGCAGGCTGGCATCGGTGCAGTTTTCGACCCCGCGCAGCGCTTCTTCAAGGCCTGCAACCTGGTCGGTATTGCGGTGGTCACGGGCGATCTTCAGTTGGTTTTCGATGGCGCTGCGTTTGGCGGCGCAACCAGTCAGGCCGGGATCGGGTTGGGCGGCCTGCGCGACGCCGGCGAGCAGGCCGACGGTTGCCAGCACGGCGAGAATGGAAGTGCGTTGCATGAAAGCCTCCTTGACGGGGCGGGCGGCAAAAAAGTAGGGGCAAATCCTGCCTTGGTTTTTCCGGTTTATAAACCCTGGGTAGCGGTTTCTTGCCCAGGATCAGTTATTTCGCGATGTTTCTTGGCCATTTGGTCTTTTGTGCCAGATGTTAAAAAGCCCCTGCTGATCGCTCGGCAGGGGCTTTCATTGCTGCTGAAGGCTTACAGGCCGGCGGCGTCGCGCAGGGCGTCGGCGCGGTCGGTGCGCTCCCAGGTGAAGGTGGTGAAGGTGTCGTCACCCACGGTCTTCTGCTGCGGAGTACGGCCGAAGTGACCGTAGGCAGCGGTTTCCTGGTACATCGGGTGCAGCAGGTCGAGCATGGTGGTGATGGCGTAAGGACGCAGGTCGAAGCACTCGCGCACCAGCTGGATGATCTTGTCGTCGGAAACCTTGCCGGTGCCGAAGGTGTTGATCGAGATGGAGGTCGGCTGGGCCACGCCGATGGCGTACGACACCTGGATCTCGCATCGCTCGGCCAGGCCGGCGGCGACGATGTTCTTGGCCACGTAGCGACCGGCGTAGGCAGCCGAGCGGTCGACCTTGGACGGGTCCTTGCCGGAGAACGCGCCGCCACCGTGGCGGGCCATGCCGCCGTAGGAGTCGACGATGATCTTGCGGCCGGTCAGGCCGCAGTCGCCCACCGGGCCACCGATGATGAAGTTGCCGGTCGGGTTGATGTGGTACTGGGTGCCCTTGTGCAGCAGTTCGGCCGGCAGGGTGTGCTTGACGATCAGCTCCATCACCGCTTCCTGCAGGTCTTTTTGCGAAACCTCAGGGTTATGCTGGGTCGACAGCACCACCGCATCGATGCCGACCACCTTGCCGTTTTCGTAACGGCAGGTGACCTGCGACTTGGCGTCCGGGCGCAGCCACGGCAGCAGGCCGGACTTGCGCGCCTCGGCCTGGCGCTCGACCAGGCGGTGCGAGAAGCAGATCGGCGCTGGCATCAATACTTCGGTTTCGTTGCTGGCGTAGCCGAACATCAGGCCCTGGTCGCCGGCACCCTGGTCCTCCGGCTTGGAGCGGTCGACGCCCTGGGCGATGTCCACCGACTGCTTGCCGATGATGTTCATCACGGCGCAGGTGGCGCCGTCGAAACCGACGTCGGAGCTGTTGTAGCCGATGTCGATGATCACCTTGCGCACCAGGTCTTCCAGGTCGACCCAGGCCGAGGTGGTGACTTCACCGGCGATGATGGCGACACCGGTCTTGACCAGGGTCTCGCAGGCCACGCGGGCGTATTTGTCCTGGGCGATGATCGCGTCCAGGACCGCGTCGGAGATCTGGTCGGCGATCTTGTCCGGATGCCCTTCGGACACGGACTCGGAAGTGAAAAGGGAGTATTCGCTCATCTCGAGGGGTTCCTAAAATTTACCGATGTGTGTGTCGCCAGTGGCCCGCTGGAAATGCCGGACCTGGATCTGGAAACCGTTACGCAAGCCCACGTAGAGGCTGTCCCCGGGGGTCAGCCCAGCAGCGTTGGCCCAACGGGCCAGGTCGTCCTGCTCGAAGCCCAGCCAGAGGTCGCCGCAGGCTTCGCGGGCCCACCCCTGGTCATGGCTGCACAGTTCGGTGACCAGCAGGCTGCCGCCTGCCTTCACCCGTTTGGCCAGCAGGCGCAAGGCCAGGGCCGGGTCGCTGAAATGGTGCAGGACCATGTTCAGCACAACGCAGTCGGCTTGCACATCCGTTGCACCCAGTGCATCGGCCAACTGCAGGTTTACGTTATTCAGGGCGTGGCGCACGCAGACCTGGCGGGCCAGCTCGAGCATGGTCGGGCTGTTGTCCATGGCCGTGACCTGCGCGAAACGTTGCGCCAGGTCAGGCAGGAAACCGCCGTCGCCAGGGCCGACTTCCAGGGCACAGGCGCCAGCCTCGAAGCTCAGCTTGTCGAGCAGTGCCAGCAGGCTTTCGCGGTACTGCGGCAGGCCGGCGATCAGGTCTTGCTGGGCGCGGAACTTCTCTTCGACCTTGAGGAAGAAGTCTTGGCTGGTGGCGGCGCGGCGCTGCTGCACCTGGGCAATACGTGCCAGCACCTCATGGCTCAGGCCGAGGCCATCGACCTCCTCGAGCAGCGCCGAGTGCAGGCGGCCGCCCAGGCGCTGGCTGTCGGGCAGGGCGCGGCGGTAGAAGATCGCGTTGCCCTCGCGGCGGGTGGCCACCAGCTCGGCCTGGGCCAGCACCTTGAGGTGATGACTCATGCCCGACTGGCCGATGCCGAAGATCTGCGCCAGCTCCAGCACGCCGAACGAATCGTTGGCCAGCGCGCGCAGCACGTTCAGGCGCAGCGGATCGCCGCCGGCCTTGCACAGGGCGGCCAGCTCTTCGCTGCGGTGAGGGGTGATGGGCGCGTGCAGGTTCATGGGGCGGGAGTCTAGACAGGCAACGGTGGCCTAGCAAGGCCAATATCAAAAAGTTTTGATATTGCCGATAAGCTGCAAGTGGCAAGCACCAAGCTGCAAGAGAAAGAGCGTATCGGGTGTCCGTCTAGCGTGGCTTGCAGCGTGAAGCTTGCCGCTTGGCGCTTAAAAGTTTGCCCCCGGCCCCCCCAGTGGGCGAAAATGGCCACCTTTTTTCGCTTCACCACCTAATTCAAGCCTCAGGAGACTCAGCGATGCCCAGCCGTCGTGAACGTGCCAACGCCATTCGTGCCCTCAGCATGGATGCCGTGCAAAAGGCCAACAGCGGCCACCCAGGTGCCCCCATGGGCATGGCGGATATCGCCGAAGTGCTGTGGCGCGACTACCTGAAACACAACCCGAGCAACCCAAGCTTCGCCGACCGTGACCGCTTCGTGCTGTCCAACGGTCACGGCTCGATGCTGATCTACTCGTTGCTGCACCTGACCGGCTACGATGTCACCATCGATGACCTCAAGGCCTTCCGCCAACTGCACAGCCGCACCCCGGGCCACCCGGAGTTCGGCTACACCCCGGGCGTCGAGACCACCACCGGCCCGCTCGGCCAGGGCATCGCCAACGCCGTGGGCTTCGCCCTGGCGGAAAAAGTACTGGCCGCGCAGTTCAACCGTGAAGGCCACAACATCGTCGACCACAACACCTACGTGTTCCTCGGCGATGGCTGCATGATGGAGGGTATTTCCCACGAAGTCGCCTCGCTGGCCGGCACCCTGGGCCTGAACAAACTGATCGCCTTCTACGACGACAACGGCATCTCCATTGACGGCGAAGTGCACGGCTGGTTCACCGACAACACCCCGGCGCGCTTCGAAGCCTACAACTGGCAGGTGATCCGCAACGTCAACGGTCACGATGCCGACGAGATCAAGATGGCCATCGACACCGCTCGCAAGAGCGACCGTCCGACCCTGATCTGCTGCAAGACCATCATCGGCTTCGGCTCGCCGAACAAGCAGGGCAAGGAAGACTGCCACGGCGCACCGCTGGGCAACGACGAAATCGCCCTGGCCCGCAAGGAACTGAACTGGAACCACGGTCCGTTCGAGATCCCGGCCGACATCTATGCCGAGTGGGACGCCAAAGCCGCTGGCGCCAAGGCCGAAGCTGCCTGGAACGAGCGCTTCGACGCCTACGCCAAGGCTTACCCGGAACTGGCTGCCGAGTTCAAGCGCCGTGATGCAGGTGACCTGCCGGCCGACTTCTCCGAGAAGGCCCAGGCCTACATCAACGAAGTCGCCGCCAAGGGCGAAACCATCGCCAGCCGCAAGGCCAGCCAGAACACCCTGAACGCCTTCGGCCCGCTGCTGCCGGAGTTCCTCGGTGGTTCGGCGGACCTGGCCGGTTCCAACCTGACCTTGTGGAAAGGTTGCAAGGGTGTCGAGGCCAATGACGCCAGCGGCAACTACGTGTTCTACGGCGTGCGCGAATTCGGCATGACCGCGATCATGAACGGCGTCGCCCTGCACGGCGGCCTGGTGCCTTATGGCGCGACCTTCCTGATGTTCATGGAATACGCCCGCAACGCCGTGCGCATGTCGGCACTGATGAAGCAGCGCGTGATCCACGTCTACACCCACGACTCCATTGGCCTGGGCGAAGACGGCCCGACCCACCAGCCGATCGAGCAACTGACCAGCCTGCGCAGCACGCCGAACCTGGACACCTGGCGCCCAGCCGACGCGGTGGAATCCGCCGTGTGCTGGAAGCACGCCTTGGAGCGCAAGGACGGCCCATCGGCGCTGATCTTCTCGCGCCAGAACCTGCAGCACCAGACCCGCGACGCCCAGCAGATCGCCGACATCGCCCGTGGCGGTTACGTCCTCAAGGACTGCGCCGGCGAGCCTGAGCTGATCCTGATCGCCACCGGTTCCGAAGTGGGCCTGGCCGTCCAGGCGTTCGACAAACTGAGCGCCGAGGGCCGCAAGGTCCGCGTCGTGTCGATGCCGAGCACTAGCGTGTTCGACGCCCAGGACGCTGCCTACAAACAGTCGGTCCTGCCACTGGAAGTCGGTGCGCGTATCGCCATCGAGGCTGCCCATGCCGACTTCTGGTACAAGTACGTCGGCCTCGAAGGTCGCGTCATCGGCATGACCACCTACGGCGAGTCGGCCCCGGCCTCCGCGCTGTTCGAGGAGTTCGGTTTCACCCTGGACAACATCCTGGGTACCGCCGAAGAGCTGCTGGAAGACTGATTCAGACTGTGCGAGGCGAGGGCGTTGCCCTCGTTTCGCGACGCAAGGCCGCTCCTACAAGGTATGGCGTACACCGTACCCTGTAGGAGCGGCCTTGTGTCGCGATGGGCCGCAACGCGGCCCCAAAAGCCATCATGCGCTAGCGAGCCATCGAATGCCCCACCCGCGTCCCTACAAAGTTGCACTCAACGGTTACGGCCGCATCGGCCGCTGTGTCCTGCGCGCACTGTTCGAGCGGGGAGCGAAGGCCGATTCCGAGATCGTCGCGCTGAACGACCTGGCCGATCAGGCCAGCCTGGAATACCTGACGCGCTTCGACTCCACCCACGGGCGTTTCCCCGGCGAGGTGAAGGTCGACGGCGATTGTCTGCATATCAATGGCGGCTGCGTGAAAGTGCTGCGCAGCGCCACCCCCGAAGGCATCGACTGGGCCGCGCTGGGCGTCGACCTGGTGCTGGAGTGCTCGGGCGCCTACAACACCCGTGCCGACGGCCAGCGCTTCCTCGACGCCGGCGCGCCGCGGGTGCTGTTCTCCCAGCCCATGGCCAGCGAGGCGGATGTCGACGCCACCGTGGTCTATGGCATCAACCAGGATTGCCTGACCGGTCGCGAATTGCTGGTGTCCAACGCCTCCTGCACCACCAACTGCGGCGTGCCGCTGTTGCGGGTGCTGGACCAGGCGTTCGGCATCGAGTACGTGCAGATCACCACGATCCACTCGGCGATGAACGACCAGCCGGTGATCGATGCCTATCACCACGAGGACCTGCGTCGTACCCGTTCGGCGTTCCAGTCGGTGATCCCGGTGTCCACTGGTCTGGCGCGTGGTATCGAACGCCTGCTGCCGGAACTTGCCGGGCGAATCCAGGCCAAAGCGGTACGCGTGCCGACCGTCAACGTGTCGTGCCTGGATATCACCCTGCAGACCGCCCGCGACACCAATGCCGCAGAGGTCAACCGGGTGCTGCGCGAGGCCGCCCTGGATGGCCCGCTCAAGGGCCTGCTGGCCTACACCGAGCTGCCCCACGCCAGTTGTGATTTCAACCATGACCCGCATTCGGCCATCGTCGATGCCAGCCAGACCCGCGTTTCCGGCCCTCGCCTGGTGAATCTGCTGGCCTGGTTCGACAACGAATGGGGGTTCGCCAACCGTATGCTCGACGTCGCGGAACACTATCTGCGCGTCGTTCACCCAACCCGCAGCAAACAGCCCTGAAGGACTGCATTCATGACCGTGTTGAAGATGACCGACCTCGACCTGCAAGGTAAGCGCGTACTGATCCGCGAAGACCTCAACGTCCCAGTGAAGGACGGTGTGGTAGCCAGCGACGCGCGTATCCTGGCAGCGCTGCCGACCATCAAGCTGGCCCTGGAAAAAGGCGCGGCGGTGATGGTCTGCTCGCACCTGGGCCGCCCGACCGAAGGTGAGTTCTCTGCCGAGAACAGCCTCAAGCCGGTCGCCGATTACCTGAGCAAGGCTCTGGGCCGCGACGTGCCGCTGGTTGCCGACTACCTCGACGGTGTCCAGGTGCAGGCCGGTGACCTGGTGCTGTTCGAGAACGTGCGCTTCAACAAGGGCGAGAAGAAGAACGCCGACGAGCTGGCGCAGAAGTACGCCGCCCTGTGCGACGTGTTCGTCATGGACGCCTTCGGTACCGCCCACCGCGCCGAGGGTTCCACCCACGGTGTCGCCAAGTTTGCCAAGGTCGCCGCCGCCGGCCCACTGCTGGCTGCCGAGCTGGACGCCCTGGGCAAGGCCCTGAAGGCCCCAGCCAAGCCGATGGCCGCCATCGTCGCCGGCTCCAAGGTGTCGACCAAGCTGGACGTGCTCAACAGCCTGAGCGCGGTCTGCGACCAGCTGATCGTCGGCGGCGGCATCGCCAACACCTTCCTGGCTGCCGCCGGCCACCCGGTCGGCAAGTCGCTGTACGAACCTGACCTGGTCGAGACCGCCAAGGCCATCGCCGCCAAGGTCAGCGTGCCGCTGCCGGTGGACGTGGTGGTCGCCAAGGAATTCGCCGAGAGCGCCGAAGCCACCGTCAAGTCGATTGCCGATGTGGCCGCCGACGACATGATCCTGGACATCGGCCCGAAAACCGCCGAGCAGTTCGCCGAGCTGCTGAAGACCTCGAAGACTATCCTGTGGAACGGCCCGGTCGGCGTGTTCGAGTTCGACCAGTTCGGCAACGGCACCAAGGTGCTGGCCAAGGCCATCGCCGACAGCGCCGCGTTCTCCATCGCCGGTGGTGGCGACACCCTGGCCGCCATCGACAAGTATGGTGTCGGTGCCGATATCTCCTACATTTCTACCGGTGGCGGTGCGTTCCTCGAGTTCGTCGAGGGCAAGGTCCTGCCAGCGGTGGCAATCCTGGAAGAGCGGGCCAAGGCCTGATTTTGACGGCGCCTGGCAAAGGGAGCGACCTGATGGTCAAGCAATTGCCTGTGATGATCGTGGCCATGCTGCTGGGCGCCTGTTCCAGCGGCAAGGGCAGCGATGCCGATCCGGCGCAGCCGCCCAAGGGCGGTTGCTACCAGTCCCAGTGGCAGGCCGAAACAGTACCGGTGATCAACAAGCGCTTGGGCCCGGATGGCCTGGAAAAGTACGACGACGAACACCAGCGCAAGGCGCCGGGCTGCCCTTGATCGGGGCCTGGGCAACCTAACGCAGGTTTTGTGGTCTTGGACATTGGGGCTGCACAGCAGCCCCCGACGAGGTTTAGCGGATGAAAGCGCTACTGGCCCTGTTGGCCTTGGCACCCCTGGCAGGCTGCGCGCTGTTGCAACCGGCCAAACCCGCCCCGGCGGATAACTGGACCCGCTGGGTCTGCGACAGCCAGGCCGAAGTGCTCTGGCGCTTCGCCGACGCACAGCAGGACGCGGTTGACGTGCGCCTTGGCGGCGCTGACCAGGTCTACCGGCTCAAGGCCGAGCCGGGCGCCTCGGGCGCGCTGTACAGCGATGGCATGCTGGCCTTCCACACCAAGGGCGAGGAAGGCCTGGTGTACTGGGTGGCGACCAACGATCTGATTGGGCGGGGCTGCAAGGCACCGTGACTGGCCGGGCCGCGCAGGTGGCCCACACTACTTGAACAGCAAGCGCCCCTGCGGCAGGCTTGCACGAAACAAACGACGCTTGTCGGGAGAGAGATACACCATGGCACTCATTAGCATGCGCCAGATGCTGGACCACGCCGCCGAGTTCGGTTACGGCGTGCCGGCTTTCAACGTCAACAACCTCGAGCAGATGCGCGCCATCATGGAAGCCGCCGACAAGACCGACTCTCCGGTCATCGTCCAGGCTTCCGCCGGTGCCCGCAAGTACGCCGGTGCCCCATTCCTGCGCCACCTGATCTTGGCGGCCATCGAAGAGTTCCCGCACATCCCGGTGTGCATGCACCAGGACCACGGCACCAGCCCTGACGTGTGCCAGCGCTCGATCCAGCTGGGCTTCAGCTCGGTGATGATGGACGGCTCGCTGGGCGAAGACGGCAAGACCCCGACCGAATACGAGTACAACGTTCGCGTTACCCAGCAGACCGTTGCCATGGCGCACGCCTGCGGCGTTTCGGTAGAGGGCGAGCTGGGTTGCCTGGGTTCGCTGGAAACCGGCATGGCCGGTGAAGAAGACGGCATCGGCGCCGAAGGCGTGCTGGATCACAGCCAGATGCTGACCGATCCGGAAGAAGCCGCCGACTTCGTCAAGAAGACTCAGGTGGACGCCCTGGCCATCGCCATCGGCACCAGCCACGGCGCCTACAAGTTCACCAAGCCACCGACCGGTGACGTGCTGGCGATCGACCGCATCAAGGAAATCCACAAGCGCATCCCCAACACCCACCTGGTGATGCACGGTTCGTCCTCGGTGCCGCAAGAGTGGCTGGCGATCATCAACCAGTACGGTGGCGACATCAAAGAGACCTACGGCGTACCGGTCGAAGAAATCGTCGAAGGTATCAAGTACGGTGTACGCAAGGTCAACATCGATACCGACCTGCGCTTGGCTTCCACCGGCGCCATGCGTCGCCTGATGGCGCAGAACCCGAGCGAGTTCGACCCACGCAAGTTCTTCGGCGAAACCGTCAAGGCCATGCGTGACGTGTGCATCGCTCGCTACGAAGCCTTCGGCACCGCCGGCAACGCCTCGAAGATCAAGCCGATCTCCCTGGAAGGCATGTTCCAGCGCTATGCCAAGGGCGAACTGGCGGCCAAGATCAACTGATCCGGCACTGCTCGAAAAAACCCGCAGCGATGCGGGTTTTTTTGTGCCTGGGCACCCAGTCAGCCGGCGCCATCCAGCACGGTTCTACCGTTAGTCGGCTAACACCATCACGCATGGCTTATAGCCATCTGCAGCCATTGCGTCTTTGCCTGCCGGGGCTAGAGTAACCATCGGATCCAATCGCAAGTCGCAGTCGGACTTACTTAGAGAAGCAACATGGATGGCGCTTATTCATATACCCCGGAAAGCAGTTCGGTGCTGCTGGTCGTAGACGACTATCCGGAGAACCTCATCAGTATGCGGGCCTTGCTGTCCCGCCAGGATTGGCAGGTCGTGACTGCCAGCTCAGGGATGGAAGCCCTGAGCGCCCTGCTCGAACACGACGTCGACCTGGTCCTGCTCGACGTGCAGATGCCCGAGATGGATGGTTTCGAGGTCGCCCGGCTGATGCGTGGCAGCCAGCGCACGCGGCTGACGCCGATCATTTTCCTGACCGCCAACGAACAATCCGAAGCCGCCGTGCTCAAGGGGTACGCCAGTGGTGCGGTGGACTATCTGTTCAAACCTTTCGACCCGCAAATTCTCAAGCCCAAGGTGCAGGCCCTGCTGGAACAGCAGCGCAACCGGCGCATGTTGCAGCGGCTAACCCGTGAGCTGGAGGCAGCGCGGGCGTTCAACGCCTCGATCCTGGAAAACGCCGCCGAGGGCATCCTGGTGGTGGACGAGGCGGGCACCATAGGTTTCGCCAACCCGGCCATCTCGCGGCTACTCGATGCGCCTGTGGAAAAACTGCAGGGTGCCCATGTGCTGGACCTGATCCAGTTGCCCTGCGCCAACCTGTGGCACGAGTCGGACTTCTACCAGGCCTACCTCGGGCGGCAGATTTTCCGCGTGCATGACGCCCAATTGCGCACCCTGGCCGGGCAGTTGGTGCCGGTGGCGCTGTCCTGCGCGCCGTTGCCGGCCGAACAGAAGGCCATGGTGGTGACGGTGCTGGACATGTCGGTGGTGCGCAGCCTGCACCAGCAACTGGAATACCAGGCGGTGACCGATCCGCTGACTGGCCTGCTCAACCGTCGGGGTTTCTACCAGGCCGCCGAGGGCGCATTGTTGCGCAGCGAACGCTCGGACAAGGCCCAGGCCCTGATGTACATGGACCTGGACGGCTTCAAGCGGATCAACGACCTGCTGGGCCATGATGCCGGTGACAAGGTGCTGCGCTGGGTCGCCGAGCAGCTCAAGGAGTGCCTGGGCAGCGAGGCGTTGCTGGCGCGCATGGGCGGAGACGAGTTCACCGCGCTGTTCGATGGCCTGCCGTACCCCGAGCAGGCTGGGCGCCATGCCGAAAAGTTGCTGGAACGCATGTCGAGCTTCCAGCAAGTGGATGGCTTGGAAGTCAGCCTGGGGGTCAGCATAGGCATCGCCACCTACCCCGACTGCGGGGCCAATGTCGAAGGGCTGCTGCGCGCGGCGGATGCCGCGATGTACGCCGCCAAGCAGGCTGGGCGTCAGCAGTATCGGTTCTACGACCAGGAACTGAACGGTCGCGCCCGCTCGCGGCTGATGCTCGAAGACAGCGTGCGCACGGCCATCGAACAGAACGATTTCAGCCTGGTCTACCAGCCGCAGGTGGCGTTCGACGATGGCCGGCTGCGGGGCTTCGAGGCCTTGCTGCGCTGGAAGCACCCGAGTGTCGGCGACGTGCCGCCAGGGCTGTTCATCCCACTGCTGGAGGAGGCCCGCCTGATCAACCGCCTGGCCAGCTGGATCTACCGCAAGGGCGCGGCCCAGCGCCGGCTCTGGGGCGAGCGCTTCGGCCCCGAGCTGGTGCTGGGCGTCAGCCTCAGTCGCGCACAGTTCACCATGCCCGGGCTGGTGGATGAATTGGCGCGGGTGATCGATGAGCAACAACTGCAGCCTTCCCAGCTCGAGGTAGAGGTGGCCGAGACCTCGCTGATGTACAACATTGACGCAGCGGTGAAACAGGTGCACCGCCTGCGCGACTTGGGTATCCGCGTGGCGCTGGACGACTTTGGCGCCGGCGACTGCTCGTTGCGCATGCTGCGCGACCTGCCCATCGACACCCTCAAGCTGGATCGTCATCTGGTGGCGCGTCTACCGGGTTCGGCCACCGATATCGCCCTGGCGCGCAGTGTCATCGGCCTGTGCGCGGCCTATGGCATCACCGTGATCGCCGAAGGGGTGGAGACCCAGGCCCAGGCCGAATGGCTCAAGGACAACGGTTGCGCCTACGTACAAGGCTTCCTGGTGGCGCGGCCGATGACCGCCGCGGATGCTGGCAACTTCCCGGCGGTTTTCCCATGGGCCTCGTGATTGGCTAAACTCGCGTCTCCTTGTGCCGACCCGCCTGCCATGACTGCCCTACGTTACCTGCAAGCCTACCCGCCGCACCTGCAGGAACAGGTGCGCCAGATGATCGCCAGCGATCGCCTGGGCGACTACCTGCGCCAGCGCTATCCCGAACGCCATGACGTGCAGAGCGACAAGGCCCTGTACGGCTATGCCCAAGAGATCAAGCAGCAGTACCTGCGTAGTGCGCCGCCGCTGGACAAGGTCCTGTTCGACAACCGCCTGGACCTCACCCACCGTGCATTGGGCCTGAACACGGCGGTATCGCGGGTGCAGGGCGGCAAGCTCAAGGCGAAGAAGGAGATCCGCGTCGCCTCGTTGTTCCGCGAGGCAGCGCCGCAGTTCCTGCGCATGATCGTGGTGCATGAGCTGGCGCACCTGAGGGAGCGCGATCACAACAAGGCGTTCTACCAGCTCTGCCAGCACATGGAACCGGACTACCATCAACTGGAATTCGACCTGCGCGTCTACCTGACCTATCGGGAGCTGCCGGGCAACACCTGAGGGACACGCACCCCATGACCACGGAAGTGAGCAAGACTCGCAGCAGCTTTTACCGCCGCCTGTACGTGGCCTGGTTGATCGATAGCCAGACCGCCACCAGCGTGCCGGCCTTGATGGAGGCCACCGGCATGCCGCGGCGTACCGCCCAGGACACCATCACCGCGCTGGCTGACCTGGACATCGTCTGCGAGTTCGAGCAGCAGGCCGGGGCACGCAACCATGCCGGGCATTACCGGATCCGCGACTGGGGGGCGATCGACAAGCAGTGGATCATCCAGCACCTGCGCCAGATCCGTGACGTGCTGGGCTACCCATGACCGGGAGGGCGCGGCGCAACCTCTGCAGGTGCCGCTTCAGTCGCGAACACTGGCGTAGCCGGTCACCGCTTGCTTCGCGACTGAAGTCGCTCTAGCAGGGGCCATGCCGATCTCTCGCACTACACCCAATTTTCAGGATGTTCCGATGTCTGCCAAGGCCATCAACGCACGTTTCAGCAACTACGCCGCCATGGCCGATGGTGTCGCCACCTTGCTGTTCCCCCACGCCGAAGTCGTGGTCCACGACCTGCGCAGCCAGACCGTGGTGCACATTGCCAACAATATCTCCAAGCGACAGCTGGGTGATGACTCGGCGCTCGAGGATCTACCGGGCGAACTGAGTACTGCCACACCACTGGGGCCCTACGAAAAGCTCAACTGGAACGGCCAGAAAGTTCGTTCGATCAGCAGCGTCATGGTCGATGACGCCGGGGTACCCGAGGCGTTGTTGTGCATCAATTTCAACGTCTCGGTGCTGGAGCAGGCCAAGCAGGCGCTGGACCTGTTCTTCCAGGCAAGCCGCTTGCTGCCCCAGCCCGACGTGCTGTTCCGCGACGATTGGCAGGAGCGCATCAACACCTTCCTGCATGCCTGGCTCAGGGAGTACGGCTTGAGTCTCGAGGGCCTCAGCCGAGTCCAGAAACGCGAGCTGGTTGAGGCGCTGCACGCAGAGGGGGCGTTCCGTGGTGGTAGTGCCTACGACTACGTGGCCAATGTGCTGGGTATGGGAAGGGCGACGATCTACAAGTACGTGAAGCTTGCACGGGAAGCGTAAGGGCCACCTGCTGGTGGTCTGAAACTGGCTTGTGCTGTGTAGAAAAATATTCTACGGTGGATTTTTTATCCATTATCGGCGCGCGGTGCGCGCCAGCCGACCCAGGAGCCCCCCGTATGCCGATCGATGATGTTGAGCTCGACCTGCTTTTCCAGTCCATCCACGAGGCCCATGCCACCCTGCGCCCCCAGGTGCCGGTGACGCCGCTGACGCGTAGTCCCGGCCTCTCGGCATTGACCGGTTGCGACGTCCACCTCAAGTGCGAACACCTGCAGCTTACCGGTTCCTTCAAATTTCGCGGCGCCAGCAACAAGCTGCGGCTGCTGGATGCCTCGCAACGCGCCAGGGGCGTGCTTGCTGCCTCTTCCGGTAATCATGGGCAGGGGCTGGCCCTGGCAGGCCAACTGCTCCAGGTCCCGGTGACCGTGTATGTCAGCCACGAAGCCTCGGCGGTCAAACTCGACGCCATGCGCGAGCTCGGCGCCGCGGTCAAGGTGCTGGAGGCCGACTCGCTGGGTGCTGAAATGCAGGCCCGTCGTGAAGCCGAGCGTCAGGGCAAGCCGTTCGTCTCGCCCTACAATGACCTGCAAGTTATCGCCGGGCAGGGCACTATCGGCATGGAGCTGTTCGAGCAGGCGCCGGATCTGGATGCCGTGTTCGTTGCGGTGGGCGGCGGCGGCATGGTGTCCGGCATCGCCGCCGCCTTGCACAAGCTGGCCCCGTCGGTGCAGATCATTGGCTGCTGGCCAGCCAATGCGCCGACCCTGCAACGCTCGCTGGAAGTGGGCCGGATCATCGATATGGAAGAGGCGCCCACGTTGTCCGATGGAACCGCAGGTGGCGTCGAGCAGGACGCCGTCACGTTCCCGATCCTCCAGCGGCTTTTGAAAAGGACCGTGTTGGTCAGCGAGGATGAGATCAGGCAGGCAATGCGCGATGCCGCCGCCTGTGAACGCTGGATCATCGAAGGGGCCGCGGCGGTCGCTCTGGCAGGCATGAAGCAACTGGCGGGGGAGTACCAAGGCAAGAAGGTGGCGGTGATCCTGTGCGGGCGCAATGTGAAGCTGGAAGCCTTCCTCGAGGCTGTGTCATGAAAATCCATAAGCGTGACGCGATCATCGCCAGCATGGATCTCGACGAGGCGGTGCGCTGGCTGGAGCAGGGCTTCCAGGCCTATTCGCAGGGGCGGGTCCAGGCGCCCCCGGTGCAGGCTTTCGCGTTCGCCCAGGCCAATGGCGACTGCTGCGTGAAGTCCGCCTACCTCGAAGGCGGCGATACCTTCACCGTCAAGGTCTCCACCGGCTTCTACGACAATCCCGCGCAGGGCCTGGCGAGCAACGACGGCCTGATGCTGGTGTTCAGCGCGCGCACCGGCCAGCCTTTGGCCCTGCTGGCCGACCAGGGCTGGCTGACCTGCATGCGCACCGCCCTGGCCGGGCGTATCGTGGCGCGGTTGCTGGCGCCACGCCAGGTCGCGCGCATTGGCATCCTGGGTACCGGCACTCAAGCACGCATGCAGCTTGAGCAACTGATGTCGGTCGTCCCCTGTCGCGCGCTGAGCGTCTGGGGCCGCAGCGAAGCGGGGTTGGCCGAGTACCGTGAGTTCGCCGAACGGCTGGGTTTCACAGTACGTCTGGAGCGGGAGCCGCAGGCGGTGGCCGAGGCCGCGAACCTCATCATCAGTACAACGCCTTCGCGTGAAGCCTTGCTGGAGCGCGAGTGGGTTCGCCCTGGTACCCATATCACCGCGGTCGGTGCCGACGCAGCTGGCAAGCAGGAGCTCGCGCCAAGCCTGGTGGCAAAGGCCGACCTGATCGTGGTCGACTCGCTCAGTCAATGCAGCCAGTACGGCGAGGTTTCCCATGCGCTGCAGGCCGGGTTGCTCGAACGCTCGCGCCTGTTGGAACTTGGCAGCTTGCTTGGCGACCCCAGCCTGGGGCGCCTCAGTGACGACTCATTGACCGTGGCGGACCTGACCGGTGTTGCGATCCAGGATGCACAGATCGCTTGCTACGCTTACCAGGCCTTGCTGCACTGAGGGTCCTGTAGTTCGACCATAATAGAGGCTATTTGATATTACTGGCCGCTGCCGTCGGCAACAGGCTTTGTGTAATCTGCAAGGCCTGAAGCGAAGATCGCCATTTCCAGCGTGTGCCCCCCACTGCGAAAGGACTTGAGCATGCGGCCACTGCTTTGCGTTCTTGGATTGCTGAGTGTCTTGTGCGCAGGCCCGGCCCCTGGCCTCGAAAGACTGCGCCTGGTGTCGGACAGCTGGCCGCCCTTCACGGACACCGGGATGCCGGGCGGTGGCCTGGCGACCAACATCGTCACCACCGCACTGACCCGCGCCGGCTATGCCACCGAGTTCGAGGAGGTGCCCTGGGCGCGGGCGCTGATGGGGGTGAGCGAAGGGCGCTACGACGTGTTGATCAATGCCTGGTTCAACGATGAACGCACCCGTATCGGCCAGTTTTCCGCTGCCTACCTCACCAACCGCATCCGCCTGCTCAAGCGTGAAGGCGAAGCCTTCGGCTACCAGAAACTCGCCGACCTCTACCCCTACAGCATTGCCGTGGTGCGTGACTACGCCTACTCACCGACGTTCGACAGTGATACCCGGTTGAACAAGGTCCCGGTGCGCAGCTTTTCGTCGGCGGTGCGCATGTTGGCGGCGGGGCGGGTCAACCTGGCGGTGGAGGATGAGTACGTGGCGCGCTACAACCTGCAGCGCGAGCCACCGCAGGTACGCGACGCGGTGACCTTCGTCGACCCACCGCTGGGGGAGAACAGCCTGCACATTCTGGTGAGCCTCAAGCACCCCGAGCACCAGCAGATCGTCAAGCGCTTCGAGAAGGCCATTGCGGCGATGAAGGCCGACGGCAGCTATGACCGGTTGCTGCGCCAGCATGGCTTTTGAGGTGAGGGGCGTTGGGCTCAGGTTGGCTCGCCTTTCTTGATCAGGTGCCCCGCCAACGTTCGCAACGGCCCCAGCTGGCGGCAGATCAGCGCCAGCTGGCTCTGCACCAGCCGCTGGTGCTCATCCAACTCCTCCGGCATCTGCTCCAGGCTGTTGGCCAACGCTTCCTCGGCGTCGCTGTGAATCGCCACCGGCAGCCGCGCCGCCAGGCCATTGGCGATCTCGTCGAGGCTCGTGGCCAGCGCTTGCCCGGCGCCCTCGATCAGTTGCTCGTGGACCTCGGCCGGTAGCGCTGTGTCGCGGTGCGCCCCCAGCCCCGAGAGGTAGCTGAGCAAAGTGTGCGACAGCACCAGGAAGCGGAAGCCCACATCGGCTTCCTTACGGAAATGTCCGGGCTCCATCAGCATGTTGGCCAACGTGGTGGACAACGCCGCGTCGGCGTTGTGCGCATTGCGCCGGGCCAGGCGGTAGGCCAGGTCGTCGCGCTTGCCATGGGCGTACTGCTGCATGATCTGGCGCAGGTATTCACTGGCGCAGGCCAGGGTGTTGGCCAGCACCTTGTTCAAACGCCGCCCCTGCCAGTCGGGCAGGAACAGGAACACCGCGAGGATGGCGATCAGGCTGCCGACCAGGGTGTCGAACAGGCGCGGCAGGAACAACCCGTAGCCATCGCCGATCTGGTTGAAGCAGAACAGCACCATCAGGGTGATCGCGGCCGTCGCCAGGGTGTAGCGGGTGGTGCGGTTGACGAAGAACACCACGCCGGCCACCACCGCGAACGCCGATTGCACCAGCGGGTTGGGGAACAGGTCGAATAGCGCCCAGCCCACGGTCAGGCCAACGGCGGTGCCGAAGATGCGCTGCACCAGCTTGCGCCGGGTCGCCCCATAGTTGGGCTGGCAGACGAACAGGGTGGTGAGGATGATCCAGTAGCCCTGGGTCGGGTGGATCAGGTGCACCATGCCGTAGCCTACTGACAATGCCAGCGACAGGCGCAAGGCATGACGGAACAGCAGCGAGGTCGGCGTCAGCTGGGTGCGCAGGCGCTTCCACACGTCCTTGAGGTTGCGCGGCGAGCGGTCGAGCAGGCTGCTGTCGCTGGCATCGGCCAGGCTGTCCGGGTTGCTGGCGGCGCTGAGCAGGCGGTCCAGGGTCGACAGGTTTGCGGCCAGGGCGCGCAGTGAGCGTAGCAGGCCGCGCCAAGCCGGGTTGTGCTGGGTGCGCAGGTGCTCCAGCGAGGCGTTGAGGTCTTCCAGGGCCTCGGGGTAGCCGCTGGCCAGCACGAACGGCTGGCGCAGGCGGATCGAGCGGGCCAGTTCCTGGCAGGACGCGCCCTGTTTGCGCAGCAGACGCTGGCAGCGGAACATCACGTCGCTGTGGAAGAAGGCGTCGGTCAGGGCGTTGTACGGATAGTGCGAGGCGCTGACCCGCTCATGGATGTCCTGGGCCAGGAAGTACAGCTTGAGGTAGCGGCTGACCTTGGAGTTGGGCTGGCTGTTGCCGACCCGGTGCAGGATGATTTCCTTGGCGGCGTTGAGTGCCGCCACTACCTTGCCGTTCTGCCGGGCCAGCTCCAGGCGCGTGGCCTCGACGTCGAGGGTGCGCACCGGCTCGAACAGGCTGGCCTTGAGCTTGAGGTAGCTCCCCAGCTCGTAGAACAACCTGGCCAGGCTTTGTTGTACCGGCTGGTTGGAAAACAGCGCCTGCCACAGCACCGACAGCAGTCCGTACCAGGCCGCGCCGGCCACCAGTAATAGCGGTTCGTGCCAGAAGTCGCTGACCTGGCCACCGCGCTGGTCGACGCCGATCATGGTGTACACCGAGAGGATCAGCGTGGCCGAGGCGATTGCCCCGTAGCGTTCGCCCAGGGCACCGAGCATGGTCAGACCGAAGGCCGCCAGGGCCAGGGCGATGGCGAAGATCCAGGGGTAGGGGAACAGCAGCTCCACCGACAGCGCGGCGATGGCGAAGCACACCAGGGTCACGGCCAGGGCGCTGAGGCGGCCTTGCCAGCCGTCGTCGGTCTCGGCCAGGGCGCTGGCGATGATGCCGAGGAACAACGGGATCAGCAGGCTCATCTCGTTCTGGTACCAGCACCAGGCCATGCTGCCGGTGAGGGCGATGGTCACGCGGATGGCGTAGCTGAACTTGTCTTGGCCCCACAGGCGACGCAATGAATGGCGGAACGAGCTCGATGACATGATGGCCCTGGGCTGAGATCGGTTGAGTAGCTTCGAGGCCGTTCGCCGGCAAGCCGGCTCCTACGGGGGATTGCGCTTTCCTGTAGGAGCCGGCTTGCCGGCGAAGGGCTGCAAGGCAGCCCCGAAATGGCACTCCGAGCACAGACCAGCAAGAAGCGTTCCGTGCTGCTGAATGGATTCTACTCTACACGAACTGCGCCGCCGCGTTGGCCGATGCCCAGGCCCACTGGAAGTTGAAGCCTCCCAGGTGCCCGCTGACATCCAGTACCTCGCCGATGAAGTACAGCCCCGGGCTTTTCAGCGATTCCATGGTCTTGGAGGACACCTCGCGGGTATCCACGCCACCGAGCGTGACCTCGGCGGTGCGATAGCCTTCGGTGCCGGCCGGGACCACCTGCCAGGCCGACAGCTGTTCGGCGACCTGGGTCAATTCCGCCGGTGTGTACTGCTTCAGCGGTTTCGAAACGAACCACTGCTCGGCCAGCAGGTTGGCCAGCTTGCGGGTGAACACCTCGCCCAGCACGGTCTTCAGCTCGCTGTTGGGACGTTCGGCCTGCTGGCCTTGCAGCCATTGCAGCGCGTCGCGATCGGGCAGCAGGTTGATTTCCACCGTGTCGCCGGCCTCCCAGAACGACGAGATCTGCAGGATCGCTGGCCCACTCAGGCCGCGGTGGGTGAACAGCAGGTTCTCGCGAAAGCTCGTGCCATTGCAGCTGGCGATGCAGTCCAGCGAGGTGCCCGACAGCTCGGTGCACAGTGCCTTGAGCTGGGGCTCGGTGATGGTAAATGGTACCAGGCCGGCGCGGGTGGGCAGCAGTTCGTGGCCGAACTGGCGGGCAACCTGATAGCCGAAGCCACTGGCGCCGAGCGTCGGGATCGACAGGCCGCCGGTGGCGATCACCAGCGACTGGCAGATGAATGGGCCGGCGCTGGTCTGCAGGGTGTAGCCGGCCGCGGTCTTTTCGATCTTGTCGATGCTGGTGTTCATGCGCAGCTCGGCGCCGGCCTGGTCGCACTCGGCCAGGAGCATGTCGAGGATGTCGCTGGACTTGTTGTCGCAGAACAGCTGGCCGAGCTTCTTCTCGTGGTACGGCACGCCGTGCTTGCACACCAGCTCGATGAAGTCCCACTGGGTGTAGCGGGCCAGCGCCGACTTGCAGAAGTGCGGGTTGTGCGAGAGGAAGTTGGCGGGCTCGGTGTACATGTTGGTGAAGTTGCAGCGCCCGCCGCCGGACATGAGGATCTTCTTGCCCGGTTTGTTGGCGTGGTCGAGCACCAGCACCCGGCGCCCGCGCTGGGCGCTGAGCAATGCGCACATCAGGCCGGCGGCGCCGGCGCCGAGGATGATCACGTCGGTGGAGTGCACGGTGTTACCTCTTCAGAATTGCCGGGGCTGCTGTGCAGCCCTTTCGCGGCACAAGGCCGCTCCTACAGGATGTACGCGATCCCCTGTAGGAACGGCCTTGTGCCGCGAAAGGGTCGCGAAGCGACCCCAAAATAGGTCAGACGATACGGACTTTCAGGGCCCGGCCCTTGATCTTGCCGCTGTTCAGGCGCTGCATGGCCTGTTTGGCCACCGCCCGCTCCACGGCGACGAACGCCACGAAGTCGAAGATGGCAATCTTGCCCACCTGCTTGCCCGGCAGCCCGGCGTCGCCGGTCAGCGCGCCGAGGATGTCGCCCGGGCGCAGCTTGTCCTTGCGCCCGGCGCCGATGCACAGGGTGGTCATCGCCGGCAGCAGCGGCTCGCCGCCCTTGCTCTTGAGGTTGTCCAACTGCTCCCAGCGCAGCGGCTTGCTCTGCAGGTCCTCGATGGCCTGGGCGCGGTGGCCTTCGGCTGGAGCCACCAGGCTGATCGCCACGCCTTTCTCGCCCGCGCGGCCAGTGCGACCGACGCGGTGCACGTGGATCTCGGCGTCACGGGCCAGCTCGACGTTGATCACCAGGTCCAGGCCATCGATGTCCAGGCCGCGGGCGGCGACGTCGGTGGCCACCAGTACCGAGCTGCTGCGGTTGGCGAACATCGTCAGCACCTGGTCGCGGTCGCGTTGCTCCAGGTCGCCGTGCAGGGCCTGGGCGACGATGCCCTTGGCGGTGAGGTGGGCAACCACGTCCTCGCACTGCTGCTTGGTGAAGCAGAACGCCACGCAGGACTGCGGGCGGTAGTGGCCGAGCACACGGGTTACCGCCTCCAGGCGTTGCTGCGGGTCGATCTCGATGAAACGCTGCTCGATCTGGCTATCGCTGTGCAGCGCCTCGACCTTGACCTGCTGCGGCTGGCGCATGAAGTCCTTGGCCAGTTGCTCGATGCCGGCTGGGTAGGTGGCCGAGAACAGCAGGGTCTGGCGGCGCGTCGGGGTCTTGCCGATGATGTTGGCGATGGCGTCGAAGAAGCCCATGTCGAGCATGCGGTCGGCCTCGTCGAGCACCAGGGTGTTGAGCCCGTCGAGCACCAGGGTGCCCTTGTCCAGGTGTTGCTGGATACGGCCCGGGGTGCCGACGATGATATGCGCGCCGTGCTCCAGCGAGGCGATCTGCGGGCCCAGCGAGACGCCGCCGCACAGGGTGAGGATCTTGATGTTGTCCTCGGCGCGGGCCAGGCGGCGCAACTCCTTGGCCACCTGGTCGGCCAGTTCGCGGGTTGGGCACAGCACCAGCGCCTGGCAGCCGAAGTAGCGCGGGTTGATCGGGTTGAGCAGGCCGATGCCGAAGGCGGCGGTCTTGCCGCTGCCGGTCTTGGCCTGGGCGATCAGGTCCTGGCCTTTGAGGATGACCGGCAGGCTCTGGGCCTGGATCGGGGTCATCGAGGCATAGCCCAGGGCGTCCAGGTTGGCCAGCATGGCGGTGGACAGCGGGAGGGTGGCAAAGGCGGTGTTTTCAACGGTCACGAGGCGGGCCTGTTGTGCAAAGCGAAAAATGTCGCACAGTCTACCAGCCTCATGGCCATTCGCCCTACGACTCGACGTGCTCTTCCGGACGACGGGCGCGCCTTCCGTCTGTCGGCGCCAGTTGCAGGAAGATCGCCGCCGCCAGCATGGCCATCACGCCAATAGTGACGAAGGTCAGCTGGAACGCGCCCAGGGTGGTCTCCACACCATCGGCGCTGCCGGCGGCGGTGAAGCCGCCGAGCAGGGCGCCGGCGCAGGCCACGCCCAGGCTCAGCGACAGTTGCGCGACCACCGACAACAAGCTGTTACCGCTGCTGGCGCTGGCGTCGTCGAGGTCGATCAGGGTCACGGTGTTCATCGCCGTGAACTGCATCGAGTTCACCGCGCCCAGCATGGCCAGCTGCGCCAGCAGCAGCGCATACGGCGTCTGCTCGTCGACCAGCCCGAGGCTGGCCAGTAGCAGACCCAGCAGCAGGGTGTTGCCGGTGAGCACGATGCGGTAGCCCAGGCGCTCGATCAGCGGCCGGGCGACCGACTTGGCGAGCATCGCCGCCGCTGCCAGCGGAATCATGCTCATGCCGGCCTGGGCCGGCGAGTAGCCCAGCGCCACCTGCAGCAGCAACGGCACCAGAAACGGCAGCGCGCCGCTGCCCAGGCGGGCGAACAGGTTGCCGAGGATACCGATGGCGAAAGTGCGCACGCGGAACAGTGACGGTGAGAACAGTGGCTCCGGGTCGCGTCCGGCGCGCAGCCAGTAGGCGGCCAGGCAGGCCATGCCGGCGAACAGCAACAGCATCACCCGCAGGTGCGGCAGGTGCAGTTCGCCCAGGCCCTCCATGGCGATGGTGATCAGCACCATCGCCGCGCCGAACAATAGGAAGCCCGGCCCGTCGAAGGTGGTGCGCTCGGCGCCGCGCAGGTCGGGGATGAACCTCCACACCGCATAGCAACCCACGGCGCCCACCGGAAGGTTGAGCAGGAAGATCCAGTGCCAGCTGAGGATTTCCACCAGCCAGCCGCCCACCGTCGGGCCGAGTAGCGGGCCGAGCAGGCCTGGGATGGTGATGAAACTCATGATCCGCACCAGTTCGCTGCGCGGGTAGGCGCGCAACACCACCAGCCTTCCGACCGGCAGCATCAGTGCGCCGCCGAGGCCTTGCACCACCCGGGCGAAGATCAGGAAACCGAGGCTGTTGGCCATGGCGCACAACAGCGAGCCGAAGCTGAACAGCAGGATGGCGCTGAAGAAGATGCGCTTGGTGCCGAACCGATCGGCGATCCAGCCCGAGGCCGGGATCAACAGGGCCACGGTGAGCATGTAGGCGATGATCACCCCCTGCATGCGCAGCGGGTCCTCGGCCAGCGAGCGGGCCATGGCCGGCAACGCGGTGTTGAGGATGGTGCCGTCCAGCGATTGCATGAAGAAGGCGATGGCCACCACCCAGGGGATCCAGCGAGCGGTGACGGGGTCCAGCGGGGCACGATCGGGCATTGGCCTCTCCTGTTGTGCGTTCCGAGCTGTTCGCCGGCAAGCCGGCTCCTACGGACAAC